>NZ_JBQAEG010000009.1:0-199459 GCF_051915205.1 Bacillus cereus group sp. MYBKT111-2
CCGTTCAAATAACGTAGAACGATTTGTATTTTTTCATCAGCTGTAAATTTAGCCATAGAAAAACTGCACCTCCAATTGTTAGACTGTGTCTAACAATTGGGGTGCAGTTCAATTTAGGACGCTCTTCCATATAAACACTAATAAATGTTAATTATTCTTTATAAAAAACTTATCTCTACTTAGCCATTATCAAACTATAAAAACAATCGAATGGAACCTCCAAAAATCTTTAATGAATAATTTTATCCATCAAAATCCTTTACTAATTGTTTTTATCCTTGTTTATCAGATGGATTCGATTTTGTATATATTCTGCAAAGGCCATTCTACATACATCTGCTTCTGATAATCCTAATTGTTTTCCTATATCGTTCAGTTTCTCTTTCATTTCTTGTTCTACCCGTATGTTAATAGTTACCTTTGACACATTCGACACCTCTAAATTCTATATATATAGAGGGCCAATATGACCCTCAAAAATTTTTAATCATGCTCATAAGCAAACATTCCAAGTGAAACCCCTTTTTCTTTATGTTCCACTTGAAGTAGTTCAATACCTACTGTATTGTAATAACGATTACTCATGACACATTCAAAATGAGAACGAATGTCTTCATTGTTATGAGCTGTTAGACAAAACAGTTGTATTTTGCTATTTCTAGCTAATTCCATTATTGGTTTTACTACGTGTTCTGATGAAGCTTTACCAAAAGGATTATCAGCAATAATGACTTTCCAGGAATCGTCTCTAGCGTTAACTTTTTTACGCAAATATGTTACAAGTATCATAAACATGGACATATAGGAACTGAATTCTTCTCCACCGGACCATTTAGAAACTTCATCCCAAGGTTTCCAGTTTTCTGGACTGGTCGTCATAAGTGATTTCTTTCGTGGTTTATATATACTAACCAAACACTTCTTGATAGGTGCAATTTTATCTAATAATACCACTGTATCAAGTTTTTGTACTAGGTATTCATTCAATTCATTTTCTAGTTTGTTATCTCGCTTCATTCGTTGTAAAGTTTCCAGAATGGTTTGGACATGGTAATGTAAATTACTATGAGTGGTTTCATTATCAAAACGGTCCCATCTCATTTTAATCAATTGCAATTCATAACCAAATACTTTCACTTTAGAGAATTTCGGGATTTCAGTTACGTTCTTATAAATAGCCTCTACTCGCTGAAAACATAAATCTACCAGTTTTACCTTATCCTTTTCACATTCTGTTATCTTTCGCTTTAAATCTTCTTCAAAAGCATTAATAGTGTCAAAGATGCGATTAAACGATTCTAAAATAAACTCTAACTCAAATATTTGATCACTTGTTTTCAATTTTGACAAACCATTCGCAAATTGTTCAGTTTTAGGGTTATTAGATTCTTGAATCTTCTTTAAATAAGTTTCAAATGATAGGTATACACCATTTTTGCTCTCTTCTAACTTTTGTAACTTTGTTAAGTGCTCATTAGTATGAGTTTGTGCATATTTTTGATATGTTTTTGACTTTGAAATAATTTCTTCTTCCGGTATTAAACCGAATCTTTCATTATATAGAGGAAGATTTTCAATTTGCAAATGTACCATTGCTTTTTCAGCATCTGTTATAGAATTTCTTAACAATTCCTTCTTAGTTACAAGTTCTTTATTAGCTTCGCTCCATTGTTCTTTTGACTGCTTGAAACGGTTAAGTTCTTCTTCATGCTCCCATTCATAAAGGAATACTTCTCTTCCGTACTTCTCATCAATCTCCTTCTTAGCTAATTCTAATTGTTCGGTTTTCCCTTTTAGATTTTCTTCTACTTTTCCTTTTTCAACCTCTATATCCTTTGCGGAAATAGAAAGTGTTTTGACTGTCTCTTTTTGTTTTGTAATTAACTCTTCTAGATTAATTTCTTCAGAGTAGAACACTTTAACTTCTTCGAGAGTAAATCCGATATTATTGATTCGATTTTCAGATTTAGCAAGTTCGTTATTTTTATCTGAAAGATTTCTTTCAAGAAAATTTTTCGCTTGATCTTTTTCAGCGTACTTTTTTTGAGCTGCAGTAAAACGGGCTACGTACTCATTCTTTTCTTCACTGGTGTAACTATCAGACGGTTCAAGCTTCTCGTCCAATTGGTGGTGTTTTCTTTCTTTATCTAATCCATCCATAACAGATTGAATATTTCGTTTCTTATCTTTCTGTCTATCTAATGCTTCACGTTGCTCTATTACTTCCTCTTCACACAGATTAACTTTTGTCCCGTATTGGTCATGTTGGTCTTTTAAATATTTTACTTTTCCAACTAACTCTTCGGGATTTGGGTAAAGGTCTATAAAGCTTTGAAGAAGCTTTATATAAGAATTTCTTTTTTCTATTTTTACTTTTTCATCTGAGATAAATTCACTAATTAATTTGTTATCAATCTCTAACATCTTAATATGTTCATTGGCATTATTTATTTGTTGGTGAATCTCTTTTATATCTTCCGATAATTTCTGGATAGCTTGCATGTTGGATTCCGAGAATGTACTCGAATAACTAGTATGGAATGCTTCTAATGCAGTTAATATTTCATTGTAATTATTGAAGGTTGTTTGTGCAAAAGTTAATTGTTCTTTATATTGAGCAAGCTCCATTTTTAAGCTATCAATAATTTCTTGGATTTTAGCTCTAGATGCGAACCACTGAACATCTAATTGATGATAGAGATATAACTCATCATATAGAGGGAAAAGTTCATCTATTTTTGCATCTACTGATTTTGTTTGAATTTGAAGTTTACTCTTTATATAAAACAGTAATGGTACGTTTAACAGTTCTTTATTCAAGCTATTCAAGGATTTTTTGACTTCCGTTAAATTTGGTTCTTCAACCAATAACGTATAAGGAAGCAATGGATAGGAATTAAGGTACTGATTTTTCATTTCTTCACTAGAAAGTTCCGATAACCATTCACTACCTAACATAGTAATAACACCTTTTTGTTCTAGATGTTGTTGAACCTTTAATAAAGTTTCGTCAGGAACAAAGTAATCGTATGATTCCCAAAGATTAAGTTTCTGAGTTAAATCATGAATATACTGTTTAAGTTCATCTATTTTTCGTTCCGTTTCCACTTTTTGATACTGATAATACCGAAGTAACTCCTGCATATCTTCAAATATGTTTATCGTATTTTTCCCATCGTCTGAAAGAAGTGAAAGTAAGTTATGTTTCTCCTTTTCAAATGTGGTATGTTCGTCCTTTAACGAAGTAATTTCATTATTTTTGTTTTGCATAACAATTCTTTGACTTGTTACAAACTCGCGCTTTTCATCTATTTCCTGTTCGTTTAATTGATTTTTCTCTTCTTTTTGGGTAATAGTCACTGAAGATTGTTTTTGTTGTTCACTTAGTGATTTGAACTTGATAGATGGGTAATATCCAGCTTCTTCACCTAATTCATCTATCAGTTTTTGTTTACCTTTTTGGTAGTTACTTAAATCATTTTTTGCATCCTTATACTCGCCATATAAATCTAGTTTCTCCTTCTCTAATCGTTTTCGTTCTGCACCTTTACGATTAATTTCTTCTACTGTAAATTTGATGTTGGTGTTAATATCCTCCAAAGCAAATTGTTGTTCTTCTATGAGAAAATTTAACGCCTCTGTTAAGAGAGTTTTAGATTCATTTCTTCTCTTTTCTAATTCTGGTTCACTTGCTGTTAAAGAAAATATATCTTCATTTAGCTGCAGTACTTTTTTATGAATATCTAGATAATCTCCATATTCTTTTTTTGCTTCTAGTTGTTTTAGTAATGCCTTTGCTTGTTTTAGTTGTTCTGTTTTCATTTTAAGTTCATTTTCAACAGCAGCTAGCTCTATTTCTTTTGCTTCGATTTGTCCATTTAAAATATGAGCCTTATAGCTATCAATCTTCCAATCCGCTTCATGCATCAATGCTTGATTTTTTTCAATATCTCCAATTAAGATATGGGTCTTTTCTTTCTTATCCGCAATTTGAAGTTCAATACTTTTCTTTAACTTAACTACATGCTTTTGCGCTTCCGCAAAGGATTTCTTTTTTACTTGAAAGTCTTCTACCGCTTTTACCATGTCTTCAGCACAATTTTTTATCCTTTGGAAATCATCCAAGTCTCTTTTCATATCCGGAATACTTAATAGATTTTTACTGTATTCTTTAAAGTACGTTTGAATTTCCTTTTTCTTTTCTTCGCTGTCAAATATAGTGTTTTCAACTTCTGGGATAAGAAGTTTCACTAATAAGTCATACGTGCTGGATGCAGTTTTGAAGTAATTATCTACTCCACCTTCGTCTCCATTAATCTTTTGTATCATCTTCCATTCATCTTCAATAAGGTGGAATCGTTTTAATTCCTTTTTATAATCACGATTGACATCAAATATACGAATATCATTTTGTCTTAAAAACTTGCGGTATTCATTTAGTCTTGTTACTTTCCCATCTACTGTGGTAGGAAGGGTATTGATATTTAATGTGTCCCCTCTGTTATAGGTAAACAGATATGTGAAATAATTTAATTCTTCTGTTTTTGTTTCCCCATTCATATAGGTAAACCCTAAACATAAGTATTCATACGGAAGATTTTCTCCATCTAATTTCCATTCTGTCATAATATGACCGGTTGTACCTTTATACACCACTTCTTTTAATAATCGTTTGCTTAAATTTGAGTTAGGACGAACGGTTTGAGTAATTAATTGAATAAAACTGGTTTTTCCTCCACCGTTTTCTAAGATGAATAAGGCATCTTTGGCATTTGGTTCCCACAAGCTGTTTGAAATGATTTTCTTCCCTTCATCTAATTGGATATTGGTCATTCTCACTTTCATTAATCTTGGCATATTATCGTTCCTCCTCCTCTCCCACAGTTCCTTCTTTTGTTACTAGCAATAGATCATGAATTTTGCTCTTGTTCTCGACATTGTGATAATAATGACTAATAATATTTTTCATTTTATTAGTAACAGAAATATTAGTCTGTTCTCTTATTCTGATAAGCTTTTCCTTTTCTAAAAATTTCAACGTTTTTTCAATATACACCCGATGATTATCTTTTGTTCGAATATGGCTTGTAGCACCTTCTTTAAAATCGGCCATTCTGCCCCAGGCTTCTACAATCCCAGCCACGTCCACATCATATTCATCACTTAATTCTTCTAACTTCTCTTCGCCCAGTCGTTCATATTGCTCGATGTATCCATTCATTTTATCCAATAGTTCTTCCATCGGGAGATACATCCGGTCAGCAGACTCCGTATCATATGGTTGTTCTAACTCTGCTATTAAGATGAACAAAATAAAGTAGAATAGATGAATTTCTTTATTGTCCTTAAAGCCTAATTCGTTCTTTAAATCCTCATTTGTATAAGACACCGTTTCATTCTCGATCTCCGGCACCATTTGAATAACGCCATCTTGTTCATCCAGAAAAATCATGACTTTTCCCGTAGGTTCAATTACTTTCCGAATAAAATCTTGAACTCCCCTTTCCTCATACCATTGAAAATATTCATCTTCTTTGCTTGTAATAAATCCTTTTTTACTAAGGGCCACATACAAGGCAAACCCTTTACTTACGATTTCTTCTGTCCACTCCATAAAAGTCACCCCTTGTAATTAACATATCCTTGTATTTCATAGTTCCGATATAGTGAGACCTACCTGTTTCTAATAAACTAAAGGATTCTATCTCTTGTAATGTTACAAATTCACTTGATAGTCTTATTAACATTCTATTAATCTTTTTATCATCCGGGAGGTTCTTCCACACATCTGAAGTTACTTTTTCAAAACGATTGTATTCGGACTGATGTAGTTCTGCAATTAACCCCAACAGTGGATCTGGATTGTAGAGAATATCCTCATAAAGACGTTCATCTTGAGTTTCAATCATTTGGAGAATATCACTTAATAGATACTTGTCCTTCTCAACCAAGTGTTTTAATAAAGCAGTTATATATCGATATTCTTTGTTTTCGATTTCTTCCTTTTTCCTAGCTTCTTCTTCCTCTTGCAACCTCATTTTTTCTTCATCTACTTCAACAATTGCTTCTTCTTTTAGTTGTTTTTTCTTGTATCTCTTTTGAGGAACTAATGCAAGTAGCGGATTAAACGTTTTATGGTGCCTCAAAGGTAGAAATGGTTTAGAAATAGCATTTAATACTTCTTCTGTAGCAGGGGTTTCTATTAGTTCCCTTAGTATTTCTTGTTCAAAATCTAAATGAACTGAAAACGCGTGAATAATGGAAGATTCAAGTGATTCGCTCATAATATTTTGTGTTTTTTGTTTTTCAGTAAATAGGGATTCATGCAAACTAATTGCTTGAAGTAATTTCCCTTCAATTTCTTGGATTATATGGATTCCTTCTTGTTCTTTCTCTGTTAGACTACCTTCATAGAATTCATCAATTTTTTCTTCTACCAATTTTTTTAAATCATCAAATTGTTCGTGTTCTGATTTTAAAGTTTCATCAATTCTTTTTATCATAACTTCAAGTTCAGAACGTTGAGAAACACCAAGAGCATCTTTGATAATAGTATTTTGTAATTTTTTTATTTTCTTTTTTTCATCTTCTATCAAAGTATGCATTTCGTGAACTCTCCTTAAAGCATCGGTGAAAAGCCCCTTTTCAAATTGTCGTTTGAAGAATAATTGAGAAATAGTGATTTGAAGTTCTCCAAATACTTCTTTCGTTTTGAATAGCAGCTCCAATCCCGTTGAAGATAACGTGAAATCGTCTACACGATCTTCTGTATCACTAAAAACGTTCGTTCCTTCTCCATATTCAATTAGATGAAAATAATAAGTTTTTTCTTCTCTTTTATCGAAATTCATAATACGTAAATGTGTGAGCTCTTCCCCTGTTTCGAAGATTTTTAGAAACCAACCAATCTTCGAGCTCGTCTGCTTCTGCTTTGCTAAAATCCTTGTTCCAATATCGCCGGACCACTTCTAAAATGACATATTGTAATTCTTCTTTTGTCGTGTTTTTATTAAATGCTAGTTTGTTTTCGAGCATATAAAGAAGTATATAGAGAGCAACCGTAGGGATAGGTAATTCTTTAAACTTCACTGGTTGTTCTAATCGTAGGATGGGTGAAAACATCGCTACATGCTTTATCCGCTCATTAAAACCTTCTAGCATAGAGTCAATGTTCGTGTTCAAAAAGAACCCTACCTCCTTTCCCCTAATTTACGAAGAATTGCTAAATTCAATCCTTCCTGCGGAATATACGTTTGAATATTCTGATTGATTTTAGTATATTTTTTGAGTTCATCAATATAATCATCTTCAAAAAAATCTGAAAATACTTTTAATGAATTGTCAATAATAGTTTGTTTCAATTTTCTTTCGATGGTTCTCGCCGAAGGTTCATGACCATAACGATTTAAAAGTTCTATATAAAAAGGCGTAAATGGTTTTACTCTGCTATCTATTTTGATTAATTCAGAACAAATATGAATCCCTCTTGCATCTAAATCCCCAAAATAATAGACTTCGTAATCTTCTAGCTTGTATTCTTCTAAGAAATAAAAGCTTCTTTGTATTTTATCCCCTTCCCCGTATATCACCATATCAAAGGTAATTCCGCTCCATGTATCAACGCCATCCATCATTAACTCTTTTACCGAATCAAAGGTATCTCTATTTTCAATAATTAAAATGTTTTTTGGCTTTTTTGAGGGATCTGATTGGTACTCTACAAAAGGTTCATAAGTTCTTCGACAGTTTAAATCCGATAGAGTGAGCCCTAAATTAGCTAAAAACTTTATTCCTTTTTTATCTAAAAGAAACTTTTCGTTTCTAAATAGTTCAAAGGAACGTTCATTTGCTTTTAACATATTCTTTTTGGTGTCACTGTTGTGTGTAAGAAAAGCATGAAGTCGATCTATATAAAACTTCCATTTTTCAAATTCTGCTTCATCATAAAAAGCAGTCATATTGAACAATGGATAATCGGTCATTAACTTTTTAATGTGAGTGGGATTCGTTATTCTTTCTTGTTTTACTAATCTATATACATTAAATACTGGTGGAATCTGATGATTATGCCCTCTTGCTTTTACCGGTCGAATCCTCTCTTCTTCTACCATGTTCTTCAACGTAGTAGAAAATCTAAAATATCCACCATCGTCATCATATTCTTGTTTGAGTAATGTTTTAAGATGATGTTCAATATCTATCGTTT
Source organism: Bacillus cereus group sp. MYBKT111-2 (assembly GCF_051915205.1). Taxonomy (NCBI): domain Bacteria; kingdom Bacillati; phylum Bacillota; class Bacilli; order Caryophanales; family Bacillaceae; genus Bacillus; species Bacillus cereus group sp. MYBKT111-2. The sequence goes on from NZ_JBQAEG010000009.1 coordinate 8,207, forward strand.
TCACAAAGGTCTTTCTAGATTTATTAATATAATCTATGATAAACGTTTCCCATTTTCTCATTCAAACACCTCCATCAGCTTTTCACATTTATATTACCATTGCATACAATAGTAATCAATATTATCAATTTAAAATTCTGAATATTTATCAAAAAAACATTTACTATTGCAATAAAACACGTAAACTAGACATCTATTCATTTACTATCAAGCTTATTTAGCTTCAAAATTAATAGTACCCAGTTGGTATAGTCACAGCATCTTGGTACAAACCTTTCTTTAAACTCATAGAAAACTAGTTAAAAGCTGGTCGGGATTCTAATCAATAAACTTCACTCTTATAAATTATAACATTTAAATAAAATAATATATAGTACCTTATAAAACCTTGATATAACTTCCACTTGATATTCCCGAAGTATAAAATATATTTGATATAGTTGAACCATTTGTTGTTTCAATTCCGTTGTAAAGGTTCTTCTTCCGCTTTTATTTTTCGTCATAGTAGATTCTGATCAATTATATTAGTTGTCGTTTACCTGACCTTAATTTTTTATATAAAAAACCTCACCACAATTTGATGAGGTTTTCCACACAGAATATTAATGGTTATGCATTAATATTCTCAATCATAAATTACTTATACTATGCAGTCCTGAAAATTACATTTTAAACTTTTACTGTATTCCGGAACATCTAAGACTACATTTAGATCTTCGGCACCTAAATATTTCAGATTCAAATAAACTGAATATAATTCTGCATCCGATTCTGTATCAGTAAAAATTACATGTAAATCAAAAATTGAATTATCTCGTTTAATTTTTACAATAGCGTCCATGGCTTTTGCAATATCAACACTTGTTTCAGACGCAAAAAGATATTCATCATCACAAGTTATTACAAATACACCCGGTAAGTTAGAGTGCTCATCAATAAACTTAAAAATATCTCCATTTAAAACGAACAACTCAAATTTTGAAGAGGAGTGAACATGCTTTTGTAAAGGTAATAAACTGACTCTTAAATTATCGGGATCGATTTTTGCATAATCATCGACCAAATCATTGGCATAATCCAAAAAGCTTTCGATATCAAAGTTTTCTTCCTTTGAATCCGCTTCCCTAAGTTTCCAAGTAAACGTCTCTGAGGGCAATCTAATTCCACATTGTAAAAGAATATCATCATACTTCGCAGTTACAGTATGAATTAGATTAGCGAAATACAAAACTTTCACAGTATGTAACTCATTTATACCTAAAGAACGACATAGTTTATTACAATAATTTGAATAAAAATCCGGATTATCTTTAAAATTCTCATACCAGTAATTACTCATTTGTATACCTCTGTTCTTCATATTTTTTAAAAATATTTTAATATAAAGATATTTAATTGTAAATGAATTATTTATTATTCTTTCTCACTCGTAAAAGCATATAAGGATTGAGCAGAGAGTTGAATCTGTACTACCCCGTAAGTCATTTCCTGCTTCGTAAAAACAAAGGCAAAGATAAAAAGACCTCCCGAAGGAAGTCCATTTTTAATTATATAGTTTTATTGGCGGTTCAAGTATTTGTTCCACCTATTTTTCCTTGATAGCTCTTAAAATTGAACCAGTTACGATTAGCATTGTACCTGCAATAAAGAATGATGCGCTGAGAACAAAGAACCCTGTTAGTATGTTGGAATTGATAATGTAGTTATATGCGTCTCCGCCAACATAAACATGCTTACTTAATTCGCTACTGTATTCATTATTATAATATCCTTCGACTCTATCAATTCCCAAGTAAAGTAATACTGCTGAATGAATATAAAAGATGATTCCCCAAATTGTCCACTTTTTCATTCTGTTCCTCCGCATTTTTAATTTTATTTATACATCCATATAGTTTAATGTTTTGTGGCAACTATATCAATCGACTTCTATGCATTCTCCTTCTCTTTCTTTATTTTTCTTATTCCCCGATAAATTGGTGAGAACTGTTCTCTCAACAAGGTCTAAAAGCTTCCCTGTTCTGAATTTCAATATGATGGTCTTTTTTCCATTTGATCATTTATTTCTCATACACTCCCATTCCTCTTTATCTTTCCCTTCCAGCCCCTAACTCCATCCCGTTCACAATCACGCTTTCTTTCTAACATGTTATAGTATGAGTTTTTTGTCTCTGGAACTGAGTTAGTATGTACAGTAGCATTCATATAAATCATTAACAATACCACCTATACCTACGCTCTCCACAAGTCCTCCTCTAATTGTTGAAATCCCCCCTCTACATCAAAAAAAGAAATGAGTTTCCTCATTCCTCTTACCATTTTACAGGCAGCTAAGTACATCATTTTGTGGTCACAAAATTTACAATAACCATTGCTTTTTAATAGAATTTCATTTATACAAACTTGCAAGATTTCCCCCGTAGCTCTGCAGAGAGCGCGCCACCTTGAACAGATCGAGATCATCATTTAAATTCCACATCCACTTTATTTATAAATAAAAAGAAGAGTATATACCCCATATTCTCTTCTTCCCATAACTAACAATGCACTTTATCCAACTATATGCAACATTCTGTATTAAGTCTCCACCTATTTAATTTAACTCATTGGGTCTCCCTCTACTCCTTGCAAGAATATACCTAAAAAAATAGTAATAAAAATTTTTCATAACTATTTTGGAGGTTCAACGTATTTTTCAAGTATGGTAATCTATTTATATCAGTTGATGGGTTCACGGATATTTCAAACACATATATATCTGGAGGTTATATGAGCTATTTATTGCTTGATAGTATTAAAAATTTATCGAAGCTGTCTGGGGATGAATTAGTTAGTCGAATGCTTCATATTGATGCAAATCATTCGAGACAAGAACAACTATCATGGAAAAATTCTTTATATCAAATGATTCAACAAGTACATTTTGCAGCAATGGATCATCTTTGGTTAGTTGCTGAATATAGTCTTATAGCTGAAAGAAGGATAGATTTACTACTCTTTGGGAAATCCCTAAACGACAAAGAACCTATTGCACTAATTGTTGAACTCAAGCAGTGGGAAAAATTGAAAAAAAATGATGAATCACAAAAAACATATGTAAATGTTGATTTAAGAAATAAGAATGAATATCGAGTTCATCCAGTATTTCAGACAGTTAACTATTGCAATGAATTAAAACTTCATCATGAAAAAGTATCAAGTGGAGAAATTAAAATAAAGGCAATCCAGTATTTGCATAATTTTACGCAGGATAAAACAGTCTTTTTTATTGATGAATACAAAGATTATTACAAGTTCAAGAACTTTTTATTCGTTAAAGGAGAGGAAAAGCAACTACAACGATTTTTAAAAGCAGTGTTTGATCCTTTTGAATCTGGAAAAGAAACTGCTGACTCATTTGTGAATAGTAAATATATAATGAATGAAATCAGTTTTAATGGATTAAAGAATGTATTGGCTGGTAAAGATAATGCAACTATGATTGAAGATCAGCATGAGGTATCTGCACAGATTAGTACAATTTTACGTGAATATAAAAAAAATCCTAGCAATCATGCAATTGTGATTCAAGGAGATGCAGGTACTGGAAAAACTATCATTGGTATTCACTTACTGTACTTGGCACAAAAATTAGGGTTTCAAAGAGATGAACTTGTTTTAACGTTTGCAAAAAGTAAGATGTTAAGAGAAGTTTTGAAGAATGAAGCAGAACTTGATTTTGCCTTTCCATATTTAGACTATATTACAGCGAAAAATTATTCGCTAATTGTAGTTGACGAAGCACACCGAATGTCTAATGTCAAAAATACAATTCGTCGATTGTTTCTCAATGATTCACGACCTAAAATCGTAGTATTTCTACAGGATGATTACCAACGTGTGTTACCTGAAGAGGAAGGTACTAAAGATCGAATTCTTTCTGAGCTTCAAGAAGCAAAAATATTATCCTATTCATATAAACTCACAGTTCAAAAGCGCTCGGGCAATCAAGGAGATTTTGTAGACAGAATCCATAATCTTTTGTATGGGAGAAATAAAATAAAATCCAAGTTCCATTCTGCTTCTTTTTTTGTAGATGGTGATAAATCGTTAAACACCATAGATAGCACCTTACTTTCTTACAAACAAAAGGGAGAAACTGTAAAATGGTTTGCCCCGTATGACTGGGAATGGAAATCGAAAAATAATATTAGTATTCAAGCTGATATTGTAATCGAAGAACAGTCTTTTCAAAAACAATGGAATCCAATGAAAAATCAATATAATTGGTATAAGAGTGTTTATGATCAAGCATTTAATCAAGTTGGTTCAGTGTATACGGCTCAAGGTCTAGATTATGATTATACCGGATTTATCTGGTATGATGATTTATATTGGGACAACAGTACAAAAAATTGGAAATTTAATTTGGATGTCATGAGAGATGCGACCTTTGTAAATCAAGCTCGCTCATACCTAAAGAAAAATAATGCGAATTATAAGCAGGCATATCAGGATATCCTTACTATTGTATTAAATCAATATTATGTACTTTTAACACGTGCTCGCAAAGGAATATATGTCTGGTTTAAAGATTCTGAGACTCAAAAACGTTTTCTAGAAATAATGAAGATAAATAATTTAAATTAATGAAGGTGACAAAATGAAGAATTCTATGGAATTAATTAATAAATTTCGGGACGATCGTGATTGGCGGCAATTTCACAATGAAAAGGATTTAGCTATCTCGATATCTTTAGAAGCAAATGAGCTTTTGGAATTGTTTCAATGGAAAAGTTCTGAAGAAACAAAGAAGAATCCGGAGCGCTTAAAAGAAGAATTGGCAGACGTACTAATTTATTCATATATGATGGCAGATAATCTCGGATTTGATGTAGATCAAATTATTAAAGAAAAACTTAAAAAAAATGAGATGAAGTATCCGGTTGAAAAGAGTAAGGGACATAAAGAAAAATATAATCAATTATAAACAAAAGAAAAGTACACGAGCAGAAACTGAACCGTGTACTTTTTCTTTTATGCATTTATTGTGTCAAGAAAATGCTTTTTCAAATTACTATCTTCAATATAAATCCGAATGCCATCAATTCCTCTAGTCATAAGAGTATAGTAAATGTTTTTGATAAAGGTATTGAATTCTGATTCTGTAAATTCACTTTGAATAGGCTTACCATTTTTATCGAAATAGTTCTCTTTTGGAGCAACGACTTTTCCATTTTTAAAAGTCAAATCTTTCCCTATAATAAGACCTACACAATTGATATCCACTCCTTGAACAGCATGAATTGAGCCAATTTCTTCTTTACTGTTCTTTTTATTCATCCAATCTTCGTGAGTGGAATTCCATTGCCATTGATTGATTCCTTCTCTCCAATCATAGTCAGTCTTATCAGATTTACTAACCCACTCTCTTGCATAACCAGCAATAACACGATTTTGGCTATCTCTAATTAAGTTGTCCATACGATTTACATAAATGAAAAGGTCTTCAATAGAATCTACAAAACCAAAATAAGAATCAGGATCAGGATTTGTAAATAGCGATTTATCAAAAGACGCATCATCGGAAATTTGTAATAAATATCTTATTCCTTTGATATAATCATCTGCTGTATATGTTTTTTCCTTGTCATGGATATCTATTCTGAATTGAGTTTCCAACGAAATTTCTTTGAATCCTTTCTGTTTTACATACTCATCATAGATATAAGTTGGAATATCAGAAGGTCTGATAGACTGATAACGATCATAAAATAAGATTAAGGAAGAAGTAACATTTGATAGTAATTCTAGACTAGTCTTTGTTTTATCCCCATTAAAATATTGTCGTTCAGTAGGGTGTAGCTTCCCATAAAAACGAGGGAGTCTATGTGCCTCATCGACGATGATATAATCGTATTTTTCTTCAGTGCCTAGCAACATCCCCCAAGTTCCAACTTTAACATTTTTACTAATCTCATAGTCAGAAAAAATGTCATTCGCACTTTTTCTCCAATTGGCTTTGACAACTACACCAATTTTCTTCTCTCCATTGTATTTGTCAAATAGTTGTGCAACTGTGTTTGTCATCAAGACCGTTTTACCAGTTCCACTTCCACCTTCAATAAGAAAGTTTCCCCCTTCATCGATAAAGCGATTAATTATTTGTTGTTGCTCTGGTTTCAGATCCATAAACGGTGAATACTTAGCTAAAATTCGACGCTTCAAATAAGAGACGTTTTTATTATTTATACAACCTAAATCAAACAAATCCTCTTGCCAAAAAGGAGTAATGACTAACGCATCAAGTTCTTTACTATCTTGTTGATGATTTGAAAGGTTCCCTCTAGTTTTATTATCAATTTCTATTTTTCTTTTATTTTTCGTATTGTCTGTTATGAAAAGTGTAATCAGTCGTTTTTCAAGATAGTCTAAATTTTTATCCACTAGCTGTCCATAGAGTATAACTAGTTTTTTAAATTTGGACATTATAAACTTTGGCTCTTGGCTACCGCAATGCTGTTTATGACGATTTTTCAAATGCTTTGTTTGTCCGATATAGCAATTTTTATCGCCAATGTATACATAGATGATGTCGCGATTCAGCAGTAGTGTTTCTTCCAACTTAGATAGTATGGTTGTATCAAGAGTACCATCTGGATTGATATCAAATATTTTTGTATTATATTTTTTGCTCATACTTTTCCAACTTTCATTTTTTACCCATAATTATACATCATTAACCAATAATGGTTAAGATTTCGTTTTATAGTTTCTCAACTGTATACTTTAATTTGGTCTCTTATTCATTACTTAATTCCCTTTGTATCCAAGCGCTCTTCCCAATATTCAATACTTCTAAAACTTCCCTAAACAACACCGATCCCCTACTAACAACCAACTCCAAAGAAACTTCCTTAACTCGCCCATCTCTCTCCACCATAACAACCCCATTCTCATAATCAACCCAAATCTGAACATCCTGCACATAATAACTCTTAATAGAAGATGCTTCATCTAAATTACGATGATCCAACTCAACCTTAACCTGCTTCGTAAAACGACGCAGCGTCTTCCAAAGAGTTCGTTCTTCTTTTGATTTCATGAAGAGTTCTGGAAGTTCTTGGACTTCTTTTAATAGTGGCATAGTTGTTATTGTGTATGTTTGAATGCCATATCCTACTGGACGGATGAGGTGATCTAGTTTTTTCCATGGCTCTAGTTCGAAATGCACATACTCATCTTTTTGTTGCATTTGAATGTGTTTAATTTTTGCTACGTATTGAATGCCACCTTTTTCTCCGTGCCATTTTTTCGGTGCATATAATGCAATGTACTTTGCTTCTTGCCATCCTGGTTTTAGCTGTTTGATTAGTAATTGATATACACCATTCTTTCTATACGTTTCATAGTCACCTTCAGTTTTTACGCTGCCTACTAATACTTTTTCTTCTAGTGAGGAGTGCCATTCTTCTTTTGTTCCTCGTGGAAGAATACCTTCTCTTATAATTTCTTCTGGGCTCTTTTCAATAAGGTGATCTAAAAATTGTTCGACCAGTCTTGTTGCGTTTGGTAAAAACGGGAAGCCACCGATATTTACTTTTTCTATACTTTTATAAAACGGATGGTTCTCATATGCTTCCTCTTGGTTCCATGGGAATAATACGTACGCTCCGTAAGCTGTCCGCTCAAAAGGTCCCTCTTGTTCCACAACTAATGCGTCTCTGTAACGGTGCATTGTATTAATGTCTTCTTCCATTGGGCCAGGAGTACCATACTTCTTTTTATAATGAGACCTTTCAGCAAAATCAATTCGGTATTTCGCATCAAAAATGTATTGATATTGATAGTTCTTTCCCTTTTTCTCAATAGCGAGCATCGTATCTGGTTTTTGTGTAACTGTTGGTAGTCTACCGTTTCTTTTCTGGAAATAAAGCTCTATTATTTCATCAGTAACTGGATGCTTAAACGCTCTTTTTGCAGTTTTACTTTCATCAAGCGTTACGTATAACCCGTCTTGCTTAACTTGAATAACATCTTGATGGAGCGGTATGTACTTTTTCGATAGAATTTGTCCGAGTTTTAAATACGTCCAGTATTCGTATAATCTAGCCACATCCTTTACCGACATTTTAAAAATTTGTCCTCGTAATGTTAAACCTCGCGATAGCATTAAGAAAATTTGATACGCATCTCTATAGCCTGCAGCCATTTGGATAACGAGTGAAAAGACTGAGCGATCTAATTTTCCGATTCCTCTCCAAAATGGATCGTTCAATTCATTTTTCATTCGATACTTCATATTTCTTACACGTTCTAACAAATCTTCATCAGTTACACCACGTGTATATCTAGACTTTGGCTCTAGCGCCTTAAGTAAATCATCTATTTTATGTACGACTCTTTGAATCATCCATTTAACAAATCGATTTTCCAGCGTATCATAAGAAACTTCCTTATAAGCTGTAATGCCTTTAGTCGGTATATTATTTTCTCCTTGCAGCAAGTGTGGTCGCTTTCGCAAATAATTCATTCCGACAGAATCCAATTTACGAATTTTTTCTCCTCGTACTAGTTGATGTCTAGTCATAAGCGTATGATGTGGTTGTCTTTTTATATGAGAGATTGATTTCATAAATCGCTCAAAGGAATCATTTAAAATACGATAGAACTCACTCTTCGATGGATTTGTAGCGTAAATTGCAGATGCTCCTAAGTAAGTTCTCTTTAGTAAATGAAACGCTAAATTATAAATTTCATCATTTACTTCATCTAATAAGGCTTTGTAATCATCCTTATAATCCAGTTTTGCCGGGAAAACTTCAAATGTAACAGTTAATAAAGTATCTTTATCATCTTTAATTTCAAACCTTGTATTTCCTACTTCATTTGGAAACGAAAGATTCCCCATTAACACATGAAGTGATCCCATTTGAATAGAACTAACTTGTTTTCGAAATCCTGGATGTTCATGATAAAAAGAGAGCTGCTTGTTATTTTTCGGAACAACAACAAGCTGATAACTTCTATTTTCAAAAAAGATTGGTGGATGTTCATTCCATTCATCCAGCCTCTGCAACCTTGCATCAAATACAGAAACGGATTCCGTCTTCCCATCTACATGAAAATACATCATTTCATCTGCGTTCATAGCATGATATTCTTTTAAACTCTCATATTTTTCATGATAAGGATTTCCTTTAATCGTCAATGATAGCTCCTCTGTTTCAATCTTAACTAGCTCTATCTCATTATTAGATCCAGAAAGAGGTGAAACCATCATACTCGAACCTCCTTAACATATGAGACAGCTTGTTAGCAGAACGAGGATACTTAGCATATGAAGCGTCACTATTGCTACTATCATATTCTTCATTTGCACATAATACATACAACTGCTTTAATACCTCTTCTGTTCTTCCATCACTCCCTGCAAGACGCGGTAAAATCTTTTGATATATTTGATAATCCAGCGCTTCATCAAACGATAATAACTTTCCTTGCTCGTTGTATGCCATATAGAAACAAATTTCATCTCGTATACGATATCCAACTTGAGCTCCAATTGATTCAAGTGTTTTATTTATTTCTATTAAAACGCTCGATATATTTCTCACAAGATCTTCGTTTTCTTTAAAGCATTCTTTTAAATGAAGGTATTCGGTTTCTAAAGAGCGATTTGCAGCAATTTCTGCTTCCTTCTCTTCTACATCCATTAAGAAATTAAAATAATCTAAGTTAACAGTATTAAACTCAATTGTATTGGCACGATCTAATACTTTCTTACTTAACGGATGTGTCGTTTCATCCATATTGACAGTCCCAATAATGTATACATTTGATGGAATCGTAATATGCTTATTCGCAATTGACTCAGGAAGAACAGGTGACGTAACAATTTTTCCATCTTTCCATTTACGACTCTCGATTACACTTAAAAAGTCACTAAAGTAGTATTCCACTCGAGCTAAGTTCATCTCATCCAACACTACAAAGTACGGTCTATTTGGATTTGCATCTGCAGCTTCAAGCACCTTAATTAACGGTCTTTCTTGAAACTCGCCTTGAAGATTCACATAGCCAAGCAAATCAGAACTATCACTCCAATCAGGTCTAACCGGAATAAGCGTAAATTGTCCATTCTCTTCCGTAGCCCCTAAACTCTCCGCAAACCACTGAACAATTTTCGTTTTCCCTGTACCTGAAATACCTGATAAAATTACAAATGGCTTTGTTTTTAATGAAAGGAAGAAATTAATAAGATCCTTTTTCTCATAAAAGAAACCTTTACTTTGAATATAAGAGGACACATGATCGATAATTGATTGTTGATCTAAATACACTTCTTTCCTTTCATAAATCATTTCATATTTCGTTCCTTCCTCTTTATAAGCTATGAATCCCTCATAATAGCGAAGCATTTCTTCTAGGTCCTCTACTAACTCTTTTTCACTTGGCATTTTATTAACATCATACGCAATATAAGCCGCTGTTGAATTCGCATATCCTTTTGCTTTTGGGCTTGTCCCTAGGAAAATCTCATCATCTTTTTTCACCTTTTGGGACATATGTATTTGTTCACGAATCTCTTCTTTAATTTTTTGCATCTCTTCTTTAGTCGTTTCTGTCACACCTTGCGCCAGCGTTAAATATAATCGCTCCATATCTTCACTAAACAAATAAACGATATAATAACCTCTCTGCGTAGATGTCGTAATATCTTTATTCATAATCGCAAGCCATGGAACAGCAGCCCAATTCCCTTGTCCCACTGACCCTGTAACAACATACTGACTATGATCAATAAATGGTAATCTCGTTATTTCCGTTGTCATTTCATTCCTAACAAACGATCCCATTTTATGCCCCGCAAATCTTTCTGTTCTTGCCTGTAAGTACTCATTCATAACTGTTAAAAACTTTTCACGCAAATTACTGTTCATACTACCGCCCTTTTCTCCATCGTCTTTTGCATATTGTTCAACAGGAATCCATTCATCATTAATTAGTCCTACTTGTTCAAGCCAATCTAATAAGTTCCCCGTACGCCTCTTCGCTACCGATTCAACCATCAAATTATCTCCTAATGAATTTCGGACAATTGTCATTCCAAAATCAACTAGAGCTTCTTTCTTTTCACCCTTTGAATATTTCTCTAACAATCCAAGAACAAATAAAGCATGTCGGAAATATTCCTGCTTTAAAACTAACTGTGCAATGTAAGCATTCTTATCTTCCGACTGAACATATTCATTTAATAAAAGCTGATTCATTTCATGAGATTCATTCAAAAATCCCAGTAACCTTAAATCCTGACGCGCGCGGGACTTCCTACTATATAAATTTTCATCCATTTGTTCACTTAACGTACTTGGATTATATGTACCATTTATGATCTCTTCTAAAAAGAGTATGACTTTATCATATTTTTCACTTGGTAGGTTATCGGTTTGGAATTCTTTAAATGCAATAGCTCCTGATTTCATTACATTCACAAATGGCAGCTGTGAAAAGAAAGCTACCAAGAAATTATTCATTTCACTTGCTTGTCCAAAACCCTCCCTCTTTACTGTGCGTATATCAATAAACTTTTGCCAAGCGTTCTTAAGGAGCTCAGAACTCACTTTAAAATAAGATGATGCTTCCTTTTCGTATTGCTCACGTAAAAATTTGATTTCAACGTCTAAGTCTCCATTATCTTTATTTCTAACCAAATAAGTTTTATCACTATTTATATCTTCAACCTGCTTTGTTAATTTAGCCAATTCAATTATGAGTTGCTCTAACATTTTCATCCCCACCGTTACAATAAATTACAATTACTACTATTTTACCAAACTATGTATAAAAGAAAAATCATACAATTTAATGTATGATTTTCTACTCTACTATTTAAAATACTTCTGATAATCCTCTTCATTTTTAAATTCAATCGGCCCAACATCCATTCGGAATTTTCCATTCTCGTACAATAGTGGTGAGGCCTCTGAATGGTCTTTTGAGTAGCTTTCTACATGTGAAATTTTCATCTCATTTGAATTGGTGAAATCAATATGAGCAATGCACACCCAATAAGCGTGGTCATTTATTTCTAATAATGGTGCTGTTACAACGCTTCCCATATGATTATCGACAACAGCTTTAGCCTTCATAGAATAGAAACTACCTATTCCATTTCCGACAGCACTATATGCAGCAAATAAAACATATTTTAAAGCTTCTGGTCGATAAATACGAATTGTTTCTTTTCCTGGTTCTTGCGAATCACCGTCCAATACAATATACGGCGATACTTTAGACGAACCTAGATTTTTATAATAAACCTTTCCTATCTCTCCATTCGTTGTTACGTAAAAACAATATAAGTCTAAATCTTTATTTGTTTCCCACTCTAAAGTAGCTGTTACCATTTTAGATTTTTGTATATTGATAGATTGTTTTTTCTTCAATTCAACCTTCACTGCGTTAATAGTTTTTTGTACTGGAGGCTTAGTAGGAACTATTTTCTTCTCTACAGGAGGAGCAATTTGTTTTTCATCCTCTGCGATTTCTATTCCAAAATTTGTACACAATGCAGCTAATCCACCAAAATAACCAGCTCCAATAGGATTGAACTTCCATCCTCCTCCATGTCGATATAGCTCTCCAACAATAATGGCACTTTCATCTGTAAATGGATATGTAATAGGAAAATGAATAATTTCTAAACCTGATTGTGCGTTACTTATTTTCAATTGAATATGGGAAACATCTCGTAACGCCTGTTTCTTCCCTTCCGCATTATGAATTGTAATCGAAAATACAATCTTTTGTACCTCATCTTTTATATGAGTAAAATCTATCGAAAATCTTTGTTTACTTCCATTTGTTTCATTTTGATTCAATTGAACAGATCGACAACTAGAATAAGGTTGTCCATAGAAAACGAAATCTTCTTCTTTAGTAATTTTCCCGTTAAACCCTACTAAAAAAGCTGATGCATCTACATCCATATTCATCAGGGCATTCCAAGTTAAATCTACCAGTAATCCTTTCATTTCTGGATGATTCTTTGTAACATCTATCTTTTGTCCCCTTACTAAAGTATGTATCATCATAATTCCTCCGTCTTACACCTTTAATATTTTTTATTCATTTTAATTATACTCCTCTTTAGATTTCCCTTTCTATCTTAAATATGAAAACATTATAAAAGAAAAAATCTATATAAAAACTTATTAAACCAGCTAATCTCTATTTAAAATTCTAAATAAATATACTAAGAATGATGTCAATATTTCATGAGTACAGGTGGCTAAAATTACTTATCAACTCTAGCTCCACCAACCATCCCCCCATACCAACCACTACTCTCCTCCAAAAACCCCCTCGCATCCCCACTCCCCTTATAAAAACTCTCCCAACCCCGCTCCCTCAAAATCCCCTTCCAACTATCACTCTCCACCATCTTCTTAATAATGCTATCCCAATAAGCAACCTCTTCCTCCGTCATATCTTTCGGGCCCATAATGCCTTTCCAGTGCTGGAATATGACGTCGATGCCTTGTTCTTTCCATGTTGGGATTTCTGGTAGTCGATCTAGTCGTTTTGGTGCGGATACGGCTAGTATTTTTATTTTGCCGGCTTTGTATTGTTTTTCGGCTTCGGATAGGGTCATGGTTGCGGCACCTATTTGTTTGTTCGTTAGGGCGTTTATGATTTTTTCTTTGTTTTCGTAGACGAAGAATTGTAGTTCGGCAGGGTTTATCCCGAATGCTTTACTTACTTGTACGAAGGATAGGTGATCGTCGTTTCCTAGGCCTGGGGCAACGCCGATTTTGAAGTTATTCTTGTTTTGTTTTAGTTGTTCCATTAGTTGATTTGCGTTTTCTATGTTTGATTCGTTTGATACGACAACAACTTCCCAGTCCGATGCTAATGTTGCGAGCGGTGTGAAGTCTTTATATGTTAGTTTACTGTGGCCTAGTAGGTTGTTCGTTATGAGTAAGCTTGAGTTAATCGCCAGTACGTGACCGCCTTTTTGTTTCGTATATTTCCATCCGACATCACCACTACCACCTACTTTGTTTGTGACAGTAATTGGTTTTGTGAAGATTTTTTCTTCTGTTAGTGTTTTTTGCATTGCTCGCGCTGTTAAGTCCCACCCTGCTCCTTGGACGTTTGGCGCAACGATTTCTACTTTGTTTATGTTTACTGTATTCGTTTGAGTTTTTTCCGAAGAACAACCCGCTATTACTCCTGTCATGATCCATATACATAGTAATAATCGTTTTTTCATAGTCCTCGTCCTATTCGATATTTTCGTTCTGGTCGTCCGATAATACCGTATGTGTACTCTACTGTGCATTCGTTTGTCGCTACTAAGTATTCTAAATATCTTCTTGCGGTTGTTCTGGAGGCCCCCATTTGTTCTCCCATTTCTTCTATTGTAATACCCTCTTCGAATCCTTTTATAATGCCTTTCACTTTTTGCAGTGTTAACGGATCGACACCTGTCGGTAAGTTTTTTATGTCTTGTGTTTGCGAAGTCCCGAAGAAATTATCGATAAGTGCTTGATTTACTTCATTGTTACTATGTAATAGTTGCTTCTTTCTTTTATAGTCTTCAATTGTGCGAACAAATTTTTCTAACGTGACTGGTTTTATAAGGTAGTTACTTACGCCGTTTCGAATTGCTTTTTCTAACATATGGTTTTCATTCGCCGCAGTAACCATAATGACGTCGACGTTTGGAAAGTCTGCATGGATTTTCGGTAATAAGTCTGTTCCGATTCCGTCTGGTAAATAGTTATCTAATAGAAGCAAGTCGATTTCTTCCCTTTGTAGTAGTTCCATCGTTTCTTTCGCATTCAATGCTTTTCCGATTACTTTTACGTCCTTTATTTTTAATAAAAACTCTTCCTGAATTTGCGCGACGCGGAAATCATCTTCTGCAATTGCAACCTTCAACATATGTCCATCCCCCTGTTTGTCATGTACTTTCTCTCAATGTTTTCGGAAGGTAAATTGTAAAAATAGCTCCCCCATTTTTCTCATTCTGAATCTCAATTGTTCCTTCTAGTAGATCTACCATTTCTTTCACGTTTGCTAGTCCGTAACCACGATTGTTTCCTTTCGTTGAAAATCCTTTTTGAAAAATGGTCGTTATTTTTTCTGTCGGTATCCCTATCCCACTATCTATCACTTCAAATACAATATCGTGCCCAATATCCGTCACAAAGAAGGAAACACTCTTTTCCTCTTGCCCACTCACCGCATCAAAAGCATTATCGATTATGTTTCCAAGTATCGTAATAAGGTGCGAAACTTTTATATGGTCTGGTAACGGATGAAGTGCACTATCTCCTTCAATATGAAAATCAATTTTCTTCTCAGACGCTGTTCCGATTTTTCCTAATAAAATAGCTTGTACTTTCGCATCGTGAATTTGATGGAATAAAATATGGTTTTGGCTTTGATGAATATTAGATTCTTGCTGAATAAATTCAATCGCTTCCTTGTAATGTCCTAACTGAAGTAATCCTGATAAGACAAAAAGCTTATTTGTAAATTCATGCGTTTGAGCACGTAAGTCCTCGGAATACTTTCTTACCTCAGATATCGTATTCACTAGGTTTTGCAGTTCTGTTTTATCTCTAAAACTACATACAACGCCTACCGTACTATTATTTTCGAGTATCGGTGTCATGTTTAAAATAAACACTTTATCTTGAAATGCGATTTCTTGATCAGTTTCTAGCACTCTTTCCATATGAAATTCCGGTAAAACTTTTGAAATGTGTTGCTGCATATAATCACCATTTACATGAAGCATTTCTTCTGCTGATGTGTTCATCATCGTAATAAAACCGTTTTGATCAATGGCGATAATCCCTTCTTTTATAGATAGTAGTATCGCGCTTCGCTCCCGGTATAGCGCTGCAATTTCATTCGGCTCTAAACCGAGTGTATCTTTACGAATGCTACGTGCTAAAAGAATGCCACCAACAATGCCCGCTACTAATACAGCTAAGGAAAAGAGGATAATTTCTTTCGTTCTACTCAATATGTTAGATTCAATGCCTTTTATTAAAAACTCTACTGTCACAACGCCTACTACTTGATCGTAATCTCCGTTATGAACAATAATGGGCGCTTTCGCCATTAAAACTGGACCACTTTCACCATTTCCTTCAAGCGTATAATAACCACCAAAAGTGAGTGCTTCATAGTTATATGGATTGTTACTCTTTGTACCAATCAACTCCGAATTAGAATTCGAATACATAATCCCATAGCGATCTTCTATAATGACAGTATCGGCACCAGCTTGCTCACGAACTTGTTCCGCAATGGATTGAATCGTACTTTTATGCTCGTTATTTTGAAAAGCATCTTTTATAGCAGGCATAAAAGAAAGCGACTTCGCTGTTTGCAGTGCTAGTTGCTCCACTTGGCGCTTCGTATCAACGGACTGAATGTAAACAAATATTCCAGCTAATAGGAGAACGACAAATAAAATTAACGCGATAATTAAGCTTACTATTTTCGTTTGTAATGACACTTTGCGTGATTTCTTCATACTTCATATCCTTTGATAAAATATTCAAAACTATCAATCTCCTTTTTCTATTATTATGACAAAACGAATAATGAAGCAACTATTAAAGCTCTCCATGTACATAAAGTACAAAAAGAATAAAATTGTCATAATATTGAGATTCCATTCCGCAAACAGTACAATTCAACTATAATGAACACGCTTTCATAATTATCGTTTTATTTATAAGCACGAGGAGGAATTAGTATGGCTCAAGCAAAATCAAACCGAGTCGCCGGCAATATTTTCAAAGGTTCTGTCGGCAATTTAATTGAATGGTACGACTGGTACGTGTACTCTGCTTTCGCTGTTTATTTTTCAGCAGAGTTCTTTCCTAAAGGCGATCCAACGAGTCAATTATTGAACACAGCAGCTATTTTCGCAGTTGGATTTTTAATGCGCCCTATCGGAAGTTTATTAATGGGCCGCTATGCAGATCGGCACGGACGCCGAGCAGCATTAACGCTTTCGATTACAGTTATGGCCGGCGGTTCTTTCATTATCGCCTGTACACCTAGTTACGAAAGCATCGGGATTATGGCGCCTATTATTTTAGTTCTTGCCCGTTTACTGCAAGGATTATCACTTGGCGGAGAGTACGGAACTTCTGCCACATATTTATCTGAAATGGCTAGTAGTGGTCGCCGTGGTTTTTATTCAAGCTTCCAATATGTAACGCTCGTTGCGGGGCAAATGGTTGCGTTAGGCGTTCAAATTGTTCTTCAGCAATTGCTAAGCGAACCAGATATGAAAGCTTGGGGATGGCGTATTCCATTCATTATTGGAGCGATGGGCGCAGTAGCTGTATTATGGCTTCGCCGCACGATGGATGAATCAGAGCAGTTTTCAAACATAAAATCACAAAAACGCGAAAGCGCAGGAACCGTTCGTGCTCTTATGAAACACCCGAAAGCAGTATTAACAGTAGTCGGCCTAACACTCGGAGGCACTGTTGCATTCTATACGTACACAACATATTTACAAAAATTCATGGTAAACACAGTCGGTCTTCCGAAAGAAATTGTAAGCTGGATTAACTTTGTCGCACTACTTATATTCGTCGTACTTCAACCGATTGCGGGGCTACTATCCGATAAAATTGGACGACGCCCACTATTAATGGCATTCGGTATTCTCGGAACATTGCTAACAGCACCAATCTTCTTCTTTATGGAAAAAACGACAGAACCAATCGTAGCATTCTTGCTTATGATGGTCGGCCTTATTATCGTTACTGGTTACACATCGATTAACGCAATTGTAAAAGCAGAACTCTTCCCAACTGAAATTCGCGCACTTGGCGTAGGTTTACCATATGCACTAACCGTTGCGATATTTGGTGGAACAGCAGAATTCATCGCTTTATGGCTAAAGAGTATCGGAATGGAATCACTATTCTACTTCTACGTAGCTGGATGTATCGCGATCAGCTTTATTACGTATTGGCGTATGGCAGAGTCATCGAAGACTTCGCAGATTGAGGCGGAGCTTGGTGGTGGGGATAGTTTAAAGAATGGTACTAGTTTAAAATAATAAAGTGCGATTGGTCACCTTGAAAGAGGTGGCCTTTTGTATACTTTTTCAAAGAATCTAACATCAAAAAACACTTTCCACTGGCAAATTAAAACCATCTTTTGAACTCGGGAATTATTATTTCAAATTCATCATTAACACGATTATTTTTAAAATTTTTTCCTTCTAATACACATTTTCATTATGGTTTCTAGTTCTCTTTTAACAAAAACATATGAACTAATTTTTATTGTTATTTAATAGTATTTTAGTAGGTTTTAAAATTTTTTCTATGGCTGTCATGTAGGGATTTATAGGTTTTTTGCTCTGCTTTTTGGGCGGACATTATTTCACATGGTGTACTATCTATGTTACCCTTTTATTAGGGTGGTTGTTCCAATACACTAAAAAATTGTAATAAAAGGGGTTTTATGTATGAAGAAGCTACTATCTTATTTATTAATTTTTTCTATGATACTTTTAGCTTCCTTTCCAATGAATTCTTCGTACGCTAAAGCTAATGATGATCAGTTGTCAATCGATGAGTCTATTTTAGCTACTAAAGAGTTCTTCAAAACTACTAAAGTAGTGAAAGAAAATGAAGTTACAGTAGATGATGTTACAAAAGGTCAATTACTAGAGAAAGCTAAAGAATTAATTTCATCAGGAACTGTAAAACCAGTTGGTAGTACAGAAATTGATGTAGATAAACTTTTAGTAAGAGGAATTAAGACACCATTTGGTGTAGAGTATTCTGTTTTTGATTCATCTGTTACTACAGATGATCAAGGAGTTGTGAATTCACTTAAACTCTTTAATATC
Source organism: Bacillus cereus group sp. MYBKT111-2 (assembly GCF_051915205.1). Lineage (NCBI taxonomy): Bacteria > Bacillati > Bacillota > Bacilli > Caryophanales > Bacillaceae > Bacillus > Bacillus cereus group sp. MYBKT111-2. The sequence continues at coordinate 27,099 of NZ_JBQAEG010000009.1, forward strand.
GTTTTTACTGATAAGGTTGAATTAAAAAATACTTATGAATTAAAGTCTAATAGAAACAAAGATAATCTAGCTACTACTAAGATGTGGATCGATAATAAACTAGCAAGTTCTGCCGAGTTAGATTTAACTATTGTTATTAATGATTCATCCGCTGATGAAAAAGGAACAGATATGCTTACTACAGAACTTGCACCAAAAACTGATAAGGCCGTTCAATATGGATGGACAAAAAGATGGAAATGTACTCAAAGTTGTGTAGCGTCTAAAGGTGTAAATATGCTAGTAATTGCTGGATTACTTGCGGCTTGTGGAGTTTCATGTACCGCTGGTGTACCAGCAACAGCAGGAACGGCTTGCTATGCATGTGTAAACTCTGCCGGTATTGTGGGAGTAAATACAGTCCTTGGTTGTCTCGATGAATGTGATTCATAACAACTTTTATTAATTGAATATTTTGTAATTTAGGGAGGGATGAAAACATTGATGAAACTATTTTTCTTTTTAGCTGCCCTATCAGCAATAATATTCACGGTGCTTGGTAAAGCTATGTTAGGAATTGTATGTACCTCAATATTTTTTGCATCAGCATTATTTTTTAGTAAACCTAGATTTAAAAATGATGAATAATGCTATTATAAACAAATAAAAAACTCAAGTTATTATAACTTGAGTTTTTTATTTGTTTACCAATGGACTAGGAGTGAATGTAGTGAAAGGAAAGTAGAATAGAAGGTTCATTAACAAAGAAAGGCTTTAAGCAATAGTTTCAAAATAATAAGTAGTACATTTCTCTCTTATACATGAGGAATTTATTTGTAACATAAAAAAGAAGTTCAGCAAATACAAAACAATTCGTATAACTAAAAATCCCTTTCTATTACTATTACAAACAAAACTCATTAAAGCAGAAGAATCTTTAAACAGACTATATCATACTTACAGATAATCAAAAAGAATAGTCATTACTATCATCTATATACAGAAAAAAGCACTAGATTTCCTAGTGCTCTCCCCCTAAAACAAATGACAAGCCACCTCATGCCCCTTCGCAATCTCGACCATCTTCGGTACTTCCTGTGCGCATTTTTCAGTGGCGAATTTGCAGCGCGTTCTAAATTTGCAGCCGGATGGTGAGTTGAGTGGACTTGGTACTTCTCCCTCTAGAATGATCCGATCTTTCCCTGTTTTTGTTGGATCAGGTTCTGGCATGGATGAGAGTAGTGCTTGTGTATATGGATGTGCCGGTTTTGTGTATAGGTCTTCGCTATCGGCAATTTCTACTATGTTTCCTAAGTACATGACTCCGATTCGGTCTGATATGTGTCTTACCATAGATAGGTCATGCGCGATGAATAAGTATGTGACGCCTGTTTCTTCTTGTATGTCTTGCAGCATGTTTACGACTTGTGCTTGGACTGAGACATCGAGTGCTGAGATTGGTTCGTCACATAGGATAAAGTCTGGTTTTACAGATAGTGCGCGCGCGATACTAATGCGCTGGCGCTGGCCCCCGCTAAATTCGTGCGGGTAGCGATATAAGTGTTCTTCTTTTAATCCTACCTTTTTCAGAAGGTCTAAAATGATTTCTTTTTGTTCTTCTTTTTCGTAAGAACCGTGAATGTTCATCGGTTCGCTAATAATTTGGAATACATTCATTGCCGGGTTTAATGATGCGTATGGATCTTGGAAAATGATTTGCATTCTTTTTCGATATTCTTTTAGTTCACTTTCCTTTAAACTTGCGATGTCTTTTCCGTCAAATAAAACGTTACCTGAAGTGACATCATGCAAGCGAATGATACTTCTTCCTGTCGTTGATTTTCCGCAGCCCGATTCTCCTACTAATCCGAATGTTTCACCTTTTTTAATTGTGAAACTTAAGTCATCGACTGCTTTTAATTGCTCTGTTTTTCTGCCGAATAGTCCTTTTTTAATAGGAAAATACTTTTTTAAGTTCCGAACTTCAATTAAATTTTCTTCATGCATGGGAATCACCTACCGCCCTATCATTTAACCAGCACATGGAACGCCTTCCGTCTCCGATTTCAAAATACGGTGGACGTTCTTTTTCACAAATGTCCATCGCATGCGGACAACGCTCTGCGAATGGGCAACCTTGTGGCGGGTGTAATAAGTTTGGCGTTACACCTTGAATTGGTGCGAGCCTTTCTTTTACACCGTTCGATATTTTCGGTAAAGAGTTTAATAGCCCCTTCGTATATGGATGATTCGGCGATTGGAAAATATCAAGTACAGGTCCCTCTTCCATAATAAGACCGCCATACATAACGATAACGCGTGTACAGTTTTGCGCGACTATTCCTAAGTCATGTGTAATAAGAAGTAACGCCATATTCGTTTCATTTTTTAAGTTTTTCATTAAATCTAGTATTTGTGCTTGTATCGTTACATCAAGCGCTGTCGTCGGTTCATCCGCAATGAGAAGATCTGGATTACAAGACATTGCCATCGCAATCATAACCCGCTGCTTCATACCACCGCTTAGTTCGTGCGGATATTGTTTTACCCTTTCTTCTGGCGACGAAAGACCGACTTGTTTTAGCAAGTTAACCGCAATCTGCTCTGCTTCTTTCTTTTTTACTTTTTGATGCCGTATAATTACTTCCGTCATTTGCTTCCCAATTTTCACAACTGGATTTAGCGCAGACATTGGATCTTGCGAGATAAGTGAAATTTGATTTCCTCTAATAGAACGTAATTCTCTTTCAGATTTAGAAAGGATGTTTTCATTATGAAAAAGAATCTCCCCTTCTTTCACTTTCCCTGGTGACGCAACGAGAGACATCACGGACTTCGCCATTACACTCTTTCCGCTTCCAGATTCCCCAACGATACCAACTACTTCTCCTTTATTTAAACGAAATGTAACGCCGCGAACAGCTTCCACTTCTCCACTTTCTATGAAAAAAGAAGTCTTTAAATTTTTCACTTCTAGTAGTTTTTCAGACACGCTTCTCACTCCTTTCACGTAACACTTTAGTTTTCATTTCCAGCTCCTTTTGGTGCGAAAGCTTTCTTCAACGCTTCACCAATTACGTTAAAACTTAGGACTGTTAAAAGAATAAGGAATCCTGGGAAGAGTGTTAAATACCAAGCTTCACCGATATATCCTTGCGCATTGTTTAGCATACTGCCCCAAGAAGAATCTGGTTCTCTAATACCTAAACCTAAGAAGCTAAGTGATGATTCCATTAAAATTGATGTCGCAATCGTTAATGTCGCGGCGATAATAATGGTTGATAAAATGTTAGGAATGATATGTCTTACAATAATCGTGAGTGATTTTTGTCCTGACACCTTTGCATATAAAACGTACTCACGCTCTTTTACAGATAAAGTCTCTGCCCTTACGATACGAGCGGTGTCCATCCATGTTAGTAATCCGATAATAAGAACTAACGTTGTAATTCCTGGTTTTAAATAAGCATTTAATAGTAACATTAAGAAGAATGATGGAATTGACATGAGCACTTCAACAACTCGCATTAAGAAGTTGTCTAACTTTCCGCCAAAATATCCGCTAATTGTTCCAACTGCGGTACCGATTGTAACAGATACAACCATTGCAAGGAAACCAACCGCAAGTGAAACGCGTCCACCATATAACGCCCTAGTTAAGTAATCTCTTCCGTAATCATCCGTTCCGAAAGGATGACTCACACTTGGTTCTTGTAAGCGATCTGGAATCGACATTTTACTAGGATCATACGGTGATACAAATGCGAATATCGATGCAATCGTTAAAACCGCCAGTATAATAACTCCCATTAGTACAAACTTATTTTTCGTAAAACTACTTTTTATCGTTTGAAATCTCCTATTATTCATTCCAAATCACCCCCTCATTCGAATGCGCGGATCTACTACGCCATATAAAATATCAGCAATTAAGTTACCGAGAATTAACATGAAGGATGATAGTAATGTAATTGCCATAATAATTGGATAATCAAATCTAAAAATAGCATTTACCCCAAGTGAGCCAAGACCTGGCCATGAAAATACTGTTTCCGTAATAAACGCTCCGCCCACTAAACTTGGAATAGATAATCCGAAAATTGTAATGATTGGTATTAATACATTTCGAAGTACGTGGTTAAATAAAACTGTTTTCTTCGAAGCACCGTACGCATATTGAATTTGTACATAGTCTTCTTCTAATTGTTGAATTGTACTGGAACGAATATATCTCATATAAACAGAAACGTTTTGGAACGCAAGCACCATACAAGGTAAAATACCGTGCTGCACAATATCCAAGAAGGAATCTTGACCGACTGTACGCATACCCATACTTGGAAGAAGGTTCAACTTTAAAGAGAATAAATAGATTAATAGTAAAGCGAACCAAAAGACTGGCATTGAGATTCCCACATAAGAAATAAAGTTTACAATGCGATCAAAGATAGAATTCTTTTTCACACCTGTAAGTAGTCCAAGCGGGATTGCAATTACAAATGAGACGAGTAAAGACGATCCCATTAAGCCGATTGTCGCAGGTAACCTTTCTACAATAAGATCTAAAACAGGACGGTGATTTTGCAGTGAGTAACCAAAGTTCCCTGTTAAAATATTTTTCAGCCATAAAATATACTGCATATAAATTGGTTGATCGAGCCCTAAACTTTTACGAATACGCTCAACATCAATTGGGCTCATATTCGGCGTGACAAAGTTTCGAACAGGATCGCCCGGTGCTAGTTTTATTAATAAAAAAGAGATAATAGAAATAACAAATAAAAGCGGAATTGCATTTAAAAGCCTCTTCGCAATTACTTTATACACAAACTTCCCCCCTCAAGCTAAAGAAGCTGATTTTCACCAGCTTCTTTACTGTTTGTTTCTTATTTCACTTCATAAATCTTAGATACATCTTCAAACATTGTGACAGGAATTGCTTTTGCTTCTTTTAATCCATCAAACTTTTTATCTACTGCAATAACTGCTTTCGGATATGCGATTGGTAGATAAGGTAAGTCTTCTCTAGCTGTCTCTTGAATTTTATGATATAGTTCTGCGCGTTTTGTTTTATCTGTTTCAACTGCAGCTTCTTCCCATAACTTATCGAAATCAGCGTTTTTATAACGTGCATAGTTGTATTCAGCATTACTTAAGAATAAGCTCTTATATGAATCTGGCTCAGGTCCCATTATGTAACCACCGAATGTAATATCGAATTCTTTATTCTCTTTATCTAAGCTTTTGTCACTTGCTGCACTAGCATCTAATGCATTCAGTTCAACTTCTAAGCCAACTTCTTGTAATTTTTGCTGTGTATAAAGTGCTAAGCTTTCCATAATTTTATTATTCGTTACATACATAACGCGTACTTTTTCTTTATCTTTCACGCCAGCTTTCGCTAATAAATCTTTCGCTTCTTTTTTATCATACTTATAATCTTTAATGTCTTTTGCATAATACATAGCGTCTGGCGTTAAAATTGAATTTGCCGGTTCTGCAAATTGACTAGAAACGAATGCTGAGTTAATCATTTCTTTCTTATCTAATGCATGCGCAATTGCTTGGCGCACTTCTTTTTTCTTCATCAGATCTGTATTCATGTTATAAGATAAGTAGAATAATCTACCTTCTGGGAATGTCACCATTGAGAAGTTCCCAGTGCTATCTAATTTCTTAAAGTCTTGTGGCTCAATCATCTTCATGTTGATTTGACCATTTTGTAGTGAAACATTTGCTGTATTACGGTCTTTTACAACGCGATATACGATAGAATCTAATTTAGCTTTACCACCTACATAATCATCGAATCGATCTAATGCAACGTACTCATCTGATTTATACTCTTTAAACTTAAATGGACCTGATCCGACAGGTTGTAAGTTTTTCTTACTCTTCGCTAAATCTGCTTCCCCTTCAAATACATGTTTCGGAATTGGGAAGAAATCATTCATCACACCTTCAAAAGATGCACTTACTTGTGGTAAAACGAATTGAGTTGTTAACTCATCTACCTTTTTCACCTCAAGCGGTTTTCCTTTAAAAACAAAGTTTTCACGACTTGAGCTATTTTGCTTCTCATCTAAAATAGATTGGAATGTAAATGCAATATCGTCTGATGTAATCTTCTTACCATCATGCCATTTCAAATTATCTTTTAGTTTTAACGTCCATGTTAATTGATCCTCTGAAGGCGTAAAGCTCTCAGCAAGAACAAACTTTTTCTTACCGTCTTCCATATGATACAGCGGTGCATATAAAGCTTGCTGCACCGTTAACGACACACGATCATTCGCATAAAGCGGATTCATCGTCTCTGGGTTATCGCTAACACCAATCGTTAACGTTCCTCCATCTTTCGGAGTCCCTGATTTACTAGTGCCTGCTTGCTTCGAAGAATCTTTTCCTCCAGAACAAGCCGCTAATGCAATAAGTAGTATTAGGACAAATGGTAATGCAAATAATTTCCGTTTCATCTTTCGGCCCCCTCAAACTAGTTATACCCATAAGAAAACTCGGAATTAATCCCGAGTTTTCTTATAAGTTTTAAATTACCACTACCCGTATATAAAGTCAAACTTTTTCGTAAAACTAGAAAGTTTTTACATATCTATCAAAAATAAATTATAATATCATTATATAAAGGAAAAATAAAATGGAGTGATAATGCATGCAATCAAAAATATTAAAAATCAAACTAAACACAGAAAATAAAAACCCTATATATGCAGTAAAACTAGCATGTCCTGAAGGAAAAGAACTTTATATTAAATTCGATTATACATATTGCAATGAAGCCTTTATGCCCTTAGAAGTAGGCTACGATGGGCACGATAAGGGCGCAAAACTAGCATGGTATACGAGAGAAATAGAGAAAATGACCGTACAAGATTTTTTAGAAACCATTGCAAACAAAATAAATAAGAAATATGAATTCACATTGCATGCATAATAAATAAGGGGAGAATTCCTCTCCCCTTATTTATTACCCCTCAACCCAAGCAAAAAAGACCACCAAAAGGCAGCCTCTCAAAACTCAATCCTATTCCCCACTCCCTGCTCCACCGCTCTCTCATACAAATACTTCGCAACGATAATATCCACTACTGCCAAACCAACCGATTTAAAAACAGTAATCTCTTCATCGTTCTCCCTACCTGCTTTTTCCCCGCTTATAATTTGTCCAAGTTCAGCATGGATGTCGCTAGCTTTAAATAAACCTTCTCGCACTGGAACTTGAAGGTCACCCGTTTCTTCTAGTGCTGCTTCTTTTGATTCGACTACTACTTTGTTTGCATTAGCGATGGCGTGAGATGGTAGTTCTTGCATGTTCGGCCTAAATGAGCCGACGGCGTTTACGTGGACGCCTTTTTGTAGTTTTTCTGAGAAGACTGGTGTGGATGCGTTCGTAGTTGTGACGATGATGTCTGCTTCGCTTACTGCTTCATTTGCAGTGGCATGAACATAAGCAGGTTTATTAAATTTCTCTTGTATATATTGCGCAAATGCATACGCTTTTTCTTCTGTTCGATTGTATAACATAACTTTTTCAATATCTCTAACCGCAAATACTGCTTCGGCAATCCCTTTCGCTTGTTCGCCTGTCCCGATAATACATAAAGTTTTTGCGTTATGACGAGCTAAATATTTTGTCGCTACTCCTGATAAGGCTCCTGTTCGAATCATCGTTAAGTACGATCCTTCTAAAATCGCGAGCGGTTCTCCTGTTTGAAAGTCGGATAGCATCACAATCCCGTTTATCGTTTTCTTTCCAATCTTTTTGTTCTCGGGGACTACTGTTACTACCTTTAAACCAAGTGCTTCAAGTCCTTCCGCTACGGAAGGCATAATTAATGCCGTATTTTTCTCATTCGCAAATGGTAATGAAGTACGTATTGGTGTGATCGTTCTTTCTGCGGAAAACTCTTGTAAAGCAAGCGCCGCGTATTCAATGACTTCGTTCATATTTACTAAATTTCGTTGTTCGTTCGCGCTTAGGACTAACATATCTTTCCACCTCCTTCTTCTATCCTAACAAAAATCCCCGATTCAAATCATCTCTCGGGTCTACAACGAACTGATGAAATCCTATAATAAATGCATTCCCCGTTACTTTCGGAACGACAGCTTCATATGTATGTACCGCTGTTACCGACAATACTTCCCCCTCAAATTTCCCGTCAGTAATGCATTCGTGGATGAATATTTCTCCCTTTTGTAAAATACCTTTTTCAAAAAGGGTTGCGATTCTCGCGGAAGTTCCTGTCCCACAAGGAGAACGATCTACTTGCCCGTCAGCAAAAATCGTTACATTTCGTAACGTTGCGCCTTCCCCTTTCGGTTCATCTGAGAAAATAACGCCGTATATTCCTTTTAACCCTTCTTCAAGTGGGTGCTTCACTTCCATCTGACTCTCAATGTAGCGCTTAATTTTACCGCCCCACGTTTGAATAGCAGCTAAGTCTTTAAAATCAACTTTCAAACCAAATTCTTTACTATCCACAACAGCGTAAAAAGCTCCGCCAAATGCGATATCTACTTGAAACTCATAGTTATCTATTTGAATAGGAACGTCTTTTTTGTATACAAATGAAGGAACATTTTCAAATGATACGGAATCTACTTCACTCCCCCTATATGTTGCGTACGCAATGACTTCCCCAGCAGGGCTATCAATAATAAACTTTTGTTTTGTTTCAAACATACCAGTTTCAATTCCTACTGTAATAACAGCAATAATGCCGTGTCCACACATCGTACTCCATCCTTCATTGTGCATAAATAACACACCAAAATCAGCGTGAGCACTCGCAGGCGGAGTAATAATACAACCGTACATACCGTGATGTCCTCTCGGTTCATACATAAGAACTTCGCGAAGATGATCCAAATGTTCCATGCAATATGCACGTCTTTCTAGCTGCGTTTCTCCCTTTATTTCTGGCACGCCTCCTGTAATAATTCGAAGTGGTTCCCCAGCTACGTGAGCATCAATTGTCGTATACACTTTACTAACCTTCATTTCCATCTCTCCCCTATATGTTGATACTCTTTTTATTGCAAATATCATGCCAACGCATAGGGTATAAATTTGTATACATTGTTTAAAAAAGCATACACTACTGTCTATTTTTTTATACACGATCCAGAAGCTATTTTATGGAACACCTTGATACAACCGGTCTTATTATTTTCAATGGAAAGTTACTTCCACCCCCAACATATACTGTTCAAAAGCAAAAAGGAAGTGATCCAATGTACTATGGAACAAAAGGCTGGTACGTAGCTGAACTAAAAAAATTAGGCGTGCGTTATCATGAAGGACGCAAACTAGAAAGTTACCGCGGACACATCTTGCGCAATTTACTACTTGCACAACAAGAGAAATTAAAAGAACAGTAATATACTAATGTAACGATATCGACGATTCTCGGAATATATCAGCGATTTCACACAATATATCGGCGATTCGACATGGAATATCGACTTACCGACAAATTTCGCCAAATCACTCCTCCATTCCACCAACCAATCACACATCAAACCACCATAAAAAAGGTCACCCAAACGGGTGACCTTTCTTCCTTATTCACAAACAAGAATTTGTCTAGAAAATGTTCCTTTTTTTGTAGTGCAGCGATCTGTAATTTCAAATCCTGCTTCATGGATCATGTCATCCATTGTTTCCATCGTGACAACGACTACTTTTTTTGCGATGCGGCGCGCGCTTGAAAGAATGGAGAGTTGATCTTCTGGTGTTGCGTGAGTAAATAAATCATACGGCATATCGATAATTGCAACGTCGTAGTTCTCAGTAATCTCCTCGATTGGGCCTTTGGTTACTGTTCCTTCAAATCCGAAATGTGCTATGTTCTTTCTCGTTCCAAGAACTACAAGTGGATTTATATCTCTACCAACGATGTTAATCCCCATAGAAAGTGCTTCTACGACTACTGTTCCAATACCGCAGCATGGGTCAATTGCTCGTACTCCCTCTGGATTTGGCACCGCAATATTTGCAACCGATCTCGCAACGCGTGTACTAAGAGATGTCGAATAGCTATGCGGTTTTTTTATGTGGTGATACCAAACTGGTTCACTTTCTACATAGTGCCCGAAGTACCAGCGTCCTCCAAGAGGAACAATCCCGAATACACGCTCTGGATTACGAACATCCGCTTCTCCTTCAATATGCATGCCGAGGTCTCGCTCTATCAGACGTCTTTCTCCATATTCAATTTTATTCTCTCCAACAAGGTCATTAATTTTAACGAAGATAACTTTGAACGTCGCCCCCGCCAAATCAATTTGTTCTACTTGTTCCAAAATACTTTCTAAGTCGTCTCCTTCATACATAACCTCAACGCGCTCTTTCATAAAAGGACTTCTACTCGGGTCAATTTTGACATCACTTTTCAAAATATTAACGTGGGACTCCATTCCAAAGAACGAGCGCATTTCCAAGTAACATAAAGCACGCTCCTCCTCACGAAATGCATACGTATATATACATGCAGGTGTTTTCCTATGATTATTCAATCTATGATCATCCTCTATATCGTTATAATTACAATACTTTCTTATGTAAAATTAAATGATATCACATGCCTGAAATAAAGAGAAACGTTAATAAATAAAAGAGACTGCCTATTGACAATCTCTTTTAATGTATTAACGGAAAGAAGATACGTTATTACCCTTTGCTTCGTAATAATCTAAAATACCTTGATAAATCGCTTCTGCTGCACTTTGCTTCTGTGCTGGTGTAGCGAGTTTATTTGCATCATCCTTATTATCTACAAATGCTAATTCTGCTAATACAGCTGGCATTGTATTATATTTTACTACGTACCAATTATCCTTTTTCACACCACGATCTTTTGTTCCAAGAGCTGCTACAAGGCGTTTTTGAATTTTTTCTGCTAATAAGCGACTGTCTTCCGTATGTGGATTCGTTGATCTTGTCGGTGCTGCTGCATAATAGAATGTTTCTGTACCGTGTCCATTTTTTTCATCCGAACCGTTACCGTGAATACTTACGAAAATATCACCCTTATTTTCATTAGCAAATTCTACTCTTTTTCTTAAAGAATCACTAGCATCTACTCCTGGGCGTGTATCGTTCGTACGTGTTAACTTAACAGTAAATGGTGTCTTTTTCTCAAATAGTTTTTGTAATCGTAAAGATGTATCTAATACGATTTGACTTTCTTTCTCGTAATAACCAACATTACCCGAGTCAATTCCACCGTGACCTGGATCAATAATAATTGCTTTGCCTTCTAAGAAGTTCTCTTGTTTTACTGGGTTTAATTGATTTTTATCAACCCATTGGAAACCAGCGCCTACGCGGATACGAATCCAGCTTCCACTCTCTTCCATAACCGTTACTGTTTGTGCATTATATGTACCTAGCACTTTAGAACTATGTGAAGCTGTTTCATAAGTAGTAAATCCTTCATTAATCGTTTCTGTTTTTTCTGTTAGAGGTGTCCACTTCTCACCTTTACTTGTTACAATTTTTAACCAGCCGTCTGCTCTTTGTTCTTTCACTACAACCATTTGTGGCTTATGCTGAACATCAGTAATACCAGATGATAATGATGGTTGATGATATGTAATAAAGTTTCTGTTCATATACATTCTTTTTGATGTATCTGTTTTATTTTGATCAGCCATCGCAATAAACTGAGCTGCTTCTGCACGAGTTACAGTTCCTTCAGGCTCCCAGCCATTTCCCGTACCTTTAGAAATCTCTAAAGCTACTAAAATATTAGCTTGTTTCTTACCCCAATGAGGTTCCAAATCTTTAAACTGTGTTGGAAGTTCTCCAATAATTTTCTTATCTAATGAGTATGCTTGTACTAACATAGATGCCATAGATGCACGGTTAATTTGGCTTGATGGATTAAATTTACCAGTACCATCTCCACTAATTACACCTGCTTTTTCCACTGCAGCAATGTACGGAGCTGCCCAATGGTTTTGTGCATCTTTAAAAGATGGCTTTGCTTTTGGATCAATTGGTAAACCAAGAACGACTGCTAAAATTTTTGCAGCTGACCCTCTATCTACTGCTTCAGATGGAGAAAACGTTCCATCTGGCTTTCCATCAAGCGCCTTTTTTCCTACTAAATAATCAACTGATTGTTGCGCCCATGAAGGAACATCCGAAAACTTCTTCGCTGCTGCGAAACTACTTACTGGAGACGATAATAAACTTGCGGCTAAAATACCTGCCGCGACTGCACGATACTTCATAAAAAATAATACTCCTCTCGACAATCATCTTTTAATAACGCGTAATCTTAATATATAAATCTCTGCAAATTCGAACAAAAAAAATTAGTGCGCCTCTATTATTTTATAATACTCGAATTATGTAGTAAACCTAATTTCTTAATATTGTAAAATAAATTACAATTAATTTACTCTTTGTTAAATAAAGTCGATTTCTCTGCACACAAAAAATAGGCTACTAGAGGTAGCCTATTTCTTTTCTTATTCTGCAATCATCTCTGATAATACATATGCATAAACAAGTGCTTCTGTATGAGCAATCGAACTTTCATGTGTACGCTCAAATGCATGAGAAGAATCAATACCTGCTCCAATTAATGCATGTTTCACATCAAATCCAGCGCGAATTGCAGCTGATGCATCCGATCCATAGTACGGATAAATATCTACTTTATATTCAATATTGTTCGTTTTCGCAAGCTCTACTAAATGTTTACGTAGTGCATAATGATACGGACCACTAGAGTCTTTTGCACAAATAGATACTGTATACTCGTCAGATGCTTGTCCATCACCTAGCGCTCCCATATCAACCGCTAAATATTCAACCGTTTCTTCTGGAATGTTAGAGTTACCACCGTATCCAATCTCTTCATTGTTAGAAATTAAGAAATGAGTTGTATATGGTAATGTTACGTTTTCATCTTGTAATCGCTTAATTAATTTTAATAGAATCGCAACACTTACTTTGTCATCTAAATGACGTGATTTTATGTATCCACTCTCTGTAATTTGAACGCGCGGATCAAATGAAACGAAGTCTCCTACTTCAATTCCTAATTCACGTACTTCATCAGCTGAAAATACGCGCTCATCAATGCGAACCTCAATATTTTTCTCATCGCGTTTCGCCTCACCTGCATCTTTATATACATGTACAGACGTTTGATGCATTAAAATCGTTCCTGTATACGTCTTACCACTTGATGTTTCAATTTCACAATATTCCCCTTCTACAGAGTTCCAGCGAAATCCGCCAATCATAGAAAGACTCAGACGACCATCTGGCTTAATTTCTTTTACCATCGCACCTAACGTATCAACGTGTGCTGTTAATAAACGGTGCTGTGCATCATTTTTCCCTTTTACCGTTAAAATAAGAGCGCCTTTATTGTTACGCTTCGTTTCTACATTCCACTCACTTACATAGTTTTCAATAAAACGAATGATTTTCTCTGTATTTCCAGACGGACTTGGAATAGAGACAAGCTCCTTAATCAATTCCATCGTTTCTTTCGTATGATGTGCCATTGTCATTTCCTCCTCATTTTTCCTATTATTTAGTATACCGAATTTACTATAAATCCTCTACTCATATAGCTTAATTTTCTAAATTATAGTAAAATTCATTTTAGTATATAAAAGGAGTTATACAATATGAATATATCAAAAAAATATGTACACATTGCACTCATTTGGTTTCTAGCATCATTACTTTGTTTACAATTTTCTTATGCAGTTCATACTACTACTTCTATTACAACTGGCTGGGTATTAACAGCTATCTTCTTCATTATTAGCTTAATTGCAACAAAAAAGCATAGCGTTAATGAGTAACGCTATGCTTTTCCTACAAATCTATTCTTCTGAAACATCCAACAAGTAAATACCTCTTTCAAACCCACCGCGCTCTATTTCTTTTTGCTTACGAAGACGTTCTACATCTTCAATTGTCGCACCTTCTGCACGCGCTAATGAGATGATTACTTCCAGTGCATCCGCAAGAGAATCAAGCGCATGTTCACGCTCTTTCATAGAAGCAAATTCACGAATTTCTTCTGTCCCAATTTTCGCCAAAGCTTGTATGTATGCTTGTCCTGTTAATTTTTGTGCTGTATATGTTTTTCCAGACATTAAAATCTTCTCTGGAACACGATCTCTTACTAACTTGTTATATACTGACATCATCCACCCTCCTATGTTTAATAGCAGCCGAGCTCTGCCTTATAAAATAACCACTCTTTTTTCACACAAGCACTTAACATATCAATTCCTGATCCGTGTGCCCTTACTGCCGGAAAGAAATAATGCTCTGGTTCTTCTTTCTTATCGCCATATAAGGTTTGGTACTCATCAGGAATCGCCTCTTTTTTCACATCCCGTTCTTTCTCCACTTCACCTGAGAAAGCAACAATTGGATGCCCTTCAAAGAATAGTGCAGTTTGTACCGCAAGAGATGGTGTACTATGCAAAGCATAATATGTAAGTAAAATAATAAAGATAACACCAATAATTTTCTTCATATATTACTCCTAAAAAAAGTGCTAACACAATTATACTAAAATGTGTTAGCACTTTCTCCCCTTTACCTTAAATTAACCGTTAGTAAAACTATTACTACACTTTATTCTCCTTTAAATGCCGGCAAACGTTTTTCTAAAAATGCAGCAATACCTTCTTTATGATCCGCAGTTTGTCTCATCGCATATTGACCGCGTTTTTCAAGCTGCAATGTTTGTTCTAAATTGGAGCGATTTACTTCACATAAAATTTGTTTCGTTTGAATCATCGCTTTAATCGGTTTTTGTGACCATTCACTAATCTTTTGCTTCACAGCTGTTTGGAAATCCTCGCCAATTACTTCATCAATTAAGCCGATATCAAGCGCTTCGCTCGCTGATAATTTCTTTCCTTCCCAAATAATTTGCTTCGTCATATTTTCACCAACGCGCTTTTGAAGGAAGAAATGGCCGCCGCCATCTGGAATTAAAGCGATTCCAATAAAGTTCATCGCAATAATGGATGAAATATCTGCCATCACATAGTCAGCTGTTAGCGCAATACTTAATCCAAGACCAGCAGTTGGTCCATGAATCGCACTAATAACGAGCTTTGGCATCGTATATAAAGTCACAACGACCTCAGAGATAGTATTCATAATACCATCAAACTTGCTTTCATCATTACTTGAAAGCATCGATTTAATATCTCCACCCGCAGAAAAACCACGGCCGTTCCCGCATAACACAACAATGTGTGCAGAACTCTCCGCTACTTCTTTCAGTTTTTGTAATAACTCTTTTAACGTTGGCTCATCTAATGCATTTAACACCTCTGGGCGATTGACCATAACCGTTGCAACGTGCCCTTCATATTTCACAATGACAGATTCTGTTTTACTTGTTACTTCCATTATATATACCCCTCTTTTCTACACAAAGATTATACTTATATAATTATAGAAAGGATGTGAAAAACCCTTCTTTTTTCTTAATTTTCTGTCTAATAATCTCGTAATTTGTATATCACCTTGCATAAAACATACAATTTCGTTGAAAAATATAGAAATTAAAGTCGGTTTATCCCGGCTCTTCATCTATTTACCATTACAATGAAATGGTGTATTCTTAAGTCTGATATAAAAATTAAATATAGAAATTCATTCCCCTTCCTATTATATAGAGGGGTGCTGAAATAAAGGAATGAAGAAATGGAGGAACATATGGTTACTAAGTTAAAACAGACGGATAACTACTTCCCGCATTTCCTACTGCTATTCATCGTGTTTCAACCAATTTTAGATTTATTAACGTCTTTTTCAATCTATATATTACACATGAGCGCAACAGTCGGAATCGTAGTCCGTTTCGCCTTTATGCTTCTTGCATTAGGTTATCTACTTCTTCATCATAAACAACAAGACGCGAAAAAGTACATTCTCTATTTATGTTTACTCGGCATTGCACTGGCAATCGGTCTTGTAAATAATATGATGGTTAAATCTCCAGTTTCATTTGGAGAAGAAGTTAAATTTATTTTAAAGAGCATATATCCAATTGTGCTACTGTTTGGATATATTATCGTCTTTAAAGAGCTAAAAAATAAAGAATATGTGTTTCATAAAATCATTACATATTTCTTATATGCAACTTTAATTTTAAGCATCACAATGATTATCGCAATGCAAACTGGCACTGATTTCCCAAGCTATCCTCACTCAAAAATTGGCTCGAGAGGTTGGTTCTTTGCTGGAAATGATTTAAGTGCTCTCTTCGCGATTATGTTCCCAATCGTTGTCTTATATTCGATTTATAAAACAACTTCTTTCTCGAAAATATATTACTGGATTCCAACAATCCTTGCGATGTATGCAAGTATTATGGTCGGAACAAAAGTTGGATATGGTGCAATTGTGCTAACATTAGGCGTAGCACTTTTCTTCTCGTTCATTGAATATATAATAAACCGTAAAAAAGAAAAAAAAGGATTCACATATCTTGTAAACACCATCGTTGCAGCAGTTGTACTAGGAGGTTTAATTGTTCTTACACCGCATACTCCTATCGCAAAAAATATGGGAATCCACATGCAAATATACGAATACAAAAAATCAGTACAAGAAGAACAAGATAAAAAAGAAGGAAAAGTAATTAAAGAAAATCCAGAGGATGCAAAAAAACACGCAAAAGGTGAACTAACAGACTCTGAAGTGAAGAGTTTAATTTATAGTGATCGGGACAAATTCTTAAAAGTATACAAACAATACTATAAAGAAGCACCGCTCTCACAAAAACTTTTTGGAATGGGTTACGCTGGTAACTACACAGTTAAAATTAAATTAATTGAAATGGACTTCCATGACCTATTTTTCGCCTTTGGAATTATCGGTTTCCTTATTTACTTAATACCACTTCTATACTTCGGTATTAAACTATTCATCCGTATGATCACAAACTTTAAGAAAATTATAACTGTAAAATATATGCTATTATCTAGTACACTCATCCTATCACTTGGCATTGGCTTTATGTCTGGTCACGTATTAACAGCGCCATCTGTTAGCATTTTTTTCATCGTTATACTTGCCTACTTAATTGTTGATTTAGAAATAGAATAGAAAGAAGCAGCATCTATTTGGATGCTGCTTCTTTCTACTCCAGTCATCATTGCTTTTTCTCGCTTAATTAAATTTTTTGTGGACTACTAAAAAAGATCGAATCACATGAAGATTCGATCTTTGAAACAAAACTATTTCTTTCTATTGAAACGATGCATGAATCTGCTCCAGCACCTCATCAATATTATCCTTCGTAATAACAATCCCAAAATCTTTCGGCACATTACGATCTTCTTCATTTACAACTTTATGTGCAATTATCTTCCCGACTTCTGGCCTGAAATGATGTCCATCCATATAATTATCTAAGTTCTTTGTTACTGAATTTAAATACATGAAATGATGCACTTCTCCAAATACATCGACAGCATCATGGAGCCACCTTTTATAATCTTCCCAACGCCCTGATTGAATCATCGCACGGAACAATGGCTCTGAAACAGGAGTTGTAAAAATGTAAAACTTTGTATTCGGATTATGAGATTTTACAGTTCCTAATATTTCCTTCATATTTTGATACTCATAATTCCCGCCATAAATCTCTCTACTAAATTTATCTACTTGCGCGGCAATTTGTGTGTCACGCTCTTCTTTCGTATACTCACGCATCGATTTTATGTTATCGCGATTATATACATCAATAGTCTTATTGTGATGAATGGAGTTTTGAATTGTATTTCGGGAATATGTAATCCCATCCATACTCACATACGATTTAATTGGATATAGTAAGCTTTGTGCCTCATTAATATATACTTCTGGCTTTTCAAAACCGATTTCTCTATTTTTGTTCGTTCCAAGGAAATCTAAACCAATCACAATAGAAGATAATTCACTACCTTTTCTCTCTTTTGCATATTCAATGTACGCATCGTACTCACGCGGATCTGTACTACTTACCGCATAATTAAATGCGTTTAATCCAGTAAAATCATTCTCATTGATAAACGTTGTTCTACTACTTCCAAGTATAACGCCATCATAAGTAAACGGACGATATGTTATATAATTCGTTTTTTGTTGTCTCTCATTAAACCCAAACTGAACATTATTCCACTTATTTTTATGCGAGAATAACCAAAGTGAATCTGCATAGCCATTAAATATTCCAACACCTGCAAGTGGAACAAAAACACATACAAAAACGAAAATAAGCCACTGTTTGTTTTTCATATTCTCCACCTAGAAATTAAAGTATAAAAACTCACTAATACTCGTTAAATGCAATACACTATACACAAGTAATATTGCAGTAAATAACGCCGTCCATACTGTCGGACGGAATGAGTCTTTTAACTGAATTGAATTTTTTAAGAAGAAACTAATACATAATGCTCCGAAAATATACGCTACTATTTCCGTATTTAATAATGAAACATGGTATGCTTCAGTAAATGAAACACCGTACCCTTTTAAAAATTGTAGCTTCTCAATAACAAATACCGGGAATACGCTATTGGCTAGTTCGAATCCATTAAATCCAAACATTCCTTTTAACACTTTCACCGCATCATGCATCGATGTTGCTCTAAAGAATACCCACGTTATATTAATGAAGAAAAACGTCACGAGCCATCCCGCCCAGGCCGGCATGCACCCTCCTGCTTTGTTCCACAAACGATGAACGACCGAAGCTAATCCGTGCAGAAATCCCCAGAAAATAAATGTCCAACCAGCCCCATGCCAAATTCCACTTATTAAGAAGACAATCATAATATTGACGTATGTACGCGTAATACCTTTTCGATTTCCTCCAAGAGAAATATACACATATTTCGTTAAAAACTGGCTTAATGTCATATGCCAACGATGCCAAAAATCTTGTATACTCACCGCTTTATAAGGTGAGTTAAAGTTTTGAGGCAATTTAATGTTGAACATTAACGCAATTCCAATTGCCATATCGCTATATCCACTGAAATCAAAGTATAACTGAAATGTAAACGCTAATGATGAAAGCCAAGCTTCAACAAAGGTTAGCGACTGCTGTACATCAAACCCTTCCCGTACGACAGGAGATAAAACGTCTGCAATCCCTACTTTCTTGAAAATACCGATGGCAAATACAAAAATACCGAGAACGATATAATTTGATTGCCAACGCTTTTTACTACGATCCGCAAATTGCGGCATAATTTGCGCATGGTGTACAATTGGTCCTGCAATAAGTTGCGGGAAAAATGTTACAAACAGAGCGTAATCAAGAAAATGACATGCCTCCGTTTCCCCGCGATATGTATCTACTAAAAACGCAATCTTTTGGAATGTATAGAAACTAATCGCAAGCGGTAACGTTAATGATAATAATGTAAAATGAGTTCCAAATAACGAATTTACATTTTGCAAAAAGAAATCATAGTACTTGAAATAACTAAGCATTCCTATATTAAATAGTAAGCCTACTGTTAAAAGAAGTTTACTCTTATGCTTCACGAGCCTCATTCCGATAAAGTAGTTCACAATGAGCGATACTAACATAAGCGGCAAATACTTTATGTTCCAATAACTATAGAAAAATAAAGATGCTGCCACAAGCCAAGCTTTTGCTAAAGTAGTTTGTCCAAATTTATTTAATAAAAAATATAAAAGAAATGCTATCGGTAAAAATAAAAAAATAAACTCAAACGAGTTAAATAACACACCATCTCTTCCCTTCTAAACAAATCACACCTTATTCATCTTATCTTATCCAGATAGTGGGTGTCAAAAGGATTCCATACCGCTTTTCTTCTATTATATAGAATAATTATTTTAATCGAATTATTAACATGCTAAAATATTAAAGGCACTATTATAAAAAAGAATATATAATAGATATGTCGTTTTTTTACGAAATGTATTTCGAAAAAGTGAGGAGAGTCCTTTGGTATTTAGTAGTTCGATTTTCTTGTTTATCTTTTTACCTCTCGTATTATTTCTCTATTTTATAGTGCGTGCCGAGCTACGTAATTTCGTATTACTTGCATTTAGTTTAATTTTCTATGCATGGGGCGAACCACGTTTCGTTCTTTTAATGCTCTTTTCCATCGTATTAAACTACTGCTTCGGCCTACTCGTGCATCATTATGATAAACGAAAAAATATGAAAGTCACATTTTTAATTATGGCTGTAGTCGGAAATATACTATTACTTTCTTATTTTAAGTATATTTCATTTTTCACAGACATTTTAAACAACGCATTGCACTTATCTATTCATGTGGAACCTATTCCACTACCAATTGGAATTTCATTTTATACATTCCAAGCGATGTCCTATGTCATCGATATATACCGTAAAGATGGGGATGTTCAAAAAAATCCACTTAACTTAGCGCTATATATATCTATTTTCCCTCAGCTTATTGCTGGACCAATTGTTCGTTACAATATCGTCGCTGAGCAAATTAAAACGCGCATCCATTCTTTTGAACGATTCACAGAAGGTATTCAAATTTTCGTTCTCGGACTAGCAAAAAAGATATTAATCGCTAACCAAGTTGGATTCGTCGCTGATAAAATCTTTGCCTTACCACCATCTGAAATGAGTGTTGGAACGGCATGGATTGGTATTATCGCCTATACCCTGCAAATTTATTTCGATTTCTCAGGGTACTCTGATATGGCAATCGGACTTGGAAAAATGTTCGGCTTTGATTTCCCGAAAAACTTCAACTATCCGTACATCTCTAAATCTATTTCAGAGTTTTGGAGAAGATGGCATATTACACTCGGCTCTTGGTTCCGCGATTACATATATATCCCGCTCGGCGGAAACCGCGTTTCAAAACTAGCGAATTATCGTAACCTCTTCATCGTATGGGGGTTAACTGGTTTATGGCACGGGGCGAGCTGGACATTTATCGCCTGGGGCTTATATTACGGCTTTATTATTTCAATTGAAAAAGCTGGATTCGAAAAAATATTAAACAAACTATGGAAGCCACTGCAACATGCATACGTATTACTAATCGTTATGATCGGTTGGGTCTTCTTCCGAGCTGACAATTTCGCTTACTCGTTCCAATATTTAAAAGCGATGTTCGGCATAAGCGGCCAATCTTTCATCGATGACAATACGATGTTATACGTACATGAATACATTATCGTATTTCTCATTGCCTTTATCGCAGCGACACCAATTTTAAAAAGAATGAAAAACATACTAGAACTTGCGCCAAAAACGTATATGTTCACAATGCAATTTGTACGTCCTATATTATTACTAACATTATTTATGATTTCGGTTATGTACTTGATTAACTCAACATATAATCCATTTATTTATTTCAGGTTTTAACTGATGTAGGAAGGAAACGTTATTATGAAAAAATTGGGGAACCTCATCCTGTTTATCGGTTTTCTCACCATTATCTTTTCATTTGGCATATTATCGTTACTCAAAACAGACCGAGACATTTCACCAGTTGAAAATCGGCCGCTCGCTCAAAAACCAGCACTTACGAAAGAAGCTCTCCTAACTGGTAGCTTCTTTAAAGATGTCGAAACATACACAAATGATCAACTAATCGGACGAGATGAGCTTATTAAAAACTATACAATTGCTCAAATTAATATGGGCAAATCTCTCATTAACGACATTATTTTAACTGATGATAAATGGCTCCTGAAAAACCCGGCGTGGACAAAAAAATATAATGAAATTGACCAATCCATGCCTGCTATAAACGATTTGTCGCAGTTTTTAAAAGAACAAAACGTTGAGTTTTACTTTGCTTTACCACCGTCAAAAACGAATGCATTATCATTTAAATTACCTTCTCATATTCATACATATGCACAGGAAAATTTAAATTACTTTCTAAAGAAGCTTCCAGCAGACGTAAAGCCAATAAAACTGATGGAACACTTTAAACAGAACTATACAAACGAAGAAATACAGGACATGTATTTCAAAACAGATCATCATTGGAATATGGACGGTGCCTTCCTAGGCTACCAATATATAATGAACACAATTGGGCAACAATCTTCTATATATAAAGGAAAAGAAATAAAAAAAGAAGATTATATTCGTACATGTGCGCAAAACAAACATTTAGTTGGAAGCTTCAACAACCAACTATACCAACTCATAGATGCAAATGGTGAAAAATTGTGCTACTACACACCGAAAGACGGTTTCAACTTCACAAGCGTAACCGCAAAAGATGTGCAAGGTACCGTTCACCAAAACTTAGATGAAATATACGGCGTAGAAAAACAAAAAGATACAACATCATACGCAGGTTATTACACAGATGACTATTCAGAAATCGTCATCGAAAATAACAACGCACAAAATGAAGTACGCGCCTTAGTCCTAAAAGACTCATTCGCAAACGCAATCGTGCCACACTTAGCACAAAGTTTCAAACACACATCTATCCTCGACCTGCGTCACTATCACGAAAAAGATGTATATCAATACATTCAAGACAACAACATTAACATGGTATTGTTCGTGTATAGTGATTCAAATTTGAGCGGGGATATGTTTAAGTTTAAGAAATAGAAAGAAGGCTCTTGTACATGTACAAGAGCCTTCTTTCTATTAAAAAATCAGTGGGAATTCATCCCACTGATTTTTCTTTATCTATAATCGACTTATAGATTTGGGTTATTAAGAACGTTCACGTGTACAGCTTGTGAACCGATTTCGCTTGTTAGAACATCTTTCTCACCTAATACTTTGAATACTAATGTACCTTTGTCAGTGTACTTAGTAGTTAAAGTATTGTAAATGTCTGGATTGAAGTTTGGAAGTACAGAATCACTTGTTTGAGACACTGTTACATGACCAAGCTCTTGATCGAATAAATCGAAGTGAGCATTACCATTTGTATCAAGGTAAAGTTTACCTTGGTTTTCACCAGACTTCACAACGCGTACTTTATGTTGTGTTTCTTTCGTTAAGTTAATACCTTTTACGATATCATCAAGGTTACTCTTCTCAAGCTCTAATACAGTACCAATGTTGATTTTCTTCTCAACGAAGTTTTCTGTTTGAACTGGTTTGAAGTTTACAGATTTAATAGCGATTTTCTCTTGAACGATTTCAATTGTCGCTTTACCAGCAGTTGCACCATTTTTCGTTAAGTGGATATCAACTTTACCTGGTTTTAAGCCTTTAACAACAACTTTATTTCCAACAATCTTAGCTTCAGCTACAGCTGGATTTTTAGATTCAACTACATAACCTTCTAAGTTTTCAGGATCAGAGTATACGCGATCTGAAGTGTACTTAGATAATTGATATGCAACTGTGTTAGAAACATTTAGGTCAAGTTTTGTATCAGGTGACGCACCGTATTGACCTACTTTAGATACAAGTTCGAAGTTTTTAAATGCAACGTTACCTTCTGTTACGTTCACATATAATGAACCTAAAGTTTCACCGTTAGCATTTTGGAAGTGAACTGTTCCTTCACCCACGTCATTACCTGTAACACCAATTGTTTTTGTGCCGATTGAACCAGAGTCAGTCGTTACTACATCTAATCCACCTTCTGCAACTACACCTGTTTTCGGAAGAACTTCTTTAATTGCAGTTGTGTTAGCACCAAATGGATCGCCATATTGGTCAGTTGTTACGAATGTAACAGGTAATGTTTTGTTTTGAACAACTTGTAATTTATCTGGGTTAGCTTTTACTGATACTAATTTACGAGAATCAGTCGTTACTTTAAATTTAACATCTTTTGTAACGTCGCCTACTTTAATAGTAAGTGTGGCTTCACCAGCAGCTTCAGCTGTAATGTAGTTGTTTACTACAGAGATAATGCCGTGATTTGAAGATTTAATGCTAATTGAGTTTGGATCAACTACTTTATCTTCTCCAGCAATTGTAGCAACTACGTTATGGATTTGTGCTTTTTCACCAACAACTAATGTTTGGCTGTTTAGTTTGAAGTCTTTTCCAGTCAATTTATTACCGTATACTACACCGTTTTTATCTGCATCTACCGCAAATGCAGTACTCTTAATTGCAGAAGCTGGTGTATCAAGGTTTTTCACTGAAATAATACCAGTGTTAGAAACGGTTAAACCACCGCGTTTTGTAACTTGTACTTCTACTTTGTAGTCACCGTGTGAAAGACCAACACCAAGTTTACCTGTAGCAGAAGTTGCCTCTCCATTCTCAAAGATGTACGCTGGTGAACCATCTAAATTATTTGCTACAAATTTGACGTCATGATCTGCTAAGTTTAAGTATTCAACATCAGCGTTACCTTTTTCATCGTTTAATTTGAAAGCAACTGCTTGACCAGCACGATCATCATCAAATGTAAGTTTTTCTACTGCTAATTTTTTAACTTCGTATACAAATTTCGTTACGAATGATTGATTTTTCACTTTTACAGTAAGGTTTTTATTTGGAGCTACTTTACCACCAAGTGTTACAGTTGCAGAAGTACCTTCAGCACTTGCTTCGATTGCAACAGCTTTATCTCCTTCAAGAGTTACATCTTCAGCAGAAAGTTTGTCTAAGCCAGTACCTGTTAATGTTAATTTCGTTGGCTCAGAAACTTTCACATCAGTTACATATGCTTGTTCATTATCTTTTTTGCCATATTTTTTATCTGTTAATGCGATAAATTGAGCTGCTTCTGCACGAGATACAGATTTATTTGGCTCCCATTTACCACCAGTACCTACAGAAATTCCAAGGTTAATTAGGATGTTTGCTTTTTCTTCACCCCAATGATCTAATAAATCTTCAAATGTCGTAACTAACTCGCCATTAACTTTATCTTTTAAGTTATAAGCACTTACTAACATAGAAGCAAATGAAGCACGATCAATCTTTCCATTTGGATAGAAGTTTTCTTTGCCGTCACCTTTAACGATACCAGCTTTTTCAACTGCTGCGATATATTTAGCAGCCCATGTATTTTTAGCATCTTTGAAAGAAGGTTGAGCATTTTCATCAACTGGTAAATTTAAAATTTTAGTGAAGATTACAGCTGCAGAAGCACGATCGATTGATTCGGTTGGACCATATGTACCGTCTGGCTTACCTACAATTGCACCTTTATCTACTAAGTAGTTAATAGATTCTTCTGCCCAATGTCCAGCTGGAACGTCTGGGAATGATTTACCTGCTGCTGCTACTGGAGATACAACACCTGCTACCATTGCTGCTGTCATTGTACCTGCGATTACTTTTTTGTAAGAGTTAGTCTTTGCCATTTTATAAATTTCCTCCTTCAGGAATATGCTACTAGTTTCACATCATATTAAATTTGAAAACTAGCTAGTTAGAAAAGCCATAAAACAATAAAAACATAAACAAAAATACTATAATGAAAAGTAGTTCACATAAAAAATGATACAAACCGTTAGATGTAAATATAAGGTTTAAATACCATTTTCTGAAACAAGTTCATCATACTATACAAAACCATTCGTTATCAAGAACTTTCTCAAAAGAAGATTCGACACATTCTGATAATTCAGTCTTTTAATCGTACTATTAGGATATTGATAATAATTAAATATAGAAATGAATAAACTGTTTTCCTATAAACCACTCTCAATGCGCTTCGTATATTTTTCATATCGAATACACAATTGGAATTATAGCACATATTTCCACTTCATCACCTAAATATTTTTTACAATAAATACAATTTTCAGACTATATTCGACTGAAACTATTTCATTTCGACATCATTTTCTTCTTTTCGAATGATTTTTTAACAAAAAAAGGTGTTAATTTACAAAAATTTTACATATCAATGAGGTATTCTTCTATTTTTGAAAGCGCTTTTTATTTGTTTCTCAATAAAATGAACTACTAATCTGCAAAATATGATTTATTTTTTAGAAATCGTTTTATATAAAAATTAATCACAAAAAAAGAGCCCACATAATGTGGACTCTTTCTATTGAAATAAATTTCAATTAGCGAGTTACTGTTACTGGTTTGAAAGCAACAAGTTTGTTATTTTCTGTGTCAACTGTATTTAAAGTTGCATTATCTTTAAGTTCTTTAGCTTTAAGAGTTAATGTACCAGTTGCAAAGTTAACATTCTCTGTAGTTTCTAACTTAAGTACTACTTCTTTAGAAGCAGTTTCTTTTGCTGCTTTAGCAGAGTCTGCCGCTACCGTAAATGGCACACCATTTAAGTCAAACACAAGATCAGTTGCATCAACTTTTACAGCTTCAGAGAATGTAAGAGTTACTTCTTTCTTCTCTACATTTGAAACTTTAGCTGATTTGAATTCAGGAGCTTTTGTATCTTTAACTTCTAGTAATAGGTTCGCTGTACCCATTTTTACTCCATCTTTGTTTGCAACATTAGCTACTGTAAATTTAACTGTTTCTGATTTTTCGAAAGTAAATGTAGATGGTAATTCAATAATTGCATTTGTACCGTCTAATACAATTAAAGTGCCTTCTGGTAATTTAGCACCAGCTAATGTGTAATTATTTACATTAGAAGCTGATTCAGCAACCTGACCACCTTTTACTTCTTTCTCAAAGTTTACTGTAATTTTATTTGTAGCTTTATCATAAGCTACAGCTTTTACTACTGGAGCTACTTTATCTGTTTCTTTTTCAGCTTCTTTTTCTACAACTTTTACTTCTTTAGTAAATGCTACAGACTCGTTACCAGCTGCATCTTTTACAAGACCTTTTGCAGCAGCTACTTTGTAGTTGCCTTTTTCTAGGAATGTTAATGTGATACCCTTTTTATTATCTTTAGCTGGTGCAACAGTCACATCAGCAGTTACATCTTTACTTGTATCTAAGTTAATCACACGAAGTTTTCCGTTTTGTGCAGTTACTTCTTTGTCAAAAGTGAATGTTGCTGCTTTATCTTGATCAGCTACAACTTTTACGAAGTTAGGAGCTACAACGTCTTTTGAAACTTTTACTGCTTTAGATACTTTAGAACCTACGTTGTTAGCTAAATCTTTGTAGCCAACAAATTCAACTGTAAGATCTGCAGCAGTTTCTTTATCTTTAAGAGCACCTGTTACTTCAATAACTGCCTTTGTTTTGTCTTGAGTATCACGAGCAATTGCAGATTTTAATTCTTCTTTACCTTTTTTAACTACAACTGTTCCTTGACCGTTCTCAGCAAGTTCTTCTGAGAAAGTAACTTCTAATGTTGCTTTTCCTTCAGCAGTAATTTCTTTAACTTTTACATCTTTAACTTCTGGAGCTGTAGTATCTTTTTCTACTTTATAAGTAGCTTTACCTTCGTACATTTCCATAGCGTTATTAGATAAATCTGTAGCACCAGTTACGATGATTGAGAATTCTTTACCACTTTCAAGATTTAGAGCATTAGTAGAAGTGAAAGTATTGTTTTCAACTTTACCCTCAACTTTTTGACCATTAACTACAACCGTTGCACCTTTTGTTGCATCTAATTTCTCGCTGAACACAACTTTAAGTTTTCCGTCTGGAGTAGATACTGTAGATACAGTTGGAGCTACTTCATCGTTAAAGAAGATAACTTCTAATGCTTTTGGAATTTCTTTTCCATCAGTAGCTTTTAAGCCTTCAACAGTTAGAACATAAGCTTCTTTATTTTTAAGTTTCGCATCTCCATCTAATGTTAAGATTACAGATTTTTTATCTTCACCAATTTTTGCAGTTACTGCTGTTGCATTAGTTCCTTGAGAAAGAGTGAATTTTGCGTTCTTCACATCTTCTTCTTTCACTGTAGCGCCAAGTTTAATTTCGATTTCTTTAGCATTGATTGCTTTAATAGACTCAACTTTAGCTTCTTCTTTTTGTCCGAACTGCTTGTCAGTTTTAGCAATAAATTGAGCTGCTTCTGCTTTCGTTACAGATTTATTTGGTTCCCATTTGTCGCCAGTACCTACAGAGATTCCTAATTTAACTAGGATGTTAGCTTTATCTTTACCCCAGCTATCTTTTAAATCATCGAATTTAGTTTCTAAAGGACCGTTTACTTTAGTATCTAATTTATAAGCTTCTACAAGAAGAGATGCCATAGAAACGCGGTCGATTTTTCCGTCTGGATCGAATGTGCCGTCGCCTTTACCTTGAACAACGCCAGCTTTTTCAACTGCTGCGATGATTGCAGAAGCCCAGTGGTTTTGAGAATCAGCGTAAGATGGTTTAGCACCTTTTTCGATTGGTAAGTTTAAAATTTTAGCCATCATTGTAGCTGCTTCTGCACGAGTGATTTCACGATCAGGAGCGAATGTACCATCGTCATTACCTGCGATAGCGCCTTTTTCTACTAGGTAGTAAACTGATTCTTTAGACCAGTGACCATCTACGTCTGGGAATGTTTTACCTGCTGCTGCTACTGGAGATACAACACCTGCTACCATTGCTGCTGTCATTGTACCTGCGATTACTTTTTTGTAAGAGTTAGTCTTTGCCATTTTATATATTTCCTCCTTAGGAATGTAATACTAGTTACATAATGTTTTAAATAGATATTCTATTTATTTTTGAAACTAGTAGATATAAATGTGGTTAAAGTATTCCTTGTACGGAATAATAGAATATCCCGTATTAGAGATATCATAAAGAAATCATACACTCTTTTCATCTAATTTAAAACCTTAAATTCGACAAAAAAGTGAATTTTCACAATTCGAAACGATCGTTTTTTCGACTTTTGTTTCAAAGAATCCAGATTTAGAAATCTGAATATTTTAAATGAATAGAAAAACGCGTCTGAATTACATTTATAACAATCTTCTTATAACCATTTACAACTATAACAGAAAAACGTTTCCAATTTCAATATTTAACTATAAAGATATTACGACATTAATCGACAACTTATTTTTTCTATGATTCGACATTTTTATTACCATCAGATTCCCCAAAATTACCATACCTATTTTTTATCATTTACTAAATAAAACGTTAAATCCTAACATTCAATATATATTAATGTTAGGATTTTTAAACATACATCTTATCTCTCAAACTTCTTTCTTTATGAGCATACATTTACAATCACTTACGTAATTCGACATTTTTCTACAAATTTATTTTTTATTTCGACATTTTCTTTTTCAAAAAATAAAAAAGAGGATGTCCTCTTAAATTAAGATCCCATTCCTCTTTTTTTGAACTCTTTTGAATTCAAGTCACTTATGATGTATCGAGACGCTGTTGAAATTTGCTCTCGTAATTCTTCTACTCTTTGTTCCAATGTTTCTTGTACATATTCTTTTTGTTCTAATTGCTTCGTTGCGACATTATACAAAGTTTCAGACGTCCAATCACCATCTACGTTTCCGATAATCGGCTGATTTACTTGTTGTAAAAATGAATCGATCTTTGGATCATATGAAATACCGACCATAGGAATATTGGCAACCGCAGATAGTATGAGTGCATGCAGTCTCATACCGATTAGAAGCGAACATTCCGACAAAATTGAAATTTTCTCATGAATATCGAGCTTATACGGAAGCATATGAGCTTCTTCTCCCATTAAATTAATAATATCGCGTGATGCATTTTGATCAAATGGTCCATGCATTGGTACGAATAAAATATGGTATCCATCACGCTTAAATTTTTTCAGCGTATCTGCTAGCTTCTTCATATAATCTTCTTTCGCGTCCCAATACCTCACACTAACTGCAATTACTTTCCCTTGAATCGCATGTTTTTGCAACCACTCCGACTTCATTCCTTCTGGTTGACATGCCAATACTGGATCTGGAACTAGTTCGATATCCTTCTTAATACCAATTTCTTTTAAATACAAAAATGAATCTTCATCACGAACTGATATATATTCCGCTTTTGATACTTGCCATTTCACTAATAAACGATTTTGTCTTTTCGTAATTGGACCAATTCCTTGCGCATAAATATAATACGGCTTCTTCAAAAAACGAGCAATTCGCATAATACCCGTATAGTACAAAATACTTTTAATACTCGTTTTATCTTGAAGGAGGCTTCCTCCTCCGCTAATTAAGCCATTACTTCTCTTTATTTCCTTATAAATTGCTCTTATATCCCAGCGATTTACTGCCTCTACACCGTACATTTTTCTTGTATAGTCGGGGTCATTCGAAAGTACAACAAGCTCAAGAGTAGGATCCTCTTCATGTAGCGCTTTAATAATTGATTGCAAAATTGCTTCGTCCCCAACATTATAAAAACCATAATATCCTGATAAAACTAACCGCACTCTTAATCTCCTCCAACATTTCGCAATCAACTTTTTGTCATTCAACAAATCGCTATCAACTCTTTAATAAGAAAAGTTGGATAACTTTAAATTGATTTCTTTCCCAAACATATAAATAGCCATACTCATTTATGGATAAATTTACTTACGTAAAAATGGAATTTGCTTTTTGGATATCCAGTTCAACTTTAATGCGCATATGCCATATATAAACAAGGCCACACAAAACGCTACACCGCTATATATTATTGCAATAAGTCTAGAATCTACCACATTTATGAACGTAGATGTGCAATATAATCCTATACCTACTATACTCGATACTCCAATTACAGCAAAAAATCTATCCATTCGAATCGAATAAGCCAATTCTTTTCGAATGTATATATAATTTACGATACAAATCATGATATATATGATAAGTGTACTATAAGCCGCACCAGTTATGCCAAATTGACTTACAAGTACTATATTTAATATGACTTTTACAAAACTCGCTCCAACAACTATCCACGCCGCTTGCTTAGAACGGTTAATTCCTTGCAAAATTCCTATTGATAATACCATAAGTGATGTGAAATACGAACTACCAATTAAAATAGCTAACATTCCGCTCCCTTTCGCATCTGTAAACAATCCAACATTTAACGGGATTGTAAGTGCCATGAGCCAGATTGTTATCGGCGTTGTTAAAACATGAGCAAGCTCATTTGTCCGTTCAATTGTTTGTTTTGCTAACACTCTATCTTTCTTTGTTAATGCAGCAGTTAACAACGGGATTAACGGAAATACCATCGCACTTGCAAACACGACAATTAATTGTGTAAACGCAAATCCACGACTATATATACCAAATTGTTCTTGAATCGTTGTAGTGGATTCATGCAACATATGTGGAATCGTTACAGAATCAACTAAATTTAACACCGGCATCGATAATGCTCCAACTGCAATTGGAATCGAGACCTGAAGTATCTTTTTTGCATTATCTTTAAAATCTTGTAGTGAATATGTATTACTTTTATAACGATATATACTTTTTACATACTTCATTCTCAAATAGATAAGTGACGTAATTACTCCAAGGCAAGAACCAATCATTGCGCCGCCTGTTACAACATCACTCTCTTTATTCCAATATACAAATAAAAATGCAATTGCTAACATAAAGAAAACACGAATGAACTGTTCAATTACTTGTGACACCCCGGTAGGAATCATATCTCCAAAACCTTGGAAATATCCTCGATATACCGCCATATATGGTGCGATTAATAACGCAAACGAAGTTACGATTAATGGAAGTCTTGTATCTTGTCCACCAAGCATATTTGCAAACATACTTGATCCAATCATAATAACTGAAAATCCAAGCACTCCAAATATTACTCCAATAATAGATGCTGAAGTAAATAGTTTGGCAATTCCGTTCTCATCATTCTTCTCATGAAGTTCAGCGATTAATTTTGATATAGCTAGCGGTACTCCCGCTACTGATAAAGTTAAAGCTATCATATACACAGGAAAAACAAGGCGAAAAATCCCCAGTACTTCATCTCCTGCTATATTTTGTAATGGGATTTGAAAAAAACTTCCCAACACTTTCGATAGAAACGTTGTAATCGTTAAAATCGCAGCGCCTTTCACAAACTTATTATTCATCTTCTAGCTCTTTTCTTTCAATATATAATTTCCATACATATTACAACATAAAACGAGATAGCTATATTCTTCTCTTTTTTGAAAAATTTCACTTTATCTCATTTAGCTATCATACCAAATTTCTTATACATTGAATACTCTCTTTCTTTCTATGTTTTAAATATAGTATGTACACTAACGCCTTATTTATATCCAGTTATTTCTTCAATTTACTACTTCTACTTATTCGGGATAAACATGTGCTATAATGTAGCTATTGTCAGTAAGAGGAGTGTTTACAACATGCTGAATTCGGTAAAAAAGCTGTTAGGAGATTCTCAGAAGAGAAAACTAAAAAAGTATGAACAACTTGTTCAAGAAATTAATAATCTGGAAGAAAAACTATCTGATTTATCTGATGAAGAATTGCGTCATAAAACGATCACATTTAAAAACATGCTTCGTGACGGAAAAACAGTGGATGATATAAAAGTTGAAGCGTTCGCTGTTGTACGTGAAGCAGCAAAACGTGTACTTGGATTACGTCACTACGATGTACAGTTAATTGGTGGCCTTGTACTATTAGAAGGTAATATTGCAGAGATGCCAACTGGTGAAGGAAAAACATTAGTTTCTTCTCTTCCAACATACGTACGTGCTCTTGAAGGAAAAGGCGTTCACGTTATTACTGTAAACGACTATTTAGCAAAACGAGATAAAGAATTAATTGGCCAAGTTCATGAATTTCTAGGTTTAAAGGTTGGATTAAATATTCCTCAAATCGATCCTACCGAAAAGAAACTTGCTTACGAAGCTGATATTACATACGGTATTGGAACAGAATTTGGCTTTGACTATCTACGTGATAATATGGCTGCTTCAAAAGATGAGCAGGTGCAACGTCCCTATCATTTTGCTATTATCGATGAGATTGATAGCGTTTTAATTGATGAAGCGAAGACGCCTCTTATTATCGCCGGTAAAAAATCAAGCAGCTCTGATTTACACTATTTATGTGCAAAAGTTATTAAATCATTCCAAGATACTCTTCATTACACATACGATGCAGAAACGAAATCTGCTAGTTTTACAGAAGACGGTATTACAAAAATAGAAGATTTATTTGATATCGATAACCTATATGATTTAGAACATCAAACTTTATATCATTATATGATTCAAGCATTACGAGCTCATGTCGCTTTCCAATGTGATGTTGACTATATTGTACACGATGAAAAAATTCTACTTGTAGATATTTTCACGGGTCGTGTTATGGATGGTCGCTCTTTAAGTGACGGTTTACACCAAGCTCTTGAAGCAAAAGAAGGCTTAGAAATCACTGAAGAAAATCAAACACAAGCATCCATTACAATTCAAAACTTCTTCCGTATGTATCCAGCACTATCTGGTATGACAGGTACAGCAAAAACGGAAGAAAAAGAATTTAATCGTGTATATAACATGGAAGTTATGCCGATTCCGACAAATCGTCCAATCATTCGTGAAGACAAAAAGGATGTCGTATACGTAACAGCCGATGCAAAATATAAAGCTGTACGTGAAGATGTTCTAAAGCACAATAAACAAGGACGCCCGATTTTAATTGGGACAATGTCTATTTTACAATCAGAAACCGTTGCCCGTTACTTAGATGAAGCAAATATTACATATCAATTATTAAATGCAAAAAGCGCAGAACAAGAAGCTGATTTAATCGCAACTGCTGGACAAAAAGGTCAAATTACAATTGCGACGAATATGGCCGGACGAGGTACTGATATTTTACTAGGTGAGGGTGTTCACGAACTTGGTGGATTACATGTAATCGGGACAGAACGCCATGAATCGCGACGCGTTGACAATCAGCTAAAAGGTCGTGCTGGTCGCCAAGGTGACCCAGGTAGCTCTCAATTCTTCCTTTCTTTAGAAGATGAAATGCTAAAACGTTTCGCACAAGAAGAAGTCGAGAAATTAATGAAATCACTGAAAACAGATGAAACAGGACTTATTCTAACTTCTAAAGTCCATGATTTTGTAAACCGTACACAATTAATTTGTGAAGGTAGCCATTTCTCCATGCGTGAGTACAATTTAAAGTTAGACGATGTAATAAATGACCAACGTAACGTTATTTATAAATTACGTAATAACTTATTACAAGAAGATACAAATATGATTGAAATTATTATTCCAATGATTGATCATGCTGTAGAAGCCATTTCTAAGCAATATCTTGTAGAAGGTATGCTTCCAGAAGAATGGGATTTTGCTAGTTTAACAGCAAGTCTAAACGAAATTTTATCAGTAGAAAATATGCCATCATTATCAGCAAATAATGTACATTCACCGGAAGATTTACAATCCGTTTTGAAAGAAACATTATCTCTTTATAAAGAGCGCGTAAATGAGCTAGATAGCCATACTGATTTACAACAGTCGCTACGATATGTTGCCCTTCATTTCCTAGATCAGAACTGGGTCAATCACTTAGATGCAATGACTCACTTAAAAGAAGGCATCGGACTAAGACAATATCAACAAGAAGACCCTACTCGTCTTTATCAAAAAGAAGCTTTAGATATCTTTTTATACACATATGGTAATTTCGAAAAAGAAATGTGCCACTATGTTGCAAGACATTTAGGTGTTCCTGAAAACGTACAATAACGAGGTGAAAAATTATGTTATCATTCCTAAAAAAAGCTAAGAAAAACGGAAAAGATACGACTGTCTCTAGTAATCAACTATTCGGACAAGAAAGCACAAATACTGAAAATAAAACTGTACAACCAACGCTTTACTTCCACCCTAGCTGGGGTGCAGTAGGACAA
This sequence comes from Bacillus cereus group sp. MYBKT111-2, assembly GCF_051915205.1. Taxonomy (NCBI): domain Bacteria; kingdom Bacillati; phylum Bacillota; class Bacilli; order Caryophanales; family Bacillaceae; genus Bacillus; species Bacillus cereus group sp. MYBKT111-2. Next base: position 61,826 of record NZ_JBQAEG010000009.1, read on the forward strand.
GAACAAAAATACATTTATCAATTTTTACATAAAGAACTACCACGTTTAGAAGAATATCAAATTTCTTTATCTGGAATTGAGATTGAAAAGCGTGATAACGGTTATGACGTAGCTGTATTTATTCGCAGCACTGTTCCGAAACCAATTTCTTTCGAAGAAGTTACATTAATTCTTCTAAATAAAGAGAAAAAATTATGCGCGCGAAAAACATTCAACCTTTCTGCATTAGGAGATATTCCTGCAAATGTAAATATGCCGTTTATCTTTACATTTGAGCAAGAAACAATTACAGATGCTGAATTATCGCAAACGGATTGGGAATTAGCGTTCGAACTTGAAAGTAAGCATGTATTAGATTTAGATCCATCTTGGGAAGCTCAGTTACCTGAAGCAAGCAAAGAAGCTTTACGTAATTTCGTAGACAATTTAACACCTCCAAATGATGGTGAAATTAACTTCCTAGGTCTGCAAGCTGCACGAAAAGAAAACGGCGATTTACATACAACGCTTCTTATTCGTAACGGTTGTAAAGACAACATTCAACTAGAGCAACTTCCTCTTCATATTGAAGATGCCACAGGTGCAGTTGTTGTTAAAGGCGCTTTCACATTACCGAACCTTGAAATTAAAGCGAACACTACAAAACCGTGGTCATTTGTCTTCCCTGCTTCATCTATATTAAAAGAAGATATGGACCTATCTTCTTGGAAGGCACTTGTACCACAGGACTAATCATAGAGAAGCTCGCCTCTCTTACTTTTTTTCATACAAAAAGCCTGCTCAAAAAGATGGTCATCACACCTCTTTGGACAGGCTTTTTCTTTATGTAAAATTTATTTCGTTACGAATAAACGTTCAATATGATATTCAGCTTCTAATTTGCACATTTCATCTGCATGCTTTACTTTATTTCTTTTTAATTGCTCCACTTGTTCTTCGCTCGGTTTTTCATTAATAAGCTCGTTAATTTTTTCATTTACTTTCATTGCTAACGCTTGATGGAAATCTGGATGTCCTTTCAACTCGTCATCTACTTTATTGATCCAAGTTGATTTTGTGTATAAATACTGTTTCCACTGTTCAACAAATTGTTGCATATCAAACTTTTCTTCGTTCCATTCAATTTCTTTCATATACTTCTCAAAAGAAACAACAATTGAGCGTGTAATCCCAATCTTCACTCCGTGTGGTAACTGTTTGTACATCAATTATTCCCTCCAGCTTAAAGCTCTTCCTTCTGACAAAAAAGGAATCTCAAAATTCATATACATTACTATAATATCAAATACCTAATCTAGAATGTTACTATACTTCTAAGAGGAATAAATGTCAACAGACTCATAACATCTTTATATACAGATGTTATAAACAACAAAAACACCCTTATATAAGGGTGTTTCTTCATATAGTTTCCGTTTTTACAAACAGTAATTTATCTTTCTGTTCATTACTCGCCATCACTACTAACGTCTTTTTAATATGAGCAGGTACTTGCTCTAGCGTTACACTCAATCCTGACTTATCCGACTGCTCAATGAAATTCAATAACGCCATAGCTCCTGATACATCCATATAGCGTGCATCTTTCATACGTAAAACAACCGGAGATTTTACGTCTTGTAAAGCATAAAAAACACGATCCACTGTTAAAAACGAAAGTGGGCCTTTAATTTTATATGTCGCTTCTTTTTCTTTTACAATAGAAGATTTACGTTCTTTACATTTCACCATGTATATAATGAAGGAAAGAAGAATTCCGAAGCCAACCGCGATCATTAAATCAAACTTCACTGTGACAATCATTGTTATGAGCATAACAATGACATCACCTTTTGGCGCTACATGCATTTTCTTCATGCTTTCCCAATCAAACATGCCAATACCAGTTAAAATTAAAATACCTGATAATACAGCAAGCGGAATGTATTGTACGACTGATCCAAGTCCCATAATGAAAATAAATAATATAACACTATGCATACTTGCTGAAAGCGCCGTTTTACCGCCACTTCTTATATTAACGATAGATCGTACAGTCGCACCTGCCCCTGCTAATCCGCCAAACAATCCGCTCATCATATTACCGATACCTTGTCCGACAAGTTCTTTATTACTTTTATGACGTGTCCCCGTCACGTTATCCATTACGACCGATGTTAACAACGAGTCAATCGATCCTAATAAAGCAATACTAAGCGCTGGTAAAACAAGTTCTGCTACGCCTGTTCCACTTAAAGATGGAATATGAAGCGTTGGCATCGCTTCTGGAATCGTCCCAATTTTTTCAATCACCATATTTAATGACAAATTTCCGATAACCGGTAACCTCACTGTAAGCCCTTCTAACGCAGAAGAAAATAAAGGAAGCATAGCTGTCACACCTACTAATGCGACTAAACTAGATGGGATTGCCTTAATCCACTTTCCGGAAACAATCATGACAATAATCGTTAATACGACGAGTAGAAAACTATTTTGCACATGTTTCATTTCACCTAAAATAATAATCAATGCGATACCGTTCATAAATCCTGAAACGACAGGATACGGAATGTAACGAACGTACGAGCCAAGCTTACATACACCGAATAAAATTTGAAATAGTCCCGCCATCATAAATGCTATAAAACTTGCCTCTAATCCGTGCGTCGCAATAACCCCTGTTGCGATAACCGTAATCGGTCCAGTTGGCCCTGTAACCTGCCCAGGTGTACCACCAAATAACGCCGCAAATAAACCTGCAAAAATCGCACCATACAATCCAACTAGTGCTCCCTCAGACGTTCCCGTTGCAGCAATACCAAATGCAATGGCAAGTGGCAACGCAACGATCGCAACCGTAAAACCTGCTAAACATTCATTTGCTATTTTTTGAAACATATAATAACCACCTTCATATAAAGTCCATTTCCCATTGTACACCTAAAAAGATACATTCGTTAGTCCACTTTTTACAGTGTCGTGACGTAAACGCATTCAATTATAAGCTCACGCCGCATCTTTGGAAACGATTATAACTATGTTATAATGAACAAATTAAATCTTTTATTATATATTTGGAGGCACTATGCTAACTTTTGAAGAAAAATTATCGATTATTGAATCTTTCCCTGAATTAGAAAGAAAAAACGTATCATTAAAACGTGTGAACTTTCACTTTGAAGAAAGTCGTTTAGATAAAAAGAACGTTGTTTATCACTTACATCCAAATGGAAACGGATTTGTATATGCAAGTGGTATTAAAGGTTACAAAACGGATGATAAAGGTATGGTTAACATCCGCGAATTTTCAGCAGATGAATTACGCTCAGTAATCGAGCAATCAATTGAATTACTTTCACAAGAAGAAGTAGTAATTCCTGCAGAACCTGCGAAAGAAGAAGAATGGCAGAACGAAGACGGTCATATCCTTACTCTTATCTCAGAGGACGATATGTGGAACGTGTACGCTGGTGTAAATTTAGACGGTACATTTAACTCTTATCCAGAAGCTGCGGAATACCTTGATGAAGAAGGGTTTTCACGTAAATAAAAATAGAAAGTGGGCATCCCCCACTTTCTATTTTTTTGCCCCTTTTAAAGACTCTCTAAGCACAAACTTCTGTAATTTCCCACTTGCATTACGAGGAAGTTCATCCACAAATAAATAATGACGTGGACGTTTATAATCCGCTAATTCATCACTTTCTTTACAATACGTTTCTAAATCAGCCTCTGTAATTGTTTCATCTTTCTTCACAACAACTGCCACAACACGTTCTCCCCATAATTCATCCGGCTCACCAAGCACCGCAACATCTAATATACCAGGATGACTATGGAGGAAATCTTCAATTTCACGTGGATAAATATTAACGCCGCCACTAATCACCATATCATCCACGCGATCTGCGACGAATAAATAACCATCTTTATCGAAGTAGCCTAAATCACCAGAGTGATACCATCCTTTATACATCGATTTTTCATTTGCTTCTTCTCGGTTATGATAACCAGCCATCATAGTTGGACCGCGCAAAATAATCTCTCCTACTTCATAAGGAGGCAATACATCATCTGGTTCTGCCGGTGCATCTTCGCTTGGTTTTACAATTCGAATTTCATGACTAAAGCATGGCGTGCCTGCTGAACCAGCTTTCGTAATTTGATCCTCTTCTACGAGAAACGCAACAACTGGTCCCATTTCTGTCATTCCGTATATTTGAACAAGATCAATATAAAGACGTTCTTTACATTCCTTCACTAATGCTGGCGCCATTGCAGCCCCGCCGTATATACCGATCTTCATTGACGTTAAATCATACTGCGTTAAATCTTTTTGCAACAGCATATTCCACATCGTCGGTGCTGCAAAGAATGTCGTAATCTTCTCTTCTTGAATTGTATGTAATACTGTTTCCGTATCAAAATGATGTAAAATAACATTCTTTCCGCCAACTTGAATACGCGGGATAATTCCAGCATTCAGCTCACCGCAATGATATAAAGGTGCAACGACAAGTCCGACACTATCTCGATTATATTTTAGGAAATACGTACAAATCATACTATGCTCAGCCATTTCACGATGGCGATGTAATACACCTTTCGGATGACCAGTCGTACCGCTCGTATACAGCATCGAACAATAATCCATTTCATTAATTTCGATATCTATTTTCTTAGAAGATGCTGCGTTCACTTTTTCATGGTAAGAACTTGCATAAGAAGGTGTATCGTCTTCTACATACCAAAAAGACGAATTCGGAAAATCTCGTTCAATGATAGCGACAGTTGGCTCAACTGCTTTTTCAAAAACAACGACTTTCGAGGATGCATCCTGAAGAATATAAGATACTTCTTTTGCTTTTAAGCGGAAATTGATCGGGTTAAAGATCGCTCCAATTTTTGCACAGGCTAAGTAAACGTTTACAAATTCACGACAATTATATAAGTAAACAGATACCGTATCGCCCTTTCTTACCCCTTCTTCTAATAGAGCATGCGCCGTTTTATTTATTTGCTCATTCCACTGTTTATACGTCCAGCGAATATTTTTTTCTGGTTCCACTAACGCCTCTTTATTCAGATACTTACCAACAGATAAATCAAATATTCTCCCTATCGTCATGTACATGCCAACAATTTCCCCCTTTTCTCTTTCATAAATCTATCATTTCGTCCATAAGTAGACATTGTCCTTTAATGATTTGACTAATTTTTCTGATTATTATCGACATAGTTTTACAAACAGTTCCGCTTTTGGCGGTAAGTGAAATTATATCGGCGATTTTCCGGATATATCGGCGCAACTTGAATTATATCGGCGATTTTCAAAATATATCGGCGCAACTTGAATTATATCGGCGATTTTCCAGATATATCGACTTACCGACAAAAACTGACAAGATAAAAAAGGAGCTGTCCCGACTCGGAACAGCTCCTTTCTTCTTATGCAAATAGCTCTTCTAAAATTTTCAGTTTGTCTTCTGTATATTTTACGAAGCCATCGTTATATGATTTTGGATCTTTCGGATTAGCAAAGTGCGTAATTGCACCTGTCTTCGGATGAACAAATTTACTTGATGCCCCGCAGCCAAGTCCGATAATTGATTGTACTTCTTCCATAATGACAATGTTGTAAATACTTTCTTGTGTCGGCATTGCATAACCAACGTTCTCTAAGTTACCTAAAATATTCTTTTGACGGTATAGGTAATATGGTACGTAATTATGCTTTTGCGTCCACTCTTCTGCTTCGTGCATCATCGCTGTAATTTCTTCGCGACCTGCTACTTTATATTTACGTTTGTTTTGCGTCATTTCAGAAGCACGTTTAAATGATAACGTATGAACTGTTAATGATTCTGGCATTAACTTTTCTGTTTCATCTAGCGTATGCTTGAAAATATCTAACCCTTCACCAGGAAGACCAATAATTAAATCCATATTAATATTATTCATTCCCATTTCACGAGCTAAATGATACTTCTCAATTGTTTCTTCTACAGTATGATGACGTCCAATTGCTTTTAATGTTTCTTGATGGTATGACTGCGGATTAATACTAATACGGTCAATGTTCCATTTATTTAACACTTCTAGCTTCGCTGGCGTAATTGTATCTGGGCGACCTGCCTCAACTGTTACTTCACGCACATTTTTCACATCTGGGAACGCTTCATACATTTCTTCATACAGCATATCCATCTCTTCTGCTGTAATGCTTGTCGGTGTACCGCCGCCGTAATAAATCGTCGTAACTGTTACACCTTTTTCTTTTAAAAACTTACCAATTTCACGAACTTCATAATGTAAACCACCTAAGAATGAATCAACAGAGCCTTGACGTCCGTTAATTGCATACGCCGGGAATGTACAATATGCACATTTTGTTGGGCAGAATGGGATACCGATATAAATACTTACTTCCTCTTTCAAACGATATAAATCCGGAACTACCGCTAATTGGCAATCAACGATACGTTGAAGAAGTTCAATTTTCTCTTCATGAATTAAATAACTTTCACGAAGTTCTTGGTGCGCTTCTTCTTTTGACATACCGTTTTGAAGCATTTTATGAAGAAGTTTCGTTGGACGAACTCCAGTTAAAATACCCCAGCTTTGTTCAATACCAGTTAACTGCTGAAGAACAGAAAGATATACATAAGAAACAACGTGCTTCACTTGCTTCATACGCTCTTTTTCATCTGTAAAAGCAGATAAATCTTTTGCGAATGTTTCTTCATACACATTTCCAGTCGCAACATCTGTTAAACGAGCTGATGCTTTCACATTCTCTTCAATGTGTATATCAACGATAAGATTTGCTTCCTCTTGTTCAAATCCAATCGTACTATCTTCAAAAAATAAGCCGCCAATATTTTGTAGCGGACGTAAAAAACGATCATCTTGTAACGTTTTAATTGAAATTAACAACATTATCACCTTTTCATTTGCAAACTCTCTTTAGTTTACTTGAAGGGCGTTTGCAGGTCAATACAGAAGGTTTTACCTTATTATCATATCCTATTTAAAACAAACTGAATATTGATTTTTCATGAACTTTCCCTAGTTGTATAGACATTAGAATATACTCTTGTTACAATCTAGAACGTATTAGTACTTGCTACTAATTTAAATACATATAAAGGAGGACTCTTAACACGACATAAAGACTATCACGTGTTAAAACAACTATGAAAAAAAAGTTTTACAATATTTTAGCACTATCTTTAGCATTACAAACATTTGTAGCACCTATCCATTCATTCGCGGAAAGCATAGAGAAAACTGCGGAATTGTCTACGGATGAGCAAGCTTTAAAAAGCATTGAGGAACATGCAAAGCAGCATAGACATGACGAAGAAAACGACCTTGAAATCTCGGGTGAATATCTTCTCCACTTATCAACAAAACTTCCACTATACGATTCAAATGACTTAAAAACGAAAACAAATATTGAAATTGCTGAACCAGTAGTAAAAGCAACGAAGAAAAAAGGGAATGCATATTACATACAAACTACGTTTGGTGCTGGCTGGGTTAATAAGGAAAGTAATAGTTTAGAAGTACAAGAGATTCATAAACTCTCGAATCAAAAGCTAATTGTATCAGAAGAAACATCAGTATATTCCTTCCCTTTCCAATCGTTTAAAGAAGAAACGAAATTACAGCCACAAACAGTAGCTCCTACTGAACAAGCTGGGAATTGGTTTAACATTCAAATGAATGGAACTGAGAAATGGATTTATGCTCCTTCAGCTACATTCGACGGTACGAAAGCATCATTATTTGAAAAAACAGGTGCTATCGAAAAGAGAAGCGCAACTTTCTTCAAAACACCATCTAATTTACCTACAAATAACGTTTATGGTGTTACATTTAAAGAAATGATTGTTCCAAAAGGAAATGAAAATATTCGCCCTGGCTACGCAATGGAACCGAAATACATTACAATTCATGAAACTGCTAATACAAGTAAAGGTGCGAACGCTTTAAATCATGCGAAGTACTTAGATAATCAAGCTCGCGGAAATACTGATCGTTCAGCGTCTTGGCATTTTACAGTAGATGACAAAGAAATTTATCAACATCTTCCGCTAAATGAAGTTGGGTGGCATGCTGGAGATAAAACTGGAAACTATGAATCTATCGGAATTGAAATTGCTGTGAATAGTGATGGAAATTATACGAAAGCGGTAGAAAATGCGCGCAAGTTAGCTGCTTTCTTAATGAATGAATTAAACATATCTCTAGATCACGTTCAAAAGCATCAATTTTGGAGCGGAAAAAACTGCCCTGCATTTATGATTCAGCGCGGACAATGGGATGCTTTCTTAAAGGGCACGAACGCTTACTATAACGAACATCGTAAAGATGTTATGCCGCCGCTAGAAGTCCCTCATGAAAAAGACGACATTGCAGGTGGTTGGTATGAGCAAGACATTCGTCAATTAGCTGCTAGAAAAATCATGTTCGGTGACGGCAATGGTTCTTACTGGCCAAACCGCCTCGTGACACGAGCTGAGTTTGCAAATTTAATGTCGAGAGCTTTAAAATTACCTGCTGGAAACGCTAAATTTACAGACTTAAACGAAGCACACCCATCTTTAATAGATGGAATTAACCGCGCCGCTAGCGCAGGGATCATTAATGGTCGTGGGAATAATAAATTTGATCCCAATGCTACAATAACACGGATGAAGCTGTTATTATGATTGACCGTGCATTAGAATATAACTGGATTTATAGAAAAGAAGTGAAATTACCATTCACTGACCAACACTTAGCATACGATAAAAAAGCATTACAAAACGTTTATGCATACGGAATTGTAAAAGGTAACGAACGAAATGAATTCGTACCAAAAGGCACAGCAACACGCGCTGAAGCAGCCGCATTTTTAAATCGAATGCTTAAAGTTATTGAAGCTTAAACAAAGAAAAACGTAGCCAAAAGCTACGTTTTTCCTTTATCGTTTCGGTGTATTTTTATGATTCTTCAAAAACGGAAGCGGGAATTGCTTGCGGAAATGCTCTTTAATCATATACTCTACGCCGTTCTCACTATTTGAACGTGTAATCCAGTCGGCCGCTTGTTTTACCTCTACAGGCGCGTTTCCCATCGCTACTCCGAGACCCACATTTTCAATAACCTCTAAATCTTCCATGCTATCTCCAATGGCAACCATTTCGTTTAGCGAAATATTTAAATGCTCTCCAAGCAATTGTAATCCACGTAATTTTGATACATTTTGTGGCAAAATTTCTATTCGTTTTGAATCACATTCAATATACTCTATATCTTGAAACGCTTTTCTTAATGTATTCAGTCCTCTTTCTTTTTCACCTTTCGTTTGGAAAAGAACATCAATTTTTGGCGCCGCGACTGGATGATCACGAAGCGCATCACCTAACGAATCTACAAATTGAACTGGATAAAATAACGGATCCGCACTCGATAGCACAGTACGCGCAATTAAGTTTGGTGTATTTCTCTCGCGATTTCCGATTGAAAACCGTTCATGAGAAATGCGGACGTTACAGTCAAAATGCTCTAATACTTGCACAATATTAAATGTCTTCTCTTCCGATAACCTTCTTTGAACGTACGGCTTATCTAACGTTGCTGAAATGAAAGCACCGCCATGTGTCACTAATATCGAATCTAATTTTAACGCCTTTGCTACTTTATGAGCAGACTGAAAATTACGGCTCGTAAATAATGTAACGTATACGTCTTTTCTTTTCACAAATTCAATTGTTTCTCTTAATCCTTTTGCAATTTTTCCGTTGTTGTATAGTAGTGTCCCATCTATGTTAAGAGCTAGTAAGCGATAAATCATGTCGCACTCCCCCTCTTCGCTGTTGTACTCTATCCATAATTTATGAAATAAATGTAGCAAATAGAACGAGTTAGAATTTCTACTGAAAATTTGGTTTACTATATACATATACACTCAGTAAAGGAGATAGTACAATGCAGGCACCTCCTTCCTTTTATGAAGGCGATACGTTAGAAGTGGCAAAGAAATTACTCGGACAAAAACTTGTTCATATTGTAAACGGAATAAAGCGAAGCGGAATCATTGTTGAAGTAGAGGCATATAAAGGTCCCGATGATAAGGCCGCACATAGTTATGGCGGCAGACGGACGGATCGCACAGAAGTCATGTTTGGTGCACCAGGACATGCTTACGTATATTTAATTTACGGTATGTATCATTGTTTTAACGTCATTACAGCACCAGTTGGTACCCCGCAAGGAGTGCTCATTCGAGCCCTTGAGCCAGTAGATGGAATAGAAGAAATAAAACTAGCGCGCTACAACAAAACGGACATTACAAAAGCGCAATATAAAAACTTAACGAACGGACCTGGCAAACTATGCCGTGCCCTCGGAATTACTTTAGAAGAACGAGGCGTATCATTACAAAGTGACACATTGCATATAGAAATCGTCCCAGACGAAGAACACCTATCATCACAATACAAAATAACAGCAGGTCCTCGTATTAATATCGACTATGCAGAAGAAGCTGTACATTATCCGTGGCGTTTTTATTATGAGGGGCATCCGTTTGTTTCAAAGAAATAAAGTGAAACTTTAATCAGTGGGGAGTGCCTTCATCCCCCACTGATTATTAGTTGAACCAATCGGACTTTTATGGGCAGTTGATCCCCCGCCTAACTTCTTTGCTTTCGCTGAATTTGGAGGTGGGGATCTTACTGCCCATTAAAGCAGGATAAACAATATCGACTTACCGACAAATAAAAGAAGATGTTGTCTCATAAGTCTCTTTCGAAGTAAAATCACATGAAATTGAAAAGGAAGAAACGTTATTAAATCAACGTTTCTTCCTTTCACTTTCTATTCGGTTTTGGCTAAAAAGCACCTTTTGGGACAGCCTCTCTCCCTTTTACTCCGCACCTTCCGCAGTCGCAATATTATCCTCTAAATTTTCTCTAGATAATTCAGCCGCCATAAAGTCAGCTGTTTCTGGAAGTGCTAAATGCATATGAGCTTTTTGACAAATTTGGATCGTACAGTTTTCAACAACATAGTCGAAAACATGTCCGCCTCCGCTTCTTTCATCGTCAATATAATGTAAGTGGAATCCAGCTACACCAATACCTTGCGCATAATCTGGTGTCCAAAATCCAGCAAGCGTACCTTCTGTATGTTTAAATGAGAAGATGGGTTGTGATTTCGTCACTTCAACGAGCGGTGTATACGGTTTTTCTTGTCTTGGAACCGTTCTCGTTCTTACTTCGCGGAACGTACCATCCATTCGAATACCATAAAATAGGTTTTTACTCGGCATTAATTCATGTAATAATGCTTCCACTTCTTCACGATTCATCGGATGCTCCACTGTATAACTCATTTCTTTCTCAAAAAACGTTACAGTCGCAAATGGTGTTGTTTCCTCCGGCTCTACTTTTTCTGCTGAACCATCTGAACGTAAATGATAAAATTCGTTATCAAATGCAATCATTTCACCATCTAATTGATCAAATGTACCGATACCGAAATCACCATGTTTTTTCAAATCTTCAAAGCTAATCACACCATCATATATACCATCTAATAGCGCAAGCATTGTAGATGTTTGATATACTTCATTACTCGTTTTCGTTTTTTTTGCATCAATATCAATTAATTGCGCAACAGTCATCTCAAATCTGCCTCCATTAGTTTAATTGGTTTGGTAATAATTTTTCGCTTAATTTAATGTTGTCACGATAGTCAATTGGAATATCAATAATGACAGGGCCGTCTGCTGCTAATGCTTCTTTTAATACCCCTTCTAATTCATCAGGCGTGTTAACACGAAGACCTAACGCCCCGAAACTTTCCGCATATTTCACAAGATCAACATCGCCAAACTCTGTAGCTGATGTTCTGCCGTATTTCATCATTTGTTGGAATGCAACCATATCATATGTGCCGTCTCTCCAAACAAGATGGACGATTGGAGAATTTAAGCGTACCGCCGTTTCTAACTCCATCGCTGAGAATAAGAAACCACCGTCACCTGATACGGAAACTACTTTTTTACCTGGTTCTACTAAAGTAGCTGCGATTGCCCAAGGAAGTGCAACACCTAACGTTTGCATACCGTTACTAAATAATAATCTACGTGGTTCATAAGAACGGAAACATCTTGCCATCCAAATAGAATGGGAACCGATGTCACATGTAACGGTTGTATCGTCACTAATTAAAGAACGAAGTGTACGAATCACTTGAAGTGGATGCGTAACACCTTCTGAAGGACGATTTGGAACTTCTGCTTGTTCTGATAATTTCGCACGTAATCGTTCTAACACTGCTTCTGATTTCGTACTTAACACAAGTTTCGGTAATTTTGCTGCGATGCTATTTACTGTTAAGGCAATATCACCAATTAATTCACGCTCTGGTTGGTAATCATGATCGATATCTGCTTGATGGTCATCAAGATGAATAATCGTTCTGTCCCCAAGTTTATTCCAGAACTTTGGATCATACTCAATTGGGTCATAACCGATAGAAATAACAAGATCTGCTTCTTCTAGTAAAATATCACCTGGTTGGTTACGGAATAAGCCAACGCGGCCGAAGAAATGATCTTCTAACTCACGTGAAATGGCACCAGCTGCTTGATATGTTTCAACGACAGGAAGTTCTGTATCCGCAATTAATTCACGAACAGCTTTCGTCACTTCATTTGTGCTTGCTCTCATACCGAGTAAAATAACCGGCAATTTCGCTGCTTTTATTTTTTCTACTACGTATGTAATATCATGTGTGGGAGCGATTCCAAGCTGTGGCTTAGAAAGCGCACCGATAGACTCTACATTCGTTTCCGCAGTCATAACGTCTTGCGGAAGACTTACTAGAGTAGCTCCTGGATTTGTGGAAGTCGCACTTCGAAATGCATTTGATAATGCTTCTGGCACATTATCAGGATGCTCTACTTCTACGCTATATTTTGTGATTGGTTCGAATAGTGCAGCATTATCCATAGATTGGTGCGTACGTTTTAATCGATCTGTACGTGGAACTGCACCAGCTAAAGCAACAACGGGATCACTCTCCGCATTCGCAGTAACAAGACCTGTCGCTAAATTTGATGTCCCTGGTCCTGAAGTTACAAGACATACGCCCGGTTTTCCTGTTAATCTACCAATCGCAGCTGCCATAAATGCTGCATTTTGTTCATGACGACAAACGATTAACTCTGGTCCTCTTTCTTGCAGTACATCAAATACAGAGTCAATCTTCGCTCCTGGAATACCGAAAACATGTGTAACACCTTGTTTAATTAAACAATCAACAACAAGATCTGCTCCTTTTGTTTTTGTCTTCACGTCGTTTGCTTTTACACCTGTACTCAAACTAACCATTCCTTTGTTTCATAATTTGTGTAATAAAGATTTTAAACTTCACCTAGTTAATTAACGTGGTGAAGTATTATTTATCATTATATTACAAATGCATTATTTTTCCAACGATATGAATTTGACAGTTTTTTGACGCTCATTAAGGAATGCGCTTACAACCCTTTATTTATCCTAAAATAATATTTTTATATTTTCTCGAAAAAATCTAAAAAACTTCCATCTCATCACGGTATTTTAAAAATAACAGTACCTTGCAAAGAACACTACTAAATGATATATTTGTAAATATTGGAACACCCATTAATTGGAATAACATTCGTAGTTAGTATATCCCCCTCTCAACAAAGAGCGGATTCTCAGCTATAATTCATTATTTTATAAAGGGAAGTGATCGCAATGAACAAAAGTGAGTTTTTAAGCCAACTTAGTTCCTCCCTACGGAATATACCTAATTCAGAAAAGGAGGATATTATTTCAGAGTATGAAACTCATTTTATTAGTGGTAAACAAGATGGGAAATGTGAAGAAGAAATTGCTAGAAAACTAGGAAACCCTAAAACCATTGCTAAAGAACTTAATGTTTCCTATGCAATAAGCAATGCTGACAAGAAACGAAGCTTCAAAAATATGATAACTGCACTATTTTCTGTTATGAGCTTAAGTGTTTTAAACTTTGCCTTTATCTTTATCGCCTTTTTCGTACTACTCTTTTTATTACCTTTTCTTCTAGCACTAATCATTGCCACTCCAGTATTAATTATTTCACCTATTTTATTAATAGGATTAGGATTCTTTAAAGGGTTTCATCAAATTAGTTATTCCGATGTTTATAATGTGTTCATCGCTTTTTGCGTCGGTTTACTCATATCCGTCGTATGTTATCAAATGGTCAAACATATATACGCACTTTTAGTAAAGTATTTGAAATGGAATATAGCTATTTTACAAAGACACTAATGAATAAAAAAGGAGATTAAAATGAAGAAATATACTTTATATTCACTCATGCTACTTACAGTTTTATTTCTATCAGCTTGTTCAAACAGTGCACAACCTAAGGAAGAAAACGATGTACAATCTATTAAAGATGTTACGGTTAAAATTCCGGAAACTATATTCACTTCCTCAAAAAAGAATGAAACGATTAATGAAGATGAAATGAGAAAAAATATAAAAGATTATATAGATTATTGCTGGGAGTTATCTGAAAACATCATTCCACTTGCCTCAACAACTCCTGATAAGAATTTCACTGATTCCGATCGAAAAAAATTACAAAAACTAATCGATCTAGCGAAACAAAACGATATGAATTTCCATGAGTTTATTAGTAATAATAATTTACCTACTGATTATAAAAAACCTTCAAAAGAAATCTATGAATTTATGTCATCATCTACGGCTATTTTCGTAGAACTAGATCAAGAATTAAACAAACTCGCCCAAGATGGTAACTTATTCAAAGCCGATTTTTCTTTTACGAAGCACCTTGAGAAAGCTAATGGACGGAAGCAAAAAGAGATTGAAAAGTTTTTAAACGAAAAAAACATTAAAACTTCAATTAACAGCAATAAAAAGAATTAACGGATGTACTACATACCACTTTCAAAATAGCTATTTTGAAAGTGAGGTTTTGTGGTCTAACTATCAAATTCCCTAAACAAAAAAGACGCCCCTATACAGGGGCGTCTTCCACTATTACGCTTGTTGTTGCGCGCTATATAATTCTTCAAGTGGCTTCATGATAATTTTGTTAACGTCAGTGATAACTGTATTTAAGCGTTGCTCAGTTTCCATTAACTTTGTAATTTTAGCATCTTGTTGAATGCGAACTACAACTTCTTGTGCTTGTTGGTTGTCTTCTTCAGTGATTTCTTGGCCTTGCATCATTTTTTGTTGTAGGCTAAGTTGCATTGTGCGGAACTCATCGAATAAGTTCTTTGAAGCTGCATCAGCTTGAACTGCTGCGTAGCTCTCTTTTAACGTTTTGAAGTCATCGTTTTCAGCGATTGCTTTTTGTAATTCATATGCTACATCATGAATGTTTTTTGTCATTTTATTTTTCCTCCTTTAGAAGGCTAGCGCTTATCATACGCACTGCCTTTTACGTGCATTTACATACGCACCTCTTCTTACCATATCAAACTATGCAAGAGATGTGAAGAAATTTCACTTTTATTTGTATGTACATATCTTATTATTTAAGAAACAACAGTAATAATCCTTGCACAATTCCAATCATACCGCCTAATAGTGCTCCTAAATACGTAATCATTTTCAGTTCATTTTTTGTAATGGACAGCACTAAATCTTCTAGTCTCTCCGTGGAAAATGTGGACACTTCTTGCTGCACAATTTCAGCCAAGTGGAGATTATTTAGTATACTCGCTACGTTTTCTGCTCCCCACTTCAAGCCTTTCGTTACTGCACTTGGAACTACCTTTTCCATAATTGTTTCTCGAACTGGCTCACATACTTGCTGCACAGATTGATTTAAAAATTTACTTACTGTTTCCTCAACTTTAACTGCTGACAATATAGAGCTTACAATCATTTCTTTTTCTACAAACGTTTCTAATTCTTTTACCTCTCTTCCTTTTAACTTTTCCCACTCTTTTTGCAGTACTTCAGTTAAAAGCTGCTTTGTGCCATCTTGCCCTAAAAACTTAATGACCTCAGGCTGCACACGATCCACTACACTTACATTCCCTAAAAACATTCCGACTAAGTTAAGTAGCGTTCCCCTAGAAGCAAAGAAATCATCAATCATTTTTGAAAGACGTGCTTTACCTTCTTCACTCTCAAAAAACTGAGTTGCTCGCCCTAAAATAAATGCCGAAACATTTGGAATCGCATTCTCTATTTTCTCATGAACAGAATGAGGTAAAGCTTGTTCCCATGTATATGTATAGTACTCTTCTAAAAATGCCTGAATCTTTTCTGTAATCACCTGTTCGATTTTCTCAGTTGCTTCTTTTTCTACATGCGCTACGTCCCATTTTTCTAACATGTTTCGCAGTGACTGTTCATTCGTAATTACTTTATCCACTTCTACTTGTGCCCAGTGGATTAAACCTTTTTGAAACTCTTCATTTGTTAACTTCTTGCCGATTCCTTCTGGCGTTAACAAATGTTCTACAACCATTCTCCCTAATTGAACAGCAAGCTCATCGCGGCGCTTCGGAATTAATCCTGGTGTAAATGGCACTTGAAACTTCCCAATATACATAGGGCGATGAGGACGAAATAACATTTTTATTGCTAAATGATTTGTAAATCCTCCAATAATCGCTCCGAGCCCTGTCGTCGTTAACATACTTAACCATATATTCATTACAATCAACCTTTCGCTTCTCCAAAACTATAGCATATCATCATACGGACAAAAGTATAATGGTATAAAAACGTATTTGCAATATATAGCTTCGCCTATTATGCCAACATTTTGTTAGTAAAGGAGTGATTTCGTTGGTTCTCGGTATTTTAACTTCTCAGCCTCATTATGAGCAAACGTATTACACCGAAATCGCTAAACGCGCTCGGCTTTATCATAATGTCGTTGCCCAGTTTACGCCGTTTGGTATTGATCCTAAAACAGATCTTATTTCTGGTCTGATTTATGATACAGATACAGGAAAATGGAAAGAGCAAATATTCCCTATTCCTTCTTATATATACGATCGTTCTTCTTTTAACGAGGAAACAAACGTCGAAAAAGCAAAGTCAATTATTCGCTCATTACACAACCGTGCTTCCACTACCTTTTTAAACAACACACTCATTGACTTAAGCGAACTACATGATGTATTTCTCACGAATAAAAAATTATCTCCTTATATACCAAAATTTGAAATAGCAACGATACACAACGTTTTCAAACTGTTATTAAAAACAAAAGATATTATTATACGTCCTACTAACGCACATTCCAATGAAAGTTTGTACCGGGTCGTTTATAAAAATAAAACGTTTCATGTTGATACGATAAATGATGCCTACCATACTTCTACTCCAATTAAACGAACTGATGAATTTATATCTTGGTACAAATCTCATATACGATCAGCACGTTACATCACGCATACAATGCTGCAACCTCCAAATCAATTAACATACCCACTCCATATTCGAACCATTTTACAAAAAAATAAAGAACAGAAGTGGAACGTTATCGGTCAGTTTATACAAAAAAGTTCATTTCCGAATCAACTTTTACTATCGGCAACCGATGATTCCTCGCTGCATGCATTTTCAAAAATTAAATACGTACTATCTAGTACCGGTGTACAATTGTTACAAGACGCTTTACAAGACATTATAAATGAAGTGTTTCAAACGCTAGATGCATCTTATTCTTCATTATTCGAGCTAGAGCTTTCCACTATTATGGATCAAAAAGGGGCAATTTGGCTTATGTATGTCAACACGATTCCCCCGTACGAACATTACATTCGCCATAGTGATTCATTAGCCGAAAAAATATATCACGGACCATTAAAATTCAGTCGCTTTACACCATAATGAAAGGAGGTAAACCCATTTTGAAAGAGCACATATATACATTCAACATTTCAGACGAGAATCCAAATAGTATTACTTTACCTTATATTTTTTCCATTACACCACCAATTACATCCCTTTCCTTCGGCCTACGCCATGTTGCAAGTGAAGATGTAAAAATTCATTATTCCTTTACTCGCGAAATCATAATTGGAAAACAAATTGCTGAAAAACTTTTACTGCCTCATTCCACTACTATCCATGCATTCACACAAAATGAAACGATTATTTTCGGACCATTAATCGGGATTTTCACAACTGGTTTTAACGATGACGCTTCTAATCCTTTAGGGAACCGTTCCACATCTCTTGGCGAGTTACTAACTCCACCATTCACCTTACGACCATTTGTATTCGTTTTTGGTGTGCAACATATAGACTGGGAAGACGAAACAATTGAAGGGTATTTCTTTCAAGAGGAAAAGTGGATAAAGAAAAAAGTCCCTTTACCGAATGTCATTTACGATCGATTACCAAATCGGAAAGCCGAAAATTATAAACCGATCGTAAGAGCAAAAAGAAAGCTAGAGCATGACTATGCGATTCCTTGGTTTAACCCAGGGTTTTTTAATAAGTGGGAAGTACATCAACTTCTTATGAAAGATGAATCCATCATGCCGTTATTACCAAACACAGAAACATTTCAGCACTTCGAACAAGTGGAACGATTTCTCGGAACGTATAAATCAATTTACATGAAACCGATTCATGGTAGCTTCGGTAGAAATATTCATCAACTATTTTATTCTCAAGCAGAGAATTGCTACTACTGTCGTTATCGCGAAAATGAAGAAAATAAACTAAGAAAGTACCAATCATTAGAAACGCTTCTGAACCATGTGTTAAAAGGACATGATTTAAAAAAATTTATCGTCCAACAAGGTATTTCCTTACTTCGCTTCGATGGGCAACCTGTTGATTTTCGCATTCATACAAATAAAAATCATTTCGGCCAATGGATGGTCAGTGCAATCGTCGCAAAAATTGCTGGCAAAGGTAGCTTAACAACGCATGTAAATAGCGGTGGCGATACGAAATTGCTACAAGAACTTTTTCCTGATTCAACGAAACAAATTCAAATTGAAAATAAATTAAAACATACAGCCTTACAAATTAGTTACGCACTCGATGAACAAGTAACCGGAAATATTGGAGAAATCGGCTTTGATATTGGTTTAGACACGCAGGAAAACCCATGGCTCTTTGAAGCAAACTCTAAACCAGGGCGAACTGTATTCCAAGATGCCAAGTTAAAAGAACAGAGTGAACTAACGCGCCAATTATTTTACGAATATGCCATCTACTTAACTGAACACTCTTTGCGCGATACAAAAGAAAAAATGTCTCAAATAAAATCAGAGACTTCCTCAAACAACGAGCATATTCCGTCTCCTATGATTCACTCACAAATACAAAAACAAAAACAAAAACTTCCACCTCATTCATAAGGTGGAAGTTTTCTATTTACACAAGTTTTACTACAACCTCTGTTTCCACGTTACATACTCCGCAATAAAAAATATGATTGCAATATTCATTTGAATTATTATGTGTCAATCCATCTACTGCACTTAATAATTCTTGGTCCATATACGCACTATAATCGTCTATGTAATCTACAGCCTTCCCATAATCTTGGAGTATACTTTGGCAATTTTGACAAGAATATGTTTGTGATTCTAATGCGTTGCAAAACGGGCAAATTCCCATCACGATTCCTCCATACTTTATCTGATTGAAGAGAGCATCTAGCTATGCATAGGGGAGCAGTCACTCAAAATAGAACTATAAGTGTAATAAGTCATACATAAGAAGTTAATGATTTGCCCCAAAATATCGGGATACAAAAAGAAAAATATATTTCATATCGCTCTTAGTTTTACCTTCTTTCTAAAAAATAAAACGATTACTCTTATTTCATAATTTACGAAATCACTAAGATTTTTTTACAAAATTTACAAATTATTATTTCGTATATCTTTCTAGGTAACATCCATACTATGAGTACAAACTTAATTACCGATGGATTAGCGCCAAACGGGGCGATAATCTGGTTCAACTCCAGCTAGTCCAACCAAAAAAATTTTTATAACTCTAAGGAGGATATATTCCTATGGCAAACCAAAATTCTTCAAATCAATTAGTAGTACCAGGAGCAACAGCTGCAATCGACCAAATGAAGTACGAAATCGCTCAAGAATTTGGTGTACAATTAGGAGCAGATTCTACAGCTCGTGCTAACGGTTCTGTTGGTGGCGAAATCACAAAACGTCTAGTTGCAATGGCTGAGCAAAGCCTTGGCGGATTCCACAAATAAATATATATGGCAAAAAGGTCTCAAGGCATATGCCTTGAGACCTTCCTTCATTTATTGCAACATTTGTAAAAACTTCTTCGTACGTTCTTCTTTTGGATTTGTAAATACATCTTCTGGTGTACCTTGTTCGACAACGACACCGCCATCCATGAAAATAACACGGTTCGCAATTTGATGTGCAAAGCGCATTTCGTGCGTTACAATGACCATTGTCATGCCTTCTTTAGCAAGCTCTTTCATTACTTTCAGAACTTCTTGAACGAGTTCAGGATCAAGCGCTGACGTCGGCTCATCAAATAGTAACACTTCTGGTTCCATTGCAAGCGCGCGAGCAATTCCAACGCGCTGTTGTTGTCCGCCTGATAATTGGAACGGATATAAATCCACTTTATCTGCTAGACCCACTTTTTCAAGGAAATAGTTTGCTTTTTTCTTCGCTTCTTCTTTCCCCATCTTTTTCACTGTAACGAGCCCTTCCATTACATTTTGAAGTGCTGTTAAATGCGGGAATAGATTATGGTGCTGGAATACCATACCTGTTTGCGTACGAAGGTTGACAATATCTTTCTTCGTTACTTTTTGAGAGAAGTTAAGCTCTTTATTACCGATACGAATATGACCAGCGTTTGGCGTTTCTAACACGTTAAGACAACGCAGGAATGTCGTTTTACCAGATCCAGACGGCCCGATAATAACAACAACCTCGCCCTTCTCAACTGTTAAATCTATATGCTTTAGTACGGTATTATCTCCGAAACTTTTTTGTAAGTGCTGAATTGAAATCATAAAAACAAAAACTCCTTTTGTAAAAGGATTATTTTAATGTATAGCGTTCTGAACGCTTTTCTAACATCTGTTGTACGATTGATAATAAGAAACAAATAACCCAATAAATAAGACCTGCTTCAAAATAAACAATTAAAAACTCATAGTTCATTGCCGCAATTTCCTGCGCTTTTCGGAACATTTCTGTTACTAAAATTAACGATGCTAATGAAGTATCTTTCACTAAGCTAATAAATGTATTCGAAAGCGGCGGAATTGATACGCGCGTTGCTTGTGGTAAAATAACACGTTTTAACGCTTGCGGATATGTCATCCCAATTGTGTAAGCTGCTTCCCACTGCCCTTTCGGAATGGAAAGGATAGAAGCACGAATAATTTCAGATGCATACGCACCGACATTTAATGAAAATCCAACAACTGCTGCTGTATATGGCTCAACTTCAATATTAAGAGTTGGCAGACCATAGAAAATAATAAATAACTGTACAAGAAGTGGCGTTCCGCGAATGATAGATACATAGATACGAGCAATCCATTGTAAAATACGACTACCTGAAATACGTGCAAGCGCCGTTAACGTTGCCAGTATAAGACCGATAATAAATGTAATAAGCGTTAATGGAATTGTCGTAAAAACAGCTTCCTTCAGCATAGGCATGAAGGAAGTCTGCATAATATCCATCCAAGTAGACAATCGATCTGAAATCAATGCACTACTTAGATACATTTTCACCAAACCATTTTTTCGTTATTTTGTCATACGTACCGTCTTTTTTCATATCTTCTAACGCTTTATCTACTTCTTGTACAAGCTTAGTGCTACCTTTACGGAATAAGAATCCACTTTCTGAAGCTTCTTTTTCTGTATCTACAATTTTAATTTTCGCATCTTTTTTCGTTTCTAAATAATTTAACACTGATAATTTATCATTGATTGTGAAATCAACGCGCCCTGAAGCTAATAGTTCTGCTGCTTGGCTAAATCCTTCTACACCAACGATTTCCGCACCGTTTTTCTTAGCAATATCTGCATAGTTACTTGTTAAAGATTGTGCTCCTTTTAATCCTTTTACATCAGCAAATGTAGCAGGTTTATCTTTATCTTTTGCGATAACTAATGCCGCTGAAGATGAAACGTATGGTTTAGAGAAATCATATTTCTTTTGACGGTCTTCACGAATACCAACTTCGTTTGCAACCATATCGAAACGTTTTGCATCTAAACCAGCAAGTAAGCTATCCCATTGCGTTTCTTTAAATACAGGTTTTACACCTAAACGTTTTGCAACTTCTTCTGATAGTTCAACGTCAAATCCAGTTAATTTATTGCTTGAATCGTGGAACGTAAATGGTGGGTATGTACCTTCTGTACCAATTACAAGTTCACCGCTTTGTTTAATCTTTTGTAACGCGTCTTGACTAGCTGTATCTTTTTTCTCTTCTTTACCGCAGCCGGCTACAATCCCGATCGCTAATGTAGTTACTGCAAGCACTGAAAATAATTTCTTCATGATGGTAATCCTCCAAGTATTCTGATAGGAATTTAAAAACTATATTGATTGTATGCAATCTTGAACAATTTTTCAATGAAAATGTTCTTATTTAGTTTATCCTTTTTCTTCATAATCAAACAAAAAGGAAAAATAATGCTACATACAAAAAATAAGTAACATTTTTTAATATAGCATTTATTGTACGAAAGGTAAAATAATACTTCTTATTTAATTGCCGTGATTCACTAAAAAAAGAACTTGTGAAAATCACAAGTTCCTCCCCATACCTATTAAGCGCTCTGATTCCCTTCCATTTGCGTTTTGTACATATCGTAATAACGCCCGCGCTTTTTCATTAATTCATCATGAGACCCTTTTTCTAAAATCGTCCCTCTATCAAGCACGATAATTTGATCTGCACTTTTAATTGTTGAAAGACGGTGGGCAATAATAAATGTCGTTCTTCCTTTTTTCACAACTTCTAGCGCTTGTTGAATCATCGCCTCTGTTTCTGTATCGATACTAGATGTCGCTTCATCTAAAATTAAAATGGCTGGGTCAAAAGCGAGCGCCCTAGCAAACGATATAAGCTGACGTTCTCCGGTTGAAAGTGTACTTCCTTTCTCCGTAATTTCTTCATTTATATTGTTCGCAAATCTTTCAGCACCTACATCACGCAATGCTTTTACGATGCGCTCTTTTGAAATTTTTTCATTTTCTAAACTAACATTAGATGCTACTGTTCCGCTAAATAAAAATGGATCTTGCAGTACAATTCCCATATGTTCACGAGTTGCTTGTTTCGGCATCTCTTTTACGTCATGACCGTCAATTGTAAGCTTTCCTTTTTCAAACTCGTAAAACTGAAAGAGTACATTCATAATGGAACTTTTTCCTGAGCCAGTATGACCGACAAGTGCGACTGTCTCGCCTTGTTTCGCTTCAAATGAAATATTTTTTAACACTTCATCTTTTCCATTATAAGAAAACGACACATTATCAAACTTCACATTTCCTTGTAAGCGAGGTATACGTTCTTCTTCTACTGCTTCCCCTTTTTCCTCTAATAATTCAAAAACACGTTCTGATGCAACGCGCGATTGTTCTAAGTTAGCAAGCTGATTCACCATATTTGTAATCGGTGAGAATAATCGTGTTAAATAATCAACGAACGCATATAGTATCCCTAGAGAAATGACGCCTGTAGCACTTAATGAAGCACCGCCGAAATACCAAATTACTCCTGTGAAAGCGATATTTCTTAATACACCTACTAAGTTATGCGAAGTTGCTGCATTTAAATTTAAAATTTTATTTTGATACTTAAAATAATCGCCATTTAATTCTTCAAATTCTTTTTTCGTTTCACGCTCTTGACGGAACGCTTGAATAATTGGCATCCCTTGAATGGATTCATTCACTGTTCCGTTAATATCAGATAAACGAGAGCGCATTTTATGATTGTATACAGACGCATACTTTCTATATAAAATAGCCCAAACAATTAAAATTGGGATGATGAGTAAACATAACGTCGCCAATTTTACATCAAGTAAAAATAGCGCAGCGAATATCCCAATAATATAGATGATACTTGAAACGAATGTTGCAAGCACCGTTACATATAAATCACGAATGGCCTCTGTATCATTCGTCACACGCGACACAATTTTCCCTGCTGGTAAATGATCAAAATACCGAATCGGCAACGTTTGAATATGAGAAAAGACATCTTCCCTCATAATTTGAATAATTTTGTTCGCTGCTTTCTGCAAGAAAAATTGCTTTCCGTATGCAAATAATGAAACGACTACTAATAAAGCAAAATAGCCTCCACCAAGTAATAATAGTCTGTTTATTTCTGGTTTATAAAACGCAAACACTTCTTCTTTCGTTAATGCTTTCGCTTTATACACTTGCACCGCCTTACCATTTTGAACGGTAATCATATCACCTTTTACAGTCCGTGACCCTTCTAGATTTACTTTATTCGGTACAAAGTAATATTGAAAACCGACTTGCATCACGCGTACTTCTTTTCCTTTTTTCTCACCTTCCTGGAAGCGATCGCTTCGCTTATAAAAGGCGCCATTATACGAAACAGCCTCTTCACTCTTTTCTGTTTCATACCAAGGCTTCTCTATTCCAACGATATGATCGTCAATCATCGTTTTCGCGACGAAAGGACCAGCAAGCTCTGCGATGACGAAAATAAATAACATTAGCATCGCTGCAAAAATCGTCCCTTTTACTTTCATTGCGTATTGAAACAATCGTTTTGAAACGCTCATATTTTCACCCCACTATCCGCACTTTCACTTTCACCCTGTTGTCTTTCAAACTGTTCCGCATACCAGCCTCCCTTTTGAATAAGCTGATCATGCGTACCTTCTTCTATTACTTCTCCTTCATCCATCACGAGAATCCAATCCGCATGTTGTACGGCAGATAAACGGTGCGTCGTAATAATCGTCGTCTTTCCGCTTCTTTCTGTTCTTATATTTTCAATGATCGCTGCTTCCGTACGAGCATCAACAGCTGATAAAGAATCATCTAAAATTAATATTTCCGGATTTTGAATAACAGCTCGTGCAATCGAAATCCTTTGTTTTTGCCCTCCTGATAAAGAAACACCTTTCTCTCCGACGAGCGTTTCTAACCCTTCTGGTAAAAACTCTAAGTCTTTTTTAAACGCTGCAATTTCAATCGCTTTCTCGAGTTCCTCTTCAGTCGCTTCCCTATTTCCGAATAAAATATTTTCTCTCGCTGTTTTTGAGAATAAAATATGTTCCTGCGGTACATAACCAATCCACCCAAGCACATTTTCATTCGTCATTTGATCTAACGTCACATCAGAGACTGCAATATCTCCATCTCCAAGCGGATATTGGCGAAGAAGCTGACGTACGAGCGTCGTTTTTCCGCTTCCTGTTTTTCCAACAACCCCAAGCGTTTCCCCTTGTTTTAATGTAAACGAAACCTTTTTTAAATTTGTTTCAGTTGATGAAGGATATGAAAAGGTAACATCATCAAATTGAATATAATCCGGCTCTTGTACAAGCTTTGGATGTTTCGGATCCTTTACATCTGGTTCATACGCTAACGTTTCATTTACACGGTCGAGTGACGCATTTCCTCTTTGCATAACATTGATTAATTCACCAATTGCAAACATCGGCCAAATCATCATCCCTAAATACACGTTAAAGGAAACAAGTTCACCAAGTGTCACCTTTGATTGAAATACAAGATATGCGCCATACACTAAACCAATTAAATAACTAAGACCGACAAGCATTTTCACAGTTGGCTGGAATAGTGCATCAATTCTAGCTACTTTCATATTCTTTTCGTAGACGTCATCTCCTAATTGATGAAATCTTTCCTGATCTGCATTCTCTTGTACATACGCACGAATAACACGCACGCCAGCAATCGATTCTAATACTTTATCGTTCATATCACCGAACGCATCTTGCGCAACTGTAAATCTTTCATGCAATTTCTTTCCATATATATTCATCGCATACGCCATAATTGGAAGCGGTATAAGTGCCGCAAATGTAAGCTCCCAACTAATTGTAAATCCCATCATAAAGACAATCGTAAGCATATATAAACTCGAATCAACGAGCGTTAATATACCGAAACCAGCTGTCATAGCGATTGCTTTTAAATCATTTGTCGCTCTCGCCATTAAATCACCAGTACGATTTTTTTGATAAAAAGTCGGCGTCATCTTAAGTAAATGCCCCATAAATTTAGAGCGCATCGTTTTCTCAAGCACGAATGCACCGCCAAACAATTGATGTTGCCATACGAAAGTGAGGCCATATCCAACTATCGTAACCCCAATTAAAATAAGAATAGACTGTATAATAGCTTCGTTCGATAACGTTCCTGTTTTTATATTATCTATCGTAACCCCTAACACTTTCGGGGGAATAACTTCAACTATATTCACAATTAAAAGAGCTCCAATGGCGATACTATATCTCCTCCAATGCTCTTTAAAAAACCACTTTAACTTTAGTAATACTGAAAACAATGTAATCTCTCCCTTCTCGTTCTCGTTTATCTCTCATTTCTTTATCCGCTATCCAGACCCATTACATTTACATTTCGTAACCCATACAATCTCATCACATTTTTCCACCTTCCAAAGTTTTATTTAGTAACATGGAAAATAAACAAAAAAAAGCATACCGCCGCTTGACGATATGCACAAAAATGCATAAAAGCGTACGTTACGATATACGCAACGTACGCTTTTTATAAGACAAAAATGCCCTATATATCCGCACGGGTTGCGTAATGATATAAATGTTTTCTGCCATTTAACAGAGCTAAACCCATTACATTTACGATTACAATCATTACGCACACCCCCTTCATTTATTTTCCATTTATAATCTTATAACTTTATTGAGTATTCTGTCAATTGTTTTTTTACAAATTGAATAAAAATATATGATCCATCATTTCGAAATAAGGGAATGTTCTGTAAGAAAGGGCATACAAAATAAAAACTTCATAAGAAATCGTTTTCACAAATATTTCATTTGAAAAATGTTATCAAACCCCATACAATCACCTTATACTCACTCTTACAAGTTGCTATTTTAGGAGGACTAATCATGACAACTAGCAATACGTACAAATTTTATTTAAATGGAGAATGGAGAGAAAGCTCTTCAGGAGAAACAATCGAAATTCCATCTCCATACTTACACGAAGTAATTGGACAAGTACAAGCAATTACTCGCGGAGAAGTAGATGAAGCAATTGCATCTGCAAAAGAAGCTCAAAAATCATGGGCGGAAGCTTCTCTACAAGATCGCGCAAAGTATTTATATAAATGGGCTGATGAGCTCGTAAATATGCAGGATGAAATTGCCGATATCATTATGAAAGAAGTCGGTAAAGGATATAAAGATGCGAAGAAAGAAGTTGTTCGTACAGCTGATTTCATTCGTTATACGATCGAAGAAGCTTTACATATGCACGGAGAAAGCATGATGGGCGATAGCTTCCCGGGCGGTACAAAATCAAAACTTGCGATTATCCAACGCGCACCACTTGGTGTTGTATTAGCAATCGCACCATTTAACTACCCAGTAAACTTATCTGCTGCAAAACTTGCACCAGCATTAATTATGGGTAACGCTGTTATTTTCAAACCAGCCACTCAAGGTGCAATTAGTGGTATTAAAATGGTTGAAGCACTTCATAAAGCTGGTCTTCCAAAAGGCCTAGTAAACGTAGCGACAGGACGCGGTTCTGTAATTGGTGACTACTTAGTAGAACACGAAGGTATCAATATGGTATCGTTCACAGGTGGTACAAACACAGGTAAACATTTAGCGAAAAAAGCTTCCATGATTCCACTTGTATTAGAACTTGGTGGTAAAGATCCTGGTATCGTTCGTGAAGATGCTGACTTACAAGATGCTGCAAACCATATCGTAAGCGGTGCATTCTCTTACTCTGGTCAACGTTGTACAGCTATTAAACGTGTACTTGTACACGAAAACGTAGCAGACGAGCTTGTTGGCTTATTAAAAGCGCAAGTAGCTGAACTATCAGTTGGATCTCCAGAACAAGACAGCACAATCGTTCCATTAATCGACGATAAATCTGCTGACTTCGTTCAAGGTTTAGTTGACGACGCTGTAGAAAAAGGTGCTACGATTGTTATCGGTAACAAACGTGAGCGTAACTTAATTTACCCAACATTAATCGACCACGTAACTGAAGAAATGAAAGTTGCTTGGGAAGAGCCATTTGGCCCAATCCTTCCAATCATCCGTGTTTCTTCAGATGAGCAAGCAATTGAAATTGCTAACAAATCAGAGTTCGGCTTGCAAGCGAGTGTCTTCACAAAAGACATTAACAAAGCATTCGCAATTGCTAACAAAATCGAAACTGGTTCTGTTCAAATTAACGGACGTACAGAGCGCGGCCCTGACCACTTCCCATTCATCGGTGTAAAAGGTTCAGGTATGGGCGCACAAGGTATTCGTAAGAGCCTTGAGTCTATGACACGTGAAAAAGTAACTGTATTAAACTTAGTTTAATCTTATACAAAGAAGCTGATCTAGTTTTAGATCAGCTTCTTTTCTATATACTTCCAAAAAACAGAGTATTTCGTTCTACTTCCGATTTGGTTTTCCAAACCGAACTAAAACATGCCATAATAATTTTAATTCCTGAAGCACTTCCTCATAAGTTCCACGATCACTCCAAGATAATGGATTGTGTTTCAAATCCGCTACAGCAGAACCGATTATATTTGCATCGATACAATTATGTCGTGCAATACGTCTTGCCAAAGATGGCATTTTGGAACCTCTAAAATCCATTGGAACTTCGTCTACCGGCAGTACAAAACCCATGTGCCAATACAAATCAATAGCATACTTCAGGCAAATTTCTTCTAAAGTTCTTCCTACATCCGTACCCTTAAATGAAGGATCTACAACAAGAGCTTCCACGTCTTCTTTAAGAGAAATCTCTCCATGAACTTGCGCTTCAATATAATGATTAAGATTACGGGCTGGCTCTTTGCTTACTAAATCTATAAACGGCCTTTCCATGTTAGCCAGTAAATGATTAACTAATCTTGTTGGAGTCAAATTCCCTTCACCAATTGCACACTCTCTTACGAATGTCTCTTCCAAAAGAGCAGCTAAAATCATATCAAACTCCTCATAAGTCCCCTTTTCTTTTGGATCTTGATGCGAATCTAAATACGTATATGTAGAGCGAGAAGAAACTTTTGGAGATAAGAGAAAATAACATGATCCAAAACGCGGAGCCGGCCCATCTGGATGTAACATCAAATTTAGCGCCCCATACTTTGGCCGTTGATCATTCGTTACACCTTCCAATTGATATGCTCCTCCAAATATTCTCTGTTCCCAAAGGTCACGTTCACCGCCAGGATAAGCAGATACGCTTCCGTTAGATAGCAATGTTTCAAACTGACTTTTATATATTCCTTGCTCAAACAATGCTTCAGCAACACTTTTCATACTCGAATCGAGTCTGTCTGGATGAAAGTGTAAAGCGATCCTTGCATGAGATTTTAAGTTAGCCACAGCTTCTTCAAATATTTCATCTGTAATATTACACATGTTAAGTATATGATTAATTGTTGCTTTCGCCTCACGTTTTTCGTTCTCTGCATATTTTGAAATATACTCTAAAGCAAATAATTGAGACCTTGATAATTCCATAATCCAATCTCCCCTTTAATTGAAATGACCTTAATCCTTTCAATTAAAAGTGCATTTTTTCCTTCTTATGCAACTAACCTAGTGTATTGAACAAAAAGTACTTTCATACAGTCTAATTACAGATGCGAGCATTCTTTACGGGTAAATCCACACATTCTACAGAAATGTGATATCCTAGCCAACGCTCAGCAATATGTTCAAATGATAAGGCAGAGCCTGTTGTAAAAAATCGATGCTCAGGATTCAGATTGTCAGACAAAATTCCTTTGTGCTGTAAAATTGTGCTTAACTCTATCGCTGTTTCTTCTGCAGAACTAATAATCGTTACATCCTCTCCTAGTTCCTTTTTAATATAAGACTCTAAAAGTGGATAATGCGTACACCCAAGAATTAACGTATCTATATCTTCTTTCGTTAATGGCAGTAAAGCTTGTTTCACTTGCTCGGTTACATATGCTGTATCTTCTAATTGATTTTCTACAACTGTAGCTAAGGTCGGGCACGCATGACTATGCACTTTCAAATATGTATCAAGCTCATGCAATGCTTTTTCGTACATATTAGATTTTATCGTACCTACAGTTCCAATTACTCCGATTTCCCCTTTCTTCGTCACTTTAATTGCCGCTCTTGCTCCTGGATGGATAACGCCAATAACCGGAATAGAAAGTGCTTCTTGCAGCGCAGTCAATGCAGCAGCTGCAGCAGTATTACATGCTACAACTAGAGCTTTTAACGGAAACTGTTTGAGGAACTCAACCATTTCAAATACGAAAGATTGTACCTCTTCTACACTTCTTGGCCCATACGGACAACGCTCATTATCACCAATATAATAAATGCTCTCTTTAGGCAATTGTCTTATAATTTCGCTCGCAACTGTTAATCCCCCAACTCCCGAATCTAACACACCTATTACTGAATGTTTATGACATACAGACATATACTTCATCCCCTTTTCAATCATCTAGCGCCAACAACATTTATTATATTATGAAAATTCAATATTACATAATAATCCCTCTTACTTTTAATCACAAACTCTTCTCTATAATCTGATTATTATTATATCCATTGACGTATAAAAATTCATTTGTTACTCTTAAATACGTTAAATTAATATTTAAATCCTCATTCGTATCTCGGTGAGGTAGAGGTTGCAGTCATTAAGAGTATCATTTCAGGAGATGTAGTGGCATTGATGAACGAATGAGAAAGGAATGATTGCCGAAGTAAGCCCGTGTCCACCATGCACGCTTGCTGGGTCTGCTACTTAATAAGTGCAGAACTGTCACAAACGTTTCGTTTGTGGAGAGCTATCGAGAGGTATGTCGTGGGTTTCTTATAAGATAGAAAGCATGTAGCGGCAAATTACGTGCTTTTTTTGTTTTGTTTGGGACTTCTCTTCCTGACTCAGGAAGACATACATATCTCCTCGCTTGACTTGGTTATACTAACTTTGGAGGTATTTTCTATGCAACAAAAAAAATGGGGCTTTTGGGTACTCACAGCTTTCGTTGTCGGTAACATGGTTGGCGCTGGTATTTTCATGGTGCCAAGTACGTTGGCACAAACAGCAAGCCCTCTCGGTGTCACTTTAGCTTGGTTAACAACAGGGTTTGGTGTTTTAATGCTAGCTCTTGTTTTCGGTAATTTAGCAATTCGTCGTCCTGATTTAACGACAGGGCCACAAAGTCATGCATATGCTTTATTCTCAACACCAAAAAAGAAAAAAATGGCTGGTTTCAGTATGGTATGGGGATATTGGGTTGCAAACTGGGCAAGTAACGTTGCCATCATTACATCATTTGCGGGATATTTATCACTCTTCTTCCCAATTATGAAAGATACACGACTACTATTTTCAATCGGTTCTTTTAATGTAGAAGTCGGAAAACTAATTACATTTACGATTTGTTCCATCTTACTTTGGGGAACTCATATTATATTAACAAACGGTGTAAGCGGAGCTGGAAAGCTAAACTTCTTAGCAACAACAACGAAAGTAACTGGATTCCTATTATTCATCGTCGTTACATTATTTGCATTCGAAGCTTCTAAGTTTGGACAATGGTACACACCGATGATCGATAAATCAGGTGTATCACACGGCCTTCTTTCACAAGTAAACTTAGCTGCTCTTACGACGCTTTGGGCATTTATCGGAATTGAATCAGCGGTTCTTTTATCAAACCGTGCTGTTTCTCCAAAAACGGTAAAACGCGCAACAGTTGCGGGATTACTTATTACAGTTGCGATTTACTTAGGAATTACAATTTTAACAATGGGTGTACTTCACATTGATAAATTACAAGCTTCTGAACGTCCATTAGCAGATGCACTAAACGCTGCAATGGGTCATGGCGGCGGGAAACTGATGGCATTACTTGCTCTTACTTCCCTATTCGGTTCCATCTTAGGCTGGATTTTATTAAGCTCAGAAGTACCATATCAAGCAGCAAAAGAAGGTTTCTTCCCTTCCTTCTTCACAAAAACAAACAAAAAAGGAAGTCCAATTTATTCATTACGATTAACAAACATTATGTCGCAAGTGTTCTTATTCTCAACATTATCAGGAACAATTGCGGAAGCTTATACATTCGTTATTACTGTATCGACACTGGCCTACCTCATTCCATATCTCGTTTCACCAATCTTCCAGTTAAAACTAGTCGCAACTGGTGAAACGTATAAAAATGAAATGCGGGCAAGAATTACAGATGGCATAGTCGCAGTGATTGCACTTTGCTACGCACTATGGGTTATTAAAACAGGAGCAGCCGATATAAAAACATTCCTTCTCGGAATTGGTTTATTCGTAATCGGCTTTGCCTTCTATCCATTAATGAATCGTGATCAGAAAAAAAATAACGAAAAGAAAAACGGGCAAGTTGCATAACGCAATTTGCTCGTTTTTTCTTTTCCAAAACATATATAATAGAACAAAGAGGTGAAAAACATGTCAATCGAATCACTATGGAGCAGCCGTTTCCAACAACATATGCAAAATATCATTACATACTTTGCACGTATGATTAACGGTTTACTATATAGCTTTATCTTTATTTCATGCGTTGGCGCATACTACTATGCTCAGTTTCTAAAAGCATCTCCTTCTAAAGGAATATCTTTACTACTCATCACGATTGTACTTACATTCATTATAACGAGATGCCCTATTCGTACATTTATTCAAAAACCTGACGCTGTCTATTTACTAGCACTAGAAGAGAAATTAACTTCTTATTTCAAAAAATCTCTTCTATACAATTACATCATTCAGCTTTTCCCATTATTATTTACGTTCCTTATTCTCGTTCCGCTTGCACTGCAATCATTACAATTAACGATACCTTTCTTATGTACAATCTTTATCATTTTAATGGTTACGAAAGCTTGGAACATATACATACATTGGATGTGGCGTGATCGTCACGAAAAA
Source organism: Bacillus cereus group sp. MYBKT111-2 (assembly GCF_051915205.1). Lineage (NCBI taxonomy): Bacteria > Bacillati > Bacillota > Bacilli > Caryophanales > Bacillaceae > Bacillus > Bacillus cereus group sp. MYBKT111-2. The sequence continues at coordinate 95,032 of NZ_JBQAEG010000009.1, forward strand.
AATATATGGCTGATTATTCGTATTGCTTGTAACGCCCTAGTCATTTATATGCTGTTTTATGCGGCAAATGTTCTCATATTGGGCGGATTACTTTTACTGCTTGCTTTCCTGCTTCTTTATACGAAAAAACAGCCTACAAAACGAATACCATGGGATTACATAATCGAGCAAGAAGAAAAAATGAACGTTCGTTTTTATCAATTTGCTAGCATTTTCACCGATGTCCCGCAACTAAATAAGCAAGTAAATAAAAGAAAATGGCTTACAACTTGGATTGAACCTTTATTACATAAAAAACGAGCAACTTTCTTCTATTTACATACACTAGCATTTTTACGCGGGAATGATTATTTCGGTATATATATTCGCTTAGGGTTGATCGGTGCCTTCGCCTTATATTTTATACCAAGCATATACGTAAAAGGCGCTATCGCATATATCGTCCTATATATGATTTCTATGCAGCTCCGTTCCCTATGGAAATATTTTTCGGGAAATATTATTGTAACATTATATCCAATTGATACTGAAAAACGACTGAATCAATTTCTTCACTTACTCTTTATATTGCTAAGCATTCAGCTTGTTGTATTTTCAATTGTTATACTCATTGCTACAGGTCAATTTTTACATAGCCTTATCATTATGATTATCGGGTTACTCTGGATCAAATTTATTATTGTACCAAAAACGAAACAACGCGTTTCTTCGTTTTAACGAAAAGAATTATCTTAAATGCCAAGGAGAAAATAAAGTATCTCCTTGGCTTTTTTATTTTCCCTTCTCAAACAAGAATCACTGGTACAACCAACGTTTTATGATTTTTACATACAAAAACGATAATACATGTTTACATCCTAACAAAAAGGGTATCTATTAATTAACAGCGTAAAGGAGGGGCCTATATTGTGAATAAAAAAACGGAACAATTGGAACACCACGTTACGGATAATCAACGCAAACATGCTTTAACAACAAACCAAGGAGTAAAAATAGCCGAGGATGAATTCTCTTTAAAGATGGGCTTAAGAGGCCCAACCTTAATGGAGGATTTCCACTTTCGAGAGAAAATGACCCACTTTGATCATGAACGAATTCCTGAAAGAATTGTTCATGCGCGCGGAGTTGGCGCTCATGGTTATTTTCAGCTTTATGAATCGTTAGAAGCATATACGAAAGCAGATTTTCTTACTAATCCTTCAAAGAAAACACCTGTATTTGTACGGTTCTCGACCGTTCAAGGCTCTAAAGGATCCAATGACACAGTAAGAGATGTACGCGGATTCGCCACAAAATTTTATACAGATGAAGGTAACTATGATTTAGTAGGTAATAATATGCCTGTATTCTTTATCCAAGATGCTATTAAATCCCCTGATTTTGTCCATGCAGTTAAACCAGAACCACATAATGATATTCCTCAGGGAGCTAGCGCTCATGATACATTTTGGGATTTTGTTGCGCATAATCCCGAGTCTACTCATATGGTTATGTGGCAGATGAGCGACCGTGCTATTCCGCGTAGTTTACGAATGATGGAAGGTTTTGGGGTTCATACATTTCGACTTATTAATAAAGAAGGAAAAGCCCACTTCGTAAAATTTCATTGGAAACCTACCCTCGGGGTTCATTCATTAGTATGGGATGAAGCTCAAAGGATTGCTGGGAAAAACCCTGATTTCCATCGTCAAGATTTATATGAAGCAATTGAAAAGGGCGATTATCCAGAATGGGAGCTTGGATTGCAGCTAATTCCAGAAGAAGATGAGCATGCATTTGATTTTGATATTTTAGATCCAACGAAATTATGGCCGGAAGAAGAAGTTCCTGTAAAACTAGTTGGTAAAATGACATTGAACAAAAATGTTGATAACTTCTTTGCAGAAACGGAGCAGGTAGCTTTCCACCCTGGCCATGTCGTACCAGGTATTGATTTTTCAAATGATCCTCTTCTGCAAGGAAGATTGTTCTCCTATACAGATACACAATTATCTCGTTTAGGAGGCCCTAATTTTCACCAAATTCCTATTAACCAGCCCGTATGTCCTTTTCATAATAACCAACGTGATGGCATGCATCAAATGCAAATTCATCGCGGTCAAACAAGCTATCATCCTAATGGCTTAAATAACAATCAACCAGCAACCGTGCAAGCTGAACAGGGCGGATATGAGCATTATCAAGAAAAGATTGATGGACATAAAATTAGGGGGCGCAGTAAAAGCTTTCTTAACTTTTATTCGCAAGCTAAACTTTTCTACAATAGTATGAACCCTATTGAAAAGCAGCACATAAAAGATGCATTTTGCTTTGAAGTTGGGAAGTGCAAATCAGACATGGTGAAGGCAAATGTAATTGCTCTTTTAAACCACGTCGATCGTCAATTAGCAAAGGAAGTCGCTAACATGATTGGAGCCCCTTTGCCTAAAGAAAATCACGAAATAAATTCGGATGCAAAATCACCTGCACTAAGTATGTCCAACACTATTTTTAAAGCTGATTCCAAAAATGTGGCAATTCTATTGAATGGTGACCCAAGCGTCTCCCTTCTGTCCGAATGGATTCAAGCTTTTGTACAACACCGAATGAACTATAGCATCATAGATAATAAAATTCATCAATTCAATGATTCCATTAAAGTAACGGATATTTATACAACAGCAGACTCTGCACTTTTTGATGCGGTATTAGTGTTTAGTAGCGAATCTGTCATTCAACCCCCTGTTTTAGAATTTGCAGAAACTACTTTTAAACACTTTAAACCGATAGCCTATGTCCTTAGCGATCCTCATGCTTTAGACAATAGTAAAATCAAATTAGATGGAGCAGGAATTTACAACTTAACAAACACTTCAATTGAGTCATTTATAGAAGGCATTGCCCAAGGACGATTCTGGAACCGATAATATAAGGAGCGGATTAGAATGAGTAAAAAAATTGCTATTTTAATAACGGATTATTTCGAGGACACAGAATACACAGAGCCAGCAGAAGCTTTTAAACAAAAGGGATATGAATTAACAACTATTGAAACAGAAAAAGGTAAAACGGTACACGGTAAACAAGGAAAAAGTGAAATTGTAATTGATAAAGGTATCGATGACGTTTCTCCAGAAAACTTTGACGCACTCTTCATACCGGGTGGATTTTCTCCAGATATACTTCGTGCGGATGAGCGTTTCGTTCACTTTAGTAAAGCATTTATGGATGCGGAAAAACCGGTTTTCGCTATTTGTCACGGACCTCAGCTACTCATCACTGCACAAACACTTGAAGGACGTGATGTCACTGGATATAAATCTATTGAAGTCGATTTAAAAAACGCCGGTGGAAATTTCCACAACAAAGAAGTTGTCGTATGCCAAAATCAGCTAGTAACAAGTAGACAACCTGAGGACATCCCGGCGTTTATTGAAGAATCGTTGCGTATATTGGAATAGTTATTAAAGATTAATCAAAGTAGCTATTTAGCTACTTTGATTAATCTTTTTATTTGTATGAAAAACAAAAAAGAACCTTATTTTAATGATCTTTTCATACACCCTCTTTTCTCTCCCTGGAACTTCTAATCACTTTTCATAAGCAGTTCTCATATAGTGAAAATGACTATACAATTCCTATCCATAAGTTAAATCATGATTTTACACATATATAAATACAAAAGATGGGAGCCTTATTTATGAATAACAATCCACCTTCAACGCCCCCAAATCCAGCGGAAACGAATAATAATGAAGTGAGCTTACAAACGTTACGCGTCATCGGACTTATTGTACTGATTAGTGGCTACATATTAGTCACTCTTTCTGAAGTAGGAACGTTAAAAAATCTTTTACTACAACCGAGCACTACTCCAAATTTAGCTGAAGTTGATCCGTTTTAAAAGCCATATGAAAAGCGATTTCTAGCATCGCTTTTCATATCGTTTTATCCAATCTGAGAAACCTCCCCCTCATACTTCTCTCTCCCAATCGCCTTCATAAATAATAAAATACTGCTCATACCAACGATAAAGTACAGAGCACTCATGCCCCAAGATGCGATAAATGAACCTAGCATAACACCCAATGCCCCGTTCATTTTTGCTACTTGAAAGACCATTCCGTTAATCGCCATATATGAACCTCTCGCCTCATTTGGTACCATATCTGCCATAATAGATTGACGCACTGGCACATACATCATCTCTCCTACCGTTTGGAAAAGCCCTGCAATTAATAAAATCCATAAACTATTGCTCGTTCCGAGTATTGTAAATCCAATTGTATAAATGAATAAGCCTACATATAATATTTTCAAATCGTTGAAGTTTTTCAGCATTTTAATAAGAAGTGCTGAACATAATACAACTAAAATTGTATTCTCTGCAGAAATCCAGCTCAGCATGCGAATACCTGTTAAATCAAACGTAACACCATTCCCGAATAAAAAGTGCACCGTTTCAAATTCCTTCTGCAAACGTACTCCTAAATAATTATTAATTTGAAACTCTAACGATAATGTACATATACTTGCTGCACAAAAAATTAAAAATGCTTTATCTTTCATTACGACTTTATAACTATCCGCCATATCTTTTAATACATTTTTCCTCTCTACTGTTTTTCTCACTACGTACACTTCTTCCATATATACAGCCATCACATATAAAGTAATAATGGCAACAAGCGTTAATACGATGAACAATTGTAATCTATAGTTTTCAAATAGTAGCCCTCCAAATATCGCTCCAATCGCAATGGATAAATTAATTGCCCAATAGTTAATGCTGTACATCACTTTTCGATTTTCAGGTGTACTTACATCAATTAACATTGCCTCTGTCGCAGGGTTCATAAGTCCAGATCCTAAACTATTCACTAGCATAAAGATAAATGTTAACCAAGGTGAATCTATATAATCGGAATTTGCAATCCCCATACAAGCAATGGAAATGACTTGTATACTTTGACCGATAATCATAACCTTTTTACGACCAAGCCGATCTCCAACATACCCACCGTACAAACCAATTACTAATGAAGCTATGACATTAATAAGTAGTAACGCACCAGCAATCGCACTACCTAACTTTATTGAAAAATAAATCGCCATAAATGGAAAAATCATCGTGGATACAGTACGTGTTAAAAACGAAGTTATAATTCTAATTTTTATATTTCGATGCATACTCCAAAATCCCATTGTTTCCCCCTCCTTATGCTTACTTATTTTACTTTGAAAAAAAGGAAGAAAAAGGTTAGAATATTCTAAAGAGTTTCCCCTTTTATAATAGAAGGAAGTGTATATATGAAAATTATGGACTATTACATTAGACTAAGACTACATGCACAAGATCAACAGCATATGCGAAATAGCTTACAAGAATTAGCGGATGTTTTATATTGCAGTACGAAAAACGTAAAGATTTTATTAAAGAAAATGAGCGAGGAACAATTAATTCATTGGACTCCAGGGCGTGGCCGCGGAAATAAAACAGAAATTCTATTTATACATAATTTCGTAGAAGCGATTGAGTCCTATACAGATGAACTGTTAGCGCGAGAAAAATTAAAGGACGTTTTTCTTCTTTTAAAAGAACCTCTCCCCCTTGCACTTCAAAAAAAGATAGAAAATAAACTACATCATCATTTTGGATACGAACCTTCAAATGATATGTACGACATATTAAAAATTCCTATATCGAGAAAGATATTCCCCTTAGATCCGGCTTTTGTGGCTGTAACTACAGAGAGCCATCTTACGAATCAAATTTTTGATACGTTAGTCGTTTATAACGATGTTACGGAAAAAATGGAACCACACATTGCGCATACGTGGGAATTAAGTGGAGACGGGCTCACGTGGACTTTTTATTTACGAAAGGATGTATATTTTCATAACGAAACAGTTTTAACTTCTAAAGATGTACGATTTTCATTTGAAAGACTAAAAGAAGTTCATTCCCCTTTCAAATGGTTAACAGAAGAAATTGTTCAAATTGAAACACCATCACCACTGCAAATTCGATTTCATTTAGCAAAACCAAATTTATTTTTCTTACACTATGTAAGTTCCATACAACTAGCAATTTTGCCGCGTGATGCAGTTATTCAAAATCATCATTATATAGGTACTGGACCTTTCAAACTTTCTCATTACTCTGAAGATAATATCGTACTCGAAGCGTTCACTCATTATTTTAAAGAGCGCGCGTTATTAGATCGTATTGAATTTTGGAGTATTCCTGATCATGTACAAATCGATGCTGATTATGAACTGCCAAATGAAGAAGAAAATGAAAGGCATAATATACAAATAGAAGAAATAGGTTGTATTTATGCTGGCTTCAACTTTACAAAACCTGGTCCTCATCACGACATTTACTTTCGAAAGGCTTGGAGAGAACTATATGATGTTGAAATGATACTTCGTAGCATAGAAGGAAGACGAACAATTGCTGCATCAAGCTTTTTCCCTGAAAGAAGCCGCCAAGCTCCTAAAAGATCTTACTCTTTAGAAAAAGCGAAAGAGTATTTAAAAAAGAGCACTTATAATGGAGAGACGATACATATTTACTTCTTCGCATTTAAAGATAGTGCAAATGATGCATATTTCTTAAAAGAACGATGTGAAAGTTTAGGTATACAAGTAGAGCTTCACCCATTTCTCGTTTCAGATTATATGAACCGTTCTATCGATCAACATGCCGATATTATTTTCATGGGAGAAGTGTTTGCTGCTGATCATGAACTTGCATTCTTAAATGTATTTAAAAATAAAAGTTGCTTCGTAAACCGGTTCATGGACCTGCACTACGAAAAACAAATTAACTGTTTACTTGATACATTTTTATTAGAAGAAAATAAAGAAAAGCGCTACGAGCTCATGTATGAGATCGAAGAATTTTTACAAACAGAACACATCATTTTATTTAACTATCACGTTTTAAAAAGAAAGACATACCCTTCTTCTTTAAAAAACGTAACAATTGATTCATTCGGTTGGGCAAATTTTGCGAAGTTATGGATACAGCCATCCACGTATTAACATGCAAGTTTTTATAAAAGGAGAAGGTACTACATCCTTAGTAGTACCTTCTTCACATACAAATACAAACTATTATTTAATTACTTCATCTAAGTGATCTTTCAAGTTCAATAAATATTGCTCAATATCCGGATTCTTCACCACATCATAACAAGCAAAACTCTTTAACGGACTCATCCCAAGAAACTTCTGCACGCGGTGTAAATGACTAAGCGTTGATTCTAGACTTTCCCCTTCAAAGAACTTCGTCTTATCTCCAAATGAATTTTCAGGTGCATTCCAAGTTGTAGAGAACATATACTCTTTCTCTGTTAATAAACCACCTGTTCCGTATTCATCTGCACCTTTAAAGAACAAACCGTATTCATATACTTCATCCATATACGTTTTAAATAATCCTGGAACACTAAACCAATAAATCGGTGTTTGATAAATCACAACATCAGCCCATAAAAATTTATCTTGTTCTTCTTTTATATTGTATCCATCTTGAATCGTTGTTGTTTTCACTTGATGACTCTCGCTTAATACCGTCACCATATGATCCACTAACGTTTTATTTAATCGTCCTTCCTTTGTACCGTATTTTTCATGTCCATTTATAATAAATATATTTTTCATCGTTTTTCTCTCCCCTACTCTATTCCTCGTTTATTAACCCAAGTTGCTGTTTCAACGTAAGATTATCTTCTAAATGCCAGTCTTCCGTAATCTTTCCGTCTTTCACATGCAAAATATCTATTGCAGAAAAGCTAATATTTTTACCGTTATGCGTTCCTGTAAAAGAAAGACGAGCTGTTACTTTATCACCGACGACTAATAAATCTTCAATCTCGCAATGTATATTAGGAACGACTTTACGAAAATTTTGTGTTGCAAACTTTAACCCTTCAACACCTTGTGGTCGCCCTTTTGGCAACGTATTATCGAAGAAATTTTCAGTAACAGTCTGCGAAAGAAGCTCCTCTTTACCTGTATCCCAAAATGCATAAAAACGCTGCGCTGCATGAACCATTTCGGTCGCTTCCATTTTACTTAGTGAAGGATCGATTGTCATTTTTTTTGCCTTTGGCATTTCTTTTAATAACTGTACTTCAGTTTTTCCCTCCACGCCACATGCTACAAGCACAATACAAATAACAAACAAACTAAGAAATCCAAACAACTTTTTTACCCCCATGAAAATCACCTCCCCCTCATAAAAAAACTTTATATTTCGTATTGCTATTGTATATAGACTAACTTCCTTTATGGAAGTAGTGATATTTTTTTCATATAATTACCAAAAGTATAGTTTTGTGATACTATAAAGCAAATTCATCAAAAAAATTTTATGGAGGCTAGTTCCATGAACAATATAGATCCAGTTGAATTAACGAAAGGTTTACCTGGCATACCTTGTCCTATCGCTAAAACGCTTGATGTAATTCGTACGAAATGGACGTTTTTAATTATTCGCGACCTTCTTATCGAAGGAACATTACGCTTTAGTGATTTACAAAATCAATGGACGGCATTAGTCCGAAAACATTATTGCTTCAACTAAAAGAATTAGAAGCTCAAGACATTATAACGAGAAAAGTATATCCAGAAGTTCCGCCTCGTGTAGAGTACACATTAACGGATAAAGGAAAGCAATTAGAGAGGATTTTTATTGAATTAAAACGATTTAGATTAAGTTTATAAAACAAAAACCCCTTACCGTTGTAAGGGGTTTGATTACTTGGCAAAACTTTCAGCTAACTGTTTCTCTCTCCACATAAATGTAATAGCGAGACCAACTATTAAGACAACTCCTGAAAATGCATATGGATAATGAATATTCATATCAAATAATATTCCGCCCATCGCTGGTCCTGCGATATTTCCTAAACTCGTATAAGTCGAGTTCATACCAGCAACGAATCCTTGCTCTTTTCCAGCTGCTTTTGATAAAAACGTCGTTAAAGCTGGACGAAGTAAATCAAATGCAAGGAAAATAAAGCACGTAACGAGAAGTACAATCCAATAATTAAAGACTACCGTTGAAACGAACGCCAATACTGCACCTACAATTAAACAGATTTGAATTAACACTTTTTCACCGAATATATCAACCAATTTACCAAACATAAATACTTGCACAACTACCCCAAAGATTGAACTAATTGTAATAATTGCCGCAATATCTTTCGGTGTGAACCCAAACTTATGATCAGAAAACAGACTGAACACCGTTTCATACGCCGATAAACCGAACGCAAGTACAAATACGATAATAAATGCGATTGCATACATTGGATGTAATGATTTCTTTAAATCACCAATAAAGCTTGATTCTTTCGTATTAGAAGAAATCTCTGCAAGCTCTTCTTTCGTTAACGGTTCTTTCAAAATAAAGATCGAAATGACACATGCTATAAAAGCAATTGCTGCTGCAACGAAAAACGGCACACGTATACCGTATTCTGCAATAAATCCGCCGATTCCAGGTCCTATAATAAAGCCGGTACTAATAGCAGCAGATAAATACCCCATCGCCTTTGGACGTTCCTGTATAGATGTAATATCCGCAACATATGCCGTAACACCAGGCATAATAAACGCAGCACTAATTCCGCCTAACACCCTCGCTGCATAGAGCATCCATACATCTGTTCCTAATCCAAACAGAAGCTCTGAAACACCAAAAATAAATAATCCAATGATTATCATTTTCTTCCTACCATAAAGGTCGACCCACCGGCCTGTAATAGGTGAAGCAATAAGCTGAGCCATTGCAAACACTGCAACGAGATATCCCATCGTCTTACCTGTTAAACCCATATCATTCATAAAGGACGGCATAACCGGAATGATTAATCCAATCCCTAAAAAAGCAATAAATATATTACTCAAAAGAATGACCAATACCATCTTTTGTTCTTTTATCGGTTTCTTCACTTTCAACACCTCTTCCCGTAAGCTCCCCTCAAAAAAATAATGCCCAAGAAGCTTTTTCTTTATCCTGCTATTTGTGGGCTAATTATGAGTAGAGATGCCCCTACTCGTTAGAATTTCACTGTATCCTTCCACACATACATACGCATTAGGTGAATGACTATCATTCATTTTTCCTCAAAAATGAACCTACCTTCTCAGACAGGTTCATCTCACTATTTCTTTATATGTAATGCATGTGTTAAAAAATCTAGTACTTCTGCCTTTTGTAACTCGACTTGCTCATCATCTTTATGATCATATAAATACACTTGCTCCGCTGCTGATTCAACTAGAGCGATAAATAACTTCGCTGTTCGCTCTGCGTGAACCGAATCACGAATTTCACCCGCTTCTTTCGCCTCATTTAAAAATTCACTTAGCCACATATAAAGAGGCTCATACACAGCTTCCCATTCTTTTATATGTTCTGTAGATGCAAGACCCGCATACATTAAAGCTTGTATTTCACGATATTCCTCTATGAAGTGAAACACCGCATCTATTACTTGCGTTACTTTACTTGAGAAAGGCGCATCGTTTTGCACTTTTTCTTTTACTGCAAGTATCATCTTTTCAACCATCACTTCTGCTATTGCAGGCATAACAGATAACTTAGAAGGAAAATATAAATAGAAAGTTCCTTGTGCAATGCCAGCTAATTTCACGATATCAGAAATCTTCGTTTTTTCAACACCCTTTTCCTGAAATACTTCAATCGCTGCATAGACAATTTTCTCTTTTTTATTCATCATCTAAACCCTTTCACACGCGTATTGAATGACTGTCACTCATTTTATAAGATAATCGATTGTACTGTCAATGATAGTGAACTTTGCGAGGAAATCATTTTTTTCATAATAAAATCTCCTAACAAAAAATTAGGAGATAAAAATGCCAAATACCTTTAAGAAAGAGCCTTTAACCCTGTCACGCCGCATACAATAAGAGCTACACTAATGATACGTGCTTTACTTTTCGACTCACCAAACAGGAACATGTTTAATAAAACGGCACCTGCTGTTCCAATACCAATCCAAACCGCATACGCGACACTTACTTGTAAAAATAAGAAAGATGTATACAAGAATGCAAAGGATGTAGCAAACCCACCTATATAAAGAGCCCCATTTGCTAATGTTTTATCTTTACTATACATTTTAAGACCGATTACACCGACTATTTCACTAATTGCAGCACAAAATACGAAAAACCAACCCATCTTTAAGCAGCTCCTTCCATAGTATCTTCTTTATTATCAGCTAGCTTTAAACCGATAACGCCAGCTACAACCATCACGATAAAGAATAATTTTCCTACACTGAAACTCCCGCCAAAAAGGAATACATCCATTAAGAAAGTACCTACCGTACCAGCTCCGGCGAAAACAGCATATACAGTCCCTGTTGCAAGATGTTCACACGCTTTAGAAAGGAAGTGAAAATCAACAGCGATAACGCCTAAAATAATAATCCAATGCCACCAAGTATTCGCTGTATTAAAACCAAACACCCAAAAAATTTCAAAGATACATGTTAATATGACATATAACCAAGCTTTATTTTTCATACCTCTCACCTCTTATGACTGACTATCAGTCATTTTTATTTTAAAAAAATATGCTCTTTCATCCCTACTATATATAAACAACTATCATCCTCATTTACCTTTTATATTTGTTCCGTTTTCAAACTAACTACATCCTTCCAAAGAAAAAATGACTGAATGTCATTCATATATATTGTACATGAATATTTTAAAAACTGTCAATGCCGAAAGTTTATTTAAAATTTCTTTCATCTGATTTGTATATTTCCTAATAATCTGTCAATACTGCTAGTAACATAATATTTTCTCCACTCCCCCTTGGAGAGATCCCTTAAATAGAGCAGTTAGCTTTTGCTAGCTGCTCTTCTTTACATTTATTTCACCCAACATACCGAATCATCGCTACTTCATCACAATAATCTACCTTTGGACAATGTCTACAATCAATCCATACCTTCTCTGGTAACGCCTCTCTATTCACAAAATCAAACCCGCACTTTTGAAAAAATTCCGTTTCATATGTTAAAGAAATAACTCTGCTCACTTTTATTTTCGCTGCCTCATTTATTACATGGTTTACTAACATACGTCCGATCCCTTTCCCTGCATATGTATGCGAAACGACTAACGATCGTACTTCTGCAAGGTCCTCCCCTAATACATGTAAACCAGCAACTCCGACGATTTCTCCCTCTTCTTTCATAACATATAAACATTGTAAATATTGATAGAGAGACAAAAGAGAACGCGGTAAAACCACTCCCTCTTTTGCATAAACTTCAATGAGACTATAAATTTCTTTCACATCACTCGTAACTGCATTACAGATTTTCATATTCCATCCCCTTGCCCCCTGATATTAATATTTATAACTTTAAATGAATTTTAATACATAATTTTTATATAATAATACATCTCTCTTTTCTTCTCGTCAATCACTTTATACAAACAAAAAACCAAGCAATCTAATCGATGCTCGGTTCCTCATTTCGTATCGGTAATACCGTCGAATATTTAATTTCACGAAGTGCTAAACTCGTCTGTATCTTTGTAATACCAAGCTTATTCAGCTTTCTAATAAACTGCTCTAGTTCTTTACGATCACGATTTGCAACCTTTAATAAATAATCGTACTCTCCTGTTAAACAGTGACATTCTAACACTTCCGGCATCGATTCTAATTCTTTCTCCAACACTTCCAACTTGTCAAATTGATGAATATTCGTACTCATAAAAATGAAGCATAACAAGTCAAAACCAAGCTTCTCTTGATTTAAAATAGCTACTTGCTTATCAATGAATCCTTCTCCATCTAATCTTTTTATTCTTGCATGCATTGCAGCTGGTGATAAATTAACACGTCGTGCAAGCTCTGCATTACTTACTTGTGACTCCTTCTGCAATATATCTAAAATTTGGACATCTAGATCATCCAACACTTTAATAACAGACGACTCCATTATAATTCCCCCTTTTTTCTTACCGATGATTATTCGAAAAAACACCTTATAACTTATATAAAACTGAACATCCTTCTTTAAATATCATTCATAACAAAACATTTTATCAATTTTTATCCATTATACAAAAGAATATATTACACAATAAAGAAAAATGCTAAAATTATTTACAATTCACATTGATTACAACAAAGGGGATTTTAATATGCCTTATTTTTATGTCTTTTTACTATTACTAACGAGCTTATTATGGGGAGGAAACTTTGTCGTTGGAAAATCACTTGTTGATCACGCATCTCCAATGACACTTACAAGTTTAAGATGGATGATTGCGATCGTTTGTTTATTACCGATGGTATGGTTTAAAGAAAAGAAAATCATTCCACCACGCGCTGCGATACTTCCGTTAATATTGATGGGAATTTCAGGGGTTGCTCTTTTTAACATCTTTCAATTTTTAGCATTAGAAAAAACATCCGCAACAAATGTAGGGCTTATTTCTACATTAAATGCAATTTCAATCGCATTATTTTCTGTCTTATTTCTAAAAGAAAAAGTAAATACACTTCAAATTTTATCTATGATTCTTTCATTCTTCGGGGTTATCCTCGTCCTATTAAAAGGTAACTTTGCACTTTTATTTTCACTACATTTTAATAGCGGCGATTTATGGATGATTGCGGCAGTTTGTATTTGGGGAATCTATTCTGTTTGTAGTAAATGGGCAACAAAAACAACGACACCACTCATGGCGACGTTATACTCTGGTATTTTCGGCGTTATTTTATTACTACCATTTAACATAGGAAGCTTCACTGTTACAAATATCAACACTTCTTTTATAACATCACTTTTATATACTGGACTCATTTCCACAGTTCTTTGTATGGTATTTTGGAATGTTGGCGTACAAAAATTAGGAGCAACTACATCCGGCATTTTTCTAAACTTCAATCCCATTTTCACAGCTATTTTAGCATTCCTTTTCCTCGGAGAAGAATTAACGTGGATTCAAATTTTAGGGACAATGATCGTTGTGACAGGATGTTATTTATTTTCTCATTTCAAAACAGTTGCCGTTCAGCCAACTAGAGCTTTAATGCGAAAACATTCTTAATCCAAAAACATCGCCAGCGAAGTGGCGATGTTTTTATTTACGTTTCATTTCTTTCACATACTGCTTTTCTTCTTCTGGCGATAAACGTTCTGTCGCCTTTCCAGTATCACCACCTTGAATTTCCCACAAAAAGTTATGCTCCTCAACCGTTTGTGAAAAATCCCCTTTCTCCCAGCGCTCCAAAGTAGAAAGTAACTCTGACTTATATTTAAAATTCGTACCGCTTTCTACTGCGTTCTTCGCACCACGAATTTCCTTATTTGTCATTTCAATAAATCCCCATTTTTCAGAGGATTTCACTTTTTGATGTACCATCCTATGCATTGTAGAAATAATTTCAGCTTCACTAACTTGTTGCTTCTCTTCCTCTGCTTTCTTTCCTTGTTGTCCCATTACTTTTTGCGCTTTAAGACTCTTCTCCTCTTCTTCTATATAATTAATACCTTTAGTAACACCGAATACAGCTCCTATCGCAATTACGATCACTGTAATTGTCCCTATAATCCATTTTTTCATATTATGTATTCCCCATTCCCCTAATAATCACATAAACAAATGGAATCGCCTGCACACAGTCGATTCCATTTGTTTCCTTATTTTATTTTAAACCTTAAGCGCTTCTCGCACAATATAACTATCCACACATTGCTTGAATTTTATGATTTTTCCATTTTCAAGTTGCCATATATGAACAAATTCTGCTTCAAATGATTTTCCCGTTTCTTTATAAACTCCTGAATACATACCTTCAGCAATAATTACATCTTTTTCACTTACTTCATGATACGTATTTACACTTGCTTTATAATCATCCCATTCTGATCCTAATTGGCTAAATACATTTTCCATTATAGCTTCTACACCTATATAAGTTCCCCCGTACGGGAATCCTTCTGCCTCTGTCCATTCTACTTTTTCAGAGAGGGCTTCTGCTAAATGTTTTGCATTCGAAGAAGCTGATCCTTCATATGTACTTCGAATAATTTCTAAATTTGATTTAGACATGTTACTTCCTCCCGTTTTATTTTTTTTACACAAGATGTAACACATATAGTTACATCTTGTGTAAAAAAATATTAAATTGTTTTATTCTTAATTTATAAGTTGTAATCATTATAGTTACAATCATTATTCAAGTCAACAATTTATAAATAAAATCTACTTCGTTTTCATTACTTTCTCTTTTATGAAACGGTCTACATATCCTTCTGCTTTTACAACGAATAAATACGCACCCATTGCTAATAATGCAAGGTCTAATTCATATCCTGGATTCTTTCCATCTCCTAATAAACCTGCTGCTCCATTTACCTTTACGATAGCTCCAGCTAAAATAAGAGCGAATAACAATCCTACATACTTTACGCCTAAACCGATAATTAATAATATACCACCAACTAATTCAACTGTTGCTACGCCATATGCAAGACCGCCTGGTAAACCAATGCTTGTAAACCAGCCTGCTACGTTATCGATACCTGATTGAAACTTCGCTAAACCATGTGCAAAGAACGTTACTCCTAACACGATACGAATAATTAAATTCCCAATATATTGATTCATTTTTCCTCTCCTTTTGTTTTGTTATGGTGAACTTTTATTTACAAGTCAAAACAATACGGTATTTCATTTCATTCGTCAAATACTTTTTTAAAGAAAACAAAAAACATTATCCCTTTTACGGATAATGTTTTCCTACAAAGTAGCGTTAATTCAAGCTTTTACTCTATCGCACAAAAAGTTGAAACATTTTTCCAGCGCCAACATACGGCAATAATGATATATCCTCTTCTACAACCATGCCAACAACGTTCACTTTCTCATCTACAGGCAAATCATGTATAGCAACTTGCATCTCTCCAGCATATCTACCGTACAATTCATTATCAATTGTAATGCTGCCTTTCTTTCTTACAATTGCATTCATTGGCTGTAAAATCACTTTATTTTCTTCTCGTGATTCTACAGACCGAATGACATCACGGGCTGGATCCAGCCTATTTGTATGCACTTGCTCCACCACTTTTAATACTTCATTATCAGTTATAAATGATTTGTAACGCAATGGAATAATCCCTCTACTCGCACTCGCTATCTCTTGTACACTTTCTACACTTCCGCTTATATCCCCGATTAACACCTTATCGACACCACAATGTTGTACAAGTTCTAAGTACGCTTCAAGCGGGCGCATATTGCGGTGCTTTTCTAACGTTGGTAATCCTTCATATAACGGGCCCCGTTTCTCCCCATCCCCTGGAATAAATGCCATCGTTTTTATTCCGCACTCATGCAAATATTGATTTTGCTGTTGCAAGAAGGACTTTGCTAGTCCTGTTTCCGGGCGCGGGTAAAAATTATGCCATGCTTCTACATTCTCTACCCGTATCTTTTCAGTGATTAACTCTTTCCAAAATGAATCTGTAATCGTGCTCGCATTTAAAGCTACTTTCATTTTATGGGATACACGCGCGATTTCTTTCGGCGTGATGCCATAGTCCATTCGTAAACCAGTAATTCCCCACTCTACTAACTCTTCCACATTTTCGTACGTCATTCCTAAATGGTGTAGCGATTTTGGGGAAACATCGACCATTAATTCCATTTCATTTTCAAGAGCCTGTTTCCCAAGTATTTGAATTAACTCTTTATACGTATTTGGATCATCTTCTGGTATATGAAGTGATGTAAAAATAGATGAAAACCCGTTTTCCTTCGCTACTTTTAGCCACTCTTCTTGCTTCTTTACTCGTTCTTTTGCAAGGTAAATTGAAACTCCAATCATATGAATCTCCCTTTCTATAAATAGAAAAAGAGAAAGGAATCCCTTTCTCTATATGTTTTCTGCCATTTCTTCTTTAAATCCGAAGAAGTACGTAAAGATGAATCCGAACGTATATGCCACTACTAATCCAAGGAAATATAATAAATATTTATTATCAGCAATTAACGGAATTAACGATAATCCTGATACACCAATTCCAAGTGCAGCTGTTTTCATAACTGCTTGGAATGCACCGCCAACTGCTGCTCCTAAACAAGCTGTAAGAAACGGTTTTCCCAGTGGTAATGTAACCCCGTATAATAACGGTTCACCAATTCCTAAAAATCCAACTGGTAATGCCCCTTTAATTACGTTACGCAGTCGTTTGTTTTTTGTTTTTACAAAAATAGCAATCGCTGCTCCTACTTGCCCAGCGCCAGCCATTGCAAGTACCGGTAATAAAGGCGTTACGTGCGTTTGATTAATAAACTCCATGTGAATCGGTGTTAAACCGTGATGTAATCCGACCATAACGAGCGGTAAAAATGTTCCAGCAAGTACTGCCCCAGCAAACGCTCCGCCAATACTTAAAATACCATTAATTCCGCTCGTAATTCCTTCAGATAAGAAACCTGCTACCGGCTGAATTGCTAACATCGTTACGATACTTACGACTAACACAGTAATAAGCGGCGTTACAATAATATCAACTGCATTTGGTACAGCTTTTCGAACTTGTCTTTCCACTACAACCATAAGCCACGCTGCAAAAATAACTGCAAACAATCCGCCCCGTCCGGGTACGAGCGCTTCACCAAATAACTTTACGTTCGCCATCGCCGGATTGAAAATTAAAATACCAGCAATTGCCCCAAGAACTGGTGTCCCGCCAAACTCTTTCGCTGTATTCCAACCGACTAAAATGCCTAAGAATGTAAAGATACCGCCGCCAATAAGTAGTAACATTTGTAGCCATGTTGCATTCGGATCAGCGCCTGCGTTTTTCGCAAAGTTAGCAACCCCGTTTATAATACCTGACGCAACAAGACCCGGAATTAACGGAATGAAAATACTTCCTATTTTTCTTAAAAAGTTTTTCACCGGTGTATTATTTTTCTTCTTAATCTCTGACTTCATCTCTTGCCCAAGATCTTCAAGGTGATGATCTGCCACCTCACCAATTCGCAGTCCCGTTAAACCTTCCATCTCTGCTGCTACTTTATTTACCGTTCCCGGACCAACGACAACTTGAAGCGTCTCATCTTCAATAACGCCCATAACCCCTTCAACCTTTTTCAAAAGGTCCATGTTCACTTTACTTTCATCATGAAGCGTTAATCGTAGTCTCGTCATACAATGAGCAATGCCACGAATATTTTTTACTCCCCCAAGTTGCTCTGAAATTTCTCTGGCCATTCTCTCTTCTTTCTTCATAATAGAATCCCCCTCCCTATTATTTTATAGTGCCTTCTTCACAAACCCTTTCGCTTCTTTTAGTTTCTCCAGTGCTTCCCCATACTCACACTGCAATAACACCATAACAATCGCAGCTTTCACGTTACGTTCTGCTTTTTCATAATGCTCTGCCGCTACTTCATAACTAACACCTGTTGCTTCCACAATAATTCGTTTTGATCGTTCTATTAACTTTTCATTTGTAGATTGAACATCTACCATCAAGTTTTTATATACTTTCCCTACACCAATCATAGATGCTGTTGAAATCATATTGAGCACTAGTTTTTGCGCTGTACCAGCTTTCAAACGCGTTGATCCTGTTAAAATTTCTGCGCCTGTTTCTACTTCCACGTTTAGTTTTGCATATTTACTTATTTCAGCATTTTTATTACAGGAGATACTAGCTGTACTCGCTCCTACGCTATTCGCGTACTTCAAGCCACCAATAACATAAGGAGTTCGACCACTTGCTGCAATTCCAATTACAGTATCTTTCTCGTTTAATCCAATATTTTTTAAATCTTCTTCTGCTAACTCTTCGCGGTCTTCTGCCCCTTCTACCGCTTTAGTAAACGCTTTCAATCCACCTGCTATAAATCCTTGCACCATTTTATCATCTGTGCCAAATGTCGGCGGACATTCCACTGCATCTAGAATGCCTAAACGGCCACTCGTACCAGCCCCAATGTAAATTAAACGTCCCCCTTCTTCAAAAGATTTAATAACAGTCCCTACAACCTTTTCAATTTGTTCTATCTCTTTTTCAACTGCTAATGCAACAGTTCGATCTTCTTCGTTCATACTTTGTAGAACTTCTTTTATGCTCATCTCATCTAAATTCATCGTCTTCTCATTGCGATGTTCTGTCGATAAATTTTCTAACATATTACCACCTACTTTGAAATTTAATTTCATACTTTTATTATAACTTTAAGAAATTTAAAATCAATATTACTTTATTATTTTATGAAATTTCATTTCTTTTCATGACGAATTTATGTCCGTATGCAAAAAAAAAGATGGGGTCCCCATCTTTTCATTTTAACTTCCGTAACCGCAAAGCTTCTTCTCTTGTCTCCATAAATTGATCCAATACTTTATTACCAATACGATTAAACGTAATGACATATAAAGCATCAATCATATTCAATTGTGTCATTCTCGAAGCAATACTTGCAATACGATGATCTTGTTCTACATCTGGCATACAAAGACGAATATCCGCCTCTTTATATAACGGTGATGATTGATCAAGCTTTGTAATCGCAATAACTGTTGCACCTTGTCTCTTCGCATATTGCGCCATTTCGAGTACATCTTTCGTACGACCAGATGTTGAAATCGCCACAAATATATCGCCTTCTTTTAAATTTGTCACAAGCGGCAACATCATATGAAAATCAGATAGCATCATTGCAGTAAATCCGAGTCTTGTAAATTTATAAGCCCCGTCCATTGCTGGAGTTGCTGATCCACCTACTCCGTAAAATATAATTTTATCCGCATTTACAATACGATCCGCTGCTTTCTCAAGCTCCTTCTTATCAATAGCCGTAACGCTCGCCTCAATTGCAGCTTTATTCACATATGTAACTTTATTAAACAAGTCGTACGGGCCATCTTCCGTATTCATCACTGAAAAATCATTAATATTATAATCAGCAATCGTTAATTCACGAACGAGCGCGATTTTAAATGCTTTAAAGCTCCCAATCCCAATCGACTTACAAAAACGAACAACACTCGCTTCACTTGCACCTGCATTCGTTGACACTTCTTTCGTCGTTAAGTTCGGAACAATCTCTGCATTCTCCATTATGTACATGGCAACCTTTTTTTCAGCTGGTGAAAATTGATCCATATTACTTTCAATTTTAAATAGTAATGTTGAAGCTTTCACTATTTAACCTCCACTTCTTACGGTTGCGTTCACTTATTTTCTCTTGCTTCAAGAAGGTAAAAACCATCATCGCCAGGAGGATGAAACACATTTACAATGCGATTCCCTTTTTGATAAACAGTTCTTTCCCCTTCTGTCCACTTCTTTCCCCAACCGTTCATCCAAATCGTAACATCAGGTAAACAAGCAGTATATTTCAGCTTCTGATCGTACTCACCATCTGCTTCTTCTGAAAAAATAGAAACCGGAAAATCTTTCACTTTTGATTCTTTCCATGCAGTAAACGGTGTACATACTGCAATAAGTACGATTACACCGATAACCTTCTCCTTCGTAATCTTCACACTTTCCTCTCCTTGTCATATCACATACATAGATTTTACCATAATTACAAACCTTTCATGCCACATGACTATTGCTTGTTCCAATAAAAAAGAGCTTACCTAATTCAGATAAGCTCTTCCTCTTCACACGAAATATTTCTTTAAAAGCGGCGGCGTAATAATCGTCGTTAATATAACTACAATAACAATCGCTGTGAAATTTTCTTTCGCTAATAAATTCGCCGTAAGTCCATTCGCTGCGATGATAAGTGCTACTTCTCCGCGCGACACCATTCCTGCACCGATACTAATAGAAGATTGCAGGTTGAATCCTGTTAGCCTTGCTCCTAAACCTGAACCAATTAACTTTGTGAAAATCGCAATAAGCGTCATGATGATAATGAACCAAAGCTGGCTTCCGATACCTTGAAATGTAATTTCCATTCCGATACTTACGAAGAACACCGGTACAAATATTGCATAAGCAATCGGTTCAATTTTATGTTCTACTTCGTGCTTATACTCTGTTTGAGAAATGGCAATTCCGGCTGCAAATGCTCCAATAATGCCTGCAATTCCCATCATTTCACTGTAATAAGAAAAAGAGAAGCAAATAATAAGAGCCGCGCTAATTAACGCTTCTGTTACACGAAGCGGCACGAGCATTTTCATAATCCAAGGAACAACTTTCCATGCAATAAAAACAATGCTAACAAAGAAGATAATTTTCTTTACGATAACAAGTGTTATATTCACATCTTGCGTTCCTAAAAAGCTCATAACAAACGCTAATAAAATAACGACGATGACGTCATCAAATACGGCAGCACCTAAAATCGTTGTACTTTCTCTCGTATTCATTTTTCCTAAATCTCTTAGCGTTTGCACTGTAATACTAACTGACGTTGCGCAAAGTAATAATCCTAAAAAAATGGCATGAGATTGTATTAATCCAAACAGCAATCCTGTTACATAACCACCGATGAAAGGAAAAATAATTCCACCAGCTGCTACTGCAAATGAAGATTTCAAATTCCGATTTAACTCTTCTAAATCTGTTTCAAGTCCAGCCATAAACATAAGTAGTAAAACACCAATCTCACTCAATTCATCGATTAATTCAGAACTATTTATAATACCAAGTACAGCTGGACCGATAATAATACCGATAATTAATTTACCAAGTACAGAAGGCTGGCCAAGCCTCACGCTAATATCACCAGCTAATTTCGTACAAAGTAAAATGACGACAAGTTCAAAATAAAATAACATAACATCTTCTCCTACTTTAACTTTAATCAGTGGGTCGTTAACCCTCGTCCATTCCTGCAAGTAGTTTCTCCTATTCATCCGCATTTTATTTGTCATATTTTTATTTGACAAAATATTCTGAATTATATTAAGATTAATCCAGCAATTTTAAAAAACTATGCACCATAACTGTACCTCCATTTCCTTACATACTCTTTTCTAGTGGGCTCATACTACATTCGCAGTTATGGCAATGAAAAAACGGGGGAGAGTCCAAAGTGAAGTCATTATTACGAAAAAAGGCGATTACTACTGAATCACCACGACAACTACAAAGAACATTAACCGCACTTGATTTAACGTTTTTAGGAATTGGCGCCGTAATTGGGACAGGGATATTTGTATTAACAGGTATTGTTGCAGCGAAACATTCTGGTCCTGGTATTATGCTATCATTTCTTATTGCTGCATTTACTTGTGCTTGTGTAGCCTTTTGTTATGCCGAATTTGCTTCTTCTATTCCTGTCTCAGGAAGTGTGTATACTTACGCATACATGACAGTCGGTGAAGTCGTCGCCTTCATCGTCGGATGGTGTTTAATGCTCGAATATTTACTTGCCGTCGCAGCAGTAGCTGTCGGTTGGTCTGGTTATTTACAATCTTTACTACAAGGGTTTAACGTTCATCTGCCCGCCATAATCGCCTCGGCCCCTGGCGTAGGAAAAGGTGGTCTCATCGATTTACCAGCTGTTTGTATTTTACTACTCATTACAGGTCTTTTAAGTTTTGGTATACGTGAAAGCGCACGCATTAATAATATTATGGTTCTTATTAAATTGGCTGTTATTATCGCCTTTATCGTAGCAGGCGCAAAATATGTAAAGCCTGAAAATTGGACGCCGTTCATTCCATTCGGGTACGATGGTATTATTACTGGAGCTGCTACTGTATTCTTCGCCTTCTTAGGCTTTGATGCAATCGCAACCGCTGCGGAAGAAACGAAAAAACCACAGCGCGATTTACCAATCGGCATTATCGGTTCCCTTCTTATTTGTACTGTTTTATATATGATTGTATCTTTCGTTTTAACAGGTATGGTTCCTTATACACAATTAGATGTTTCTGATCCAGTTGCATTTGCCTTGCATTTCGTTGGCGAGGATACAATTGCCGGACTACTCGCTGTTGGAGCGATGACTGGAATGACAACCGTTCTCTTAGTCGTTATGTATGGACAAGTTCGCGTTTCGTATGCGATGAGCCGTGACGGTTTACTTCCAAAAGCGTTAGCACGTGTAAATAAAAGAGTGAAAATCCCTTTATTAAACACGTGGATTACTGGTGTTGTTGCCGCTTTATTAGCAGGACTTTTAGATCTGCACGTATTAGCGAATTTAGTAAACATCGGGACATTAACAGCCTTCACATTCGTTTGCTGCGCAGTACTTATTTTACGAAAAACACACCCTGACTTAAAACGCGGATTCCGCACACCTTTCGTACCTGTACTACCAGTTGTCGCAATTCTTTGCTGCTTATATTTAATGATCAATTTGTCTAAAACAACATGGATTAGCTTTGCCGTTTGGCTTATAGTCGGCTTATGCTTCTATTTCTTCTACTCTAGAAAGCATAGTCACTTAGCTACCGAAAAAACGAATGATGAAAAGAAAAAAGCATAACAAAATAGCTCGCCGTTTTAGCGGCGAGCTATTTTTCTGTACTATTATATTTTTTCGTTAACGATTGTAAAATGAAAAATATGCCGATGCAAGCTGTAAACGATGCCCAATTTCCTATTGGCGTTGCGTATTTCACAATTCCAATACCTACAAGTAATAGGAAAATAATCACCTGATATATGAGCTTCCACTTTTGCATATATTCCCTCCTTTACTTCGTTCCCTTCTTTTTCTTCTTCCATGCATTTAAACTATCAAAGAAGAAATTAATAAATAACGTGCCTAAACCCGCTAATAAAAACGTCATTAAAAATAGAACCCATATACTTTTTTCTTTTAAGAAATAATATCCTACAAGGAGCACAACCGCGATCCATACATATTCAAGAATTCTTTTTAGCTTTTTCTCTTCCAAATTATTCGCTCCTTCATTCTATGCTATTTTTAGTATAACAAAAAAGAAGCCTATCATGATAAGCTTCTTTTCTTCTCTCTTATTTGTTTATGCTTTTTTCAACAAGTGAAATCGTATACTCTAATGTACGATTCATCGTTTCTACTTGTGCATCTTTTACTTTTACATCTTTCACTACAGCTTCGGCCACTGTAATTTTTTGACTCAGTGCTTTCACTGAACCGTCCGTTACATTTGCAGCTTGCGCTTTTTTCACTACTGCTTTTGCAGATTCAATATTGATTTGTAATTTTTCTTTCGGTGTTTTCGGTTGTTCTACTACTTTAGATTGTACAAATGTTACATTAGCTGTTTTTAATTCGTTATACGTTTGAACGATTTGCTCTCCCGTACTCCCTACATTTTCAAATGCTTGCTTTGCATTATTATAGCTTTTCTCTAATTCTTGAAATGCTTCCTTTGAATATTGACCTGGCTTATCACCAAACTCATACGTACCAGCTAGCACTTCTTTTACTTTTCCAAGCTCTTCAAATAACGCATTTACTTGCTCTAATTTCGTACGGTTAGAAAACTCATTGTACGCCGCTAATACTTCTGAAGAACTTAACGCTTTACTATATAATCTTGCAAGTGCGATTTGTCCATTTAACGGAATACCGCCATTTCCATTGCTATCAGGATCCGCTCCAAGTGCAAATGGTACATTTGGATGATACACTTTTCCTGTAGCCGGTTGGCTATTTACTTTTTTACCATCTACATAAATAGCTACTTCACTTCCGTTATACGTTCCTGTTAAGTGATATGTTTTGTTTGCTTCTAATTGAACGCCAACGCGTTTATAACTGCCGCCAATGTGAGCCCATAATTCAACATATCCACTTCCTGTAGATTCAAAACCAATTCCGCCACTCTCTGTATTTTGCAAAATACCTTGTCCGCGAATTTCATTCATTGAAAATACAGTTTCTAGCGTGAACGTATTTGCTACTTTCTCTTTTTGTGCTGCTGAAAATGGAAGGTATCCAAATGTATTAGCTTGTCCATTCAATTTCATTACATTTGTTTTTAAAGCTTTATCGTATGCAATAGATACATTCCCTTTCACATCGCCCTTCGTTCCAAACGATGAATTATCTTTAAATGTACCATCTAAGAAATTCACATCAAAAACATCTGCCTTTGGCACTTTTACATTCGGATCAATATTATCTTTTTTCGTAGTAACTTCTGCCGTTAACGGCTGCGCACTTTCATTACCGAACGAATCGATTGCAACTACTTCAAGCATATATGTTTTTCCACCATCTAATCCTGCAAGCGTAAACGTAAGATCTTTTGGTACTGGATCACGATAAAACTCTGAGAATGCTAACAATTTATTCTTTATTTCGCCCGTTTGCTTATCTCTAGCTTGTACACGATAAGAGTGAACAAGAAGGTTATCCAACGCTTGTGGGAATGTTACTGTTGCCGCATTTTCTGTTACATTTGATACCGAAAGCTTTGCATCCTTAGCAAAGTAAGGTTTTTCTTTATCACGATCTTCTACATGTGTAAAAGTTTCTTTCTTTGCTGGTAATTTAATTTTCCAAGGCTCACCTGTCCAAGAATTTGTATGGAAATCACGACGATTGATCGTTACTTCTTCATCATCTACTTCTACTAATAAACCTTGGCTTAATGTACTAGCTCCTGGCGGGATCGTCCCTTGTACTTTACCACCTTCAACTTCCATATAACTTACTGAAGATGTACCAACTGATGTAAAGTCTTTTTGATGAATCGATCTCGGATCATCTAACGGATAATGTGAATGTCCTGAAAACGTAATAACCTGTGGATATTCTTTTAACACCTCGTTAATTTTCGCACTATCTTTTGTTCCCCACTCTTGGCTACCGTATACTGTATCTTTAATATGTTGGTGTAAAAATACGAAAATTGGTTTTTCTGGATCATCTTTTTGTGCCTTTGCCATTTCTTCTTTTAACCAATTAATTTGCTTGTCTGAATAATATCCATGAGTTGTCCCATCTTCCGGAGACATGACAAGGAAATGATACCCTTTTACCACTTTGTGATAGTAAATCGATTCCATTCCTGTTTTTTCTAAGAAACGCTTCTGTGCGCCCTCTACAGATAAACCGTTCCAATAATCATGGTTACCAAGAGAATTCATTCGCACAGCATCTTTATTTGCATTTTCATTATACACTTGCATGAAACGATCATATTGTTGCAGTGATCCTGAATCAGTAAAATCTCCCACAATTACAAACGCATCTTGTTTAGGTGCAAGTGTATTTAGTTGCTCGATTGCTCGTTTCCAACGAAACGTATCATCTGTTCCACTATTCTTAATATGTACATCACTTACAACCGGAAAAACGATCTTCTTCTCACTCGGTGCCTTTTCTTGCTTCTTCTCTTCCGCTTTAACTGATGTACCCCACGGAAATGATACAAATGCTAATACAAAAACCATTAATAATCCAATAAGACCTTTTACTTTGCGTAAAGCTGTTCTTTCCACATGAATCCCCCTCATATAATAAATTAATTACATTGGTTATTGTATCGAACATATATTAACTTAATTTAAACTAAAAATTTATTTTGTTTAAATTTTGTAAATATACAGTCAATTTTATATTAAATGCCACATTTACATAAAACAAGTACTTTTTGTCTAATAGATAACTAACTTTTTCCTATAAAAACTATGAAGAGATATAAGCCTATGAAACTATCACGATTTTATTTTTTTTATCCATTCTTAACACATCGGCCATGCTTCCACATTTAATAGTAGTAAAAGACTACTTAAAAAGGAGGGGGTTGTATTGAAGAATAAAAAAAACATTGGCTGTTTTGCTCCTTTGTCTATCATTTGCCCAGATCCTTGTCCACCTCCCCCTCCTCCAGATCCAGATTGCGAGCGAGTAACAAATGAATTTGCAGGAAATTTCCTTATAACGAATAACAACATTCCCTCCGCCAAAGATGAATCACAATCGATGATACTGTGGCAAAGTGATGGAATGCTGCCTATATCAGGCACTGTCTCGGTTTACAATAGTACTAGCAGCACAGAAGCAATTACCATTGAAATCGTTGGAGCAGTAACCAATATTTTCACTGTGTTTCCTGGTAATACAATATCGTACACAGGAAAAGACTTACAGTCAGTTAATATTGCTAATATCCAACATAATCCTTCACTATATTTAGAAGGCAAGTACTGTTGCCAATTTACATGTTGTTTATAAAATACCAATCTTATTACTTCCTCAATTAAAAAAGCATACCATTTGCGGTATGCTTTTTTATGAAATCGGATAACGTACTGTAATACAAAACTCACCTTGATTAACAGTTGTTCCTGTTGTAGTAATTCGAACAGTCGTAAAATATCGTACAGTGAAAGTACCACTACTTTGTGGTTGTACGGTAATTGTATCAATTACTGTAGCACCTACTAAAAAATCAACTGTAATTGGAGCCGCACCTACATCATATTTCACGTAACCTGAACCATATACTTCTTGCGTGATATTATTTGTATATACAATTTGAGTACCAGCACCTGTAATAGACCAGTCTGTACATACTTGATCTTGTACAAGCGTTTTATTAGAACAACAAGACAAACTGGAACTTCTCATTCCCATTTTAATCCTCTCCTATTCTGCTATGAAAGTGGATAACGTGTTGTAATACAAAATTCTCCCTGATACGTTCCAGCAGGTGTTGCAGGTAATACAACTTGTATAATGTCAAAACGCCGATACGTAAACCCGATACTCGTTCCTGGGTTTAATGTTTGTGTATCTATTACAGTACCAGCAGAATCAAGCGCCTCTACAGTAATTGGTCCTGGTCCAACATCATATTTAACAAAACCAGTCCCCACTACGTTTTGGTTAATATTATTTGTATAGAGAACATTATCAATTGCTGTTGCAACTACAGTAGCAGACCACGGACTACACACTTTATCTTGTACATAATTTTTATCTGGACAACAAGTTAATGCTGCCCCTGAGCACT
This sequence comes from Bacillus cereus group sp. MYBKT111-2, assembly GCF_051915205.1. NCBI lineage: Bacteria > Bacillati > Bacillota > Bacilli > Caryophanales > Bacillaceae > Bacillus > Bacillus cereus group sp. MYBKT111-2. The sequence goes on from NZ_JBQAEG010000009.1 coordinate 122,993, forward strand.
CACAAGACATAGTTGTTTCCCCTCTCTCTTTTATATTCCCTATATGTGTATGTCCTTCAGAGTCTTTTGCCTGTACTATTCATCTATTTTCAAAAAATATACAAATATCAATGACTAGATAGATTCAGTGCTGTTCCTTTTTTTCATAAATTTATAGGTTACTATACCACCGACAACGATAACGACGACTAGTAATATCGGTAGCATATATTGCCCCACAACATCCGCCGCTTTTTCCCAATGCGGACCTAATTTCATTCCAAAATAGACATATAAAGTTGTTAACGGGAACATTGCTACAAATGTATATATACTAAATTTCCATATGTTCATTTTCGCCATACCACATGGAACAGAAATAAGCGTTCGAACGCCAGGTACAAAGCGTCCAACAAATGCTACAACTGGTCCATATTTCTCAAAGAAATCATCTGCTTTTTGAATTTGTTCTTCTTTAATAAAGAAGTATTTCCCGTACTTTATTAATAGAGGACGACCACCGTAATAACCGAGTGCGTATAACGTTAACGGTCCTGTCGTTCCGCCAAGCGTTCCAGCTAATACAGCTAGCCAAAAATTCATATCACCCTCGTACACCCAATATCCAACCATAGGCAAAACGACTTCTGCGGGAATAAATTCAAACGTTAAAGCCAATACAACTCCAAAATAAGAAAACTGCTTTAAAAACTCAATTATATCTAAAATAATTTGCTCCATATTTTAACTCCTATCCTACATTTACGTTATGCTTTTCTTGTAATTGAACTGGAGCCATTTTTACAATTCGGTTCAAAATAAATAACACAATCCCAATATCATCTAAAATACCGATGAACGGTAAGAAGTCTGGAATTAAATCGAGCGGCATCGTTACATAACCAACTAAAAAAGCAATGGATAAGATTTTCTTCTTTATTGAAACCTCTTTTGAAGTAAAAAAGTCAAATAGGAATGGAACAAATCGGCGAACATGAAATACAACTCTTAATCTACTAATAAGTTTTTTCATTTTTATTTCTCCTCTCTTTGTATACAAAAAGGCCCCTACCAAATATGGTAAGGGTCCTAAAAAAGACAATAAGGGGCCTTTACCATTGCTGGTAAAGGTCTCACTAACAACGAAACGTTGCCAATAAAGCCGAGGGTTTCTCCCTGTAATGACGACTTTACTGTAATAAGTTACTCCCCTTTATATACACAATTTTATACAATCACATTAAAATATTTTAGAGGGCTTGTCAATATCTTTTATATTCCAATCCCTTCCGTAAAAAAACAAAAAACGCATAGGAAATTTCTTACTATCTCATAATATACATAATCATTTTTGAATGAAAGGAGAGATTTCATTTGCATACCGTATGGAAAGGTGCACTTTCACTTGGACTATTAAATATAGGAATTAAACTATATAGCGCCGTAGAAGAAAACGACATAAAATTTTTAAGTCTCCATAAAGAATGCTTAACACCTATTAAATATAAAAAATTCGCTCCCGATTGTACAGATGAAGAAGTCAATGATAAAGATATTGTAAAAGCCTATGAATACGCACCTCATAAGTACATTATTATGGATGAAAAAGAATTATCTGCGTTGCAAAAAGCTCACGAACCACGATCTATTCGTATTATATCTTTTATCCAAAATAACGAAATTGATTCTGTTCTCTATGATCGTTCTTATTTTATAGGCCCTACTCCAGGACACGAAAAATCGTATCTATTATTAAAAGAAGCTCTTGAACGTACGAATAAACTTGGTCTTATCCATATTTCCATTAGAAAAAAACAACATTTAGCTATTATCCGTAACTTTGAAGATGGACTTATGTTGCAAACTATTCACTACCCTAATGAAATTCGCGATATCACAAATACACCTAACTTACCAAGTAATGAAAATTATCCTATCCAAAAACAAGAACTCACCGCAGCAATCAACTTAATTCACCACCTTACAAATCCTTTTGAACAAGAAATGTATACAGATGAGTATAAAGAAGCCCTTACCGAATTAATCGAAGAGAAAATTGAACAACAAGAAAAAACGGAAACAATCTCTCCTACTCCAAACATCATCAATATCATGGAGACATTACAAGCAAGTATTGAACAAGCAAAAATAAAAAGAGACAATAAAACAGAAAAAGAGGCCAAATAAAATTGACCTCTTTTTCTTTAAAGCGGATTACATTTCGGCATTTCGAGTCCAGATGATTGAGCTAATTTTAATAAATAATAACATTCTTCCCTTGCCATATGATCTGCCATTCTCGCTGATAATACACTTAATACTTCATTTGATAACTCAAGCTCTTCCACTTCATGTAAAAAATGTGAAAATAATTTTAGTTCAAGTGAAACATCTTTTGTAAACTTCTTTAATGCAGGAAAATGATGAAGCTCTGTTCGTAAATATCCAGTCATCTCAACCGCCTTTAAGTAAAATTGTTCAAAATGCTTCGTAAATTCTTCGCTTTTCTCTTTTAATCTTTTTTCAACAAGATCTAACCCACCAGAAATAGAGCCTGCATGACCAGCTGCATCTGTTAACCAAACGAGATGATAATGAAGTTCATGAAAAACAGGTGGAATTTCCCCCTTCTTCAAAAACTCTAAAACCGTTATATACTCTTCCACTTCGTTTACCATATGATTAATAAAAGTCGGCGTAAAATGAATTGTAATTTTCCCTTCCAACTGTTTCTGTATAATATTTAATTTAAACGTCCGGATCTCCTTAGCTGCTTGTTCTGCCTCTTTGGAAAATGCCACAAGATTCACATTACGAACTTTATTTAACAGATTCGTAAATGTTTCAACAAAATAAGTAGCTTTCTTTATATCTTCTTTTTCCTTTGGAGCTAACGCATCAAGTAAAAACTGCGCATGATCAGTAAGTACCTTTAGCCAAAATTGATGCTCAAACAACGCACTTTCTTCATAATTTCTCTCCACCAAATCCCCTCCGTCTATTCATCCTTCTCTACCACTTGAAGTTTATATCCATCTGGGTCTTGTACTACAATACTCCTCGCGCATTCATTTTCTGTATATAAAATTTCATAAAAAGCTAGCTTCTTTTTCAATTTCTCTATGTCAGAAATCGTAAATGTTAAATCCTCACATGAATCTGTAACACTTTTTTCCTGCCCACCTAACATACGATTCATAACAAAACTAATTCTCGTTGAATCGGCATCATACCAAACCCCCGTTACATCTAATTGTGGTCTTTCTAAACTAGGTTTAATTCCTAAAATCCCTTCGTAAAAATATAACGTTTCCTTTAAGTTTTTCACTTCCAATACAATGAATTGTTTCACAGTCTCCACATTCATTCCCCCCGTACCTATTACTTTTTTATATGTGTCATAAATGCTCATTATGTCTGAATACAATACGTAGTAATGAACATGTAAGGAGGTTTATTCGTGAATAAATATATGAGATCATTTGTGCCCTATCATAGTCCTCTCGATCCTTGTCCTCCTATCGGAAAAAAATATTATTCTACTCCTCCTAATTTATTTTTAGGCTTTCAACCGCCAAACTTACCACAATTCACGCCAAAAGAAGCACTCCAAAAAGGAACTTTATGGCCTGTTTTTTATGACTATTATGAAAATCCTTATAAAAAAGGGCGGTGACTACTGACGTGACTCAATCGCTACCAGAAGAATATTATGAGCTGTTACTGGAGCTTCAAGAACTAGACTTTGTACTAGTCGAACTCACTCTTTATTTAGATACACATCCAGATGACACTGCCGCGATTAATCAATTTAATGACTTTTCCTATAAACGAAGAGTATTAAAACAAAAGATGGAAGAAAAATACGGGCCACTCCAACAGTTTGGAAACAGCTATTCTAATGCCCCTTGGGAATGGAGCAAAGGTCCTTGGCCATGGCAAATATAAAGGAGAGAAACTATGTGGATTTATGAAAAAAAATTACAATACCCTGTTAAAGTAGGAACTTGCAATCCAGCACTTGCAAAATTATTAATTGAACAATACGGCGGTGCAGATGGAGAATTAGCTGCTGCACTCCGTTACTTAAATCAACGTTATACAATTCCTGACAAAGTCATTGGTCTCCTTACTGATATTGGTACAGAAGAATTTGCTCACCTTGAAATGATTGCTACAATGGTTTATAAGCTGACGAAAGATGCGACTCCTGAACAAATGAAAGCTGCTGGTCTTGACCCTCATTACGCTGATCATGATAGTGCACTCCACTACCATAACGCTGCTGGTGTTCCATTTACTGCAACCTATATACAAGCTAAAGGTGATCCAATTGCCGACCTATACGAGGATATTGCGGCTGAAGAAAAAGCACGCGCAACATATCAATGGCTTATTAACTTATCAGATGATCCAGATATAAATGACAGCCTACGCTTCTTACGTGAACGAGAAATCGTCCATTCACAACGTTTCCGAGAAGCGGTTGAAATTTTAAAAGAAGAACGTGATAAAAAAATATTTTTTTAAAACACGTATCCTAGTGATATGTGTTTTTTTACGCTATAAGTTAAATCCTTCCTATTAAACATATAAATAGTATATTTATTCGATTTAATGCATTATTTTTTAATTTTTTCAAAATTCCCTATTGCTTTCTAGTCATCAGACCTTTAAAATAATAACAGTTACTCGACAAATTATTTGAATTTTCGACAAAAACACTCATTAGGAGGATTTTCTTTATATGCGTACAACTTTAAAACCAGCGCAAATACTTTCGATTAGTTTACTACTATTCGCAGTTTTCTTCGGTGCTGGTAATATGATTTTCCCGCCCCTTCTCGGCCTTTCTTCCGGAGAAAATATGTGGATTTCCATTACAGGATTTATTATTACAGACGTCGGTTTATCTTTACTAGCTATCGTCGCTGTTGCCCTTGCCGGTGGTAGTTTTAACACTTTAGCAAGCCGTGTTCACCCAAAATTCGCAGCAATATTTGCTATCATTATTTATCTTTCAATCGGCCCACTATTTGTTATTCCACGAACTGGATCTGTATCTTACGAAATTGGGATTGCACCACTTTTCCCAGACCAATGGTACTCTATGTTAGTTTTTAGTGCGATTTTCTTTACAGTCGTCTACTTCTTATCATTAAATCCATCAAAATTAGTAGATCATATCGGAAAAATATTAACACCAATTTTACTTGGAATTATTGCGATTATGGCAACAAAAGCAATTCTTTCACCAGGAACATTTACAGAACCTATTGGTGACTATAAAGAAATTCCATTTTTCAAAGGATTTCTTGAAGGATTTTTAACGTTAGATGCAATCGGTGCACTTGTATTATCAACGATTGTTGTAAATGCAATTCGCCAAAACGGTATACAAGAGAAGAAATCAATTGCGAAATATACAATTATTTGCGGAAGCATTGCCGCTCTATTTTTAACAATTGTGTACTTCTTACTCGGTTATATCGGTGCTTCAAACGGCAACTTAGGACAATTCGAGAACGGTGGTCAACTATTAGCAACTGTTATGTATCACTTCTTTGGGACAAGCGGTAATGTTTTATTAAGCATCGCCATTATCTTCGCTTGTTTAACAACAGCAATTGGTGTTGTAAGTGCATTTGCAAACTATTTCGCAACAGTATTAACAAATGTTTCTTACAAAAAGCTTGTACTATACGTTTGTATTTTTAGCTTCATTATTTCAAACTTAGGATTAAGTTTACTAATTAAAATTACTTTGCCTGTATTAATTATTCTATATCCAATTACAATCATTTTAATTTTCGTATCATTTATCGATAAATATACGAAACGTAAACCTTCTGTTTACATCGGAGCAATGATCGCAGCATTCATTATTAGCTGTATTCATGCACTTGATAATGTGGGAATGATACCAAGTTTTATCGCTAATATCGTACACACGATTCCTTTTTATAACTTAGGAATCGGTTGGATCGTTCCAGCAATAATTGGTGGTATAATCGGATACTTTATTCCGCAAACAGAAGCTGAAGGCGAAGTTTCTACAAAATAAAGAAAAGAAGCAAGCATGAAATACATGCTTGCTTCTTTTTATTTTCACATCGTATGCTTAAAAGTAAATAACTCTTCTTTCGACTGCACAGCAGATTGTTCCTCTTCTGCAACGTCCTTCTTTATCTCTCCTCCCAACCTTACTTTCATCATCGCCTCTTCGATACTTTTTACAATCATATTTCCTGAAAAAATAGTAAGTCCAAAAAATGTAATCGGAACGAGAGGGATCCACGGATTCACTGTTAATGACCTAAAGTATACTCCAATTAAACCTGACCATTCATGCGTATAAGATTCCACCTCTTTTATTTGTCCACCAAACATTACAGTCCCACCAAAGAACACTTCAAGTAATCCTAAGTGCAGTAAAATAGTAAGAGTCTGCGTAAACTGCTGAAGAAATACGAGTATAAACGTCATATAGAGGTGCGGAAAAAGATGTTTTATAACAATATGTCTTCTCGATCCACCTAATATGCGTGCGGCATCAACAAATTCTTCCGTTCGCAATTTACGAACTTCCTTCGCAACATACAGTGCAATAACTGGCATTACAAGCAGTACAAGTAATACCACTTGAAACGAAGCCCTTTCAAAAAAGGTTGTTGTCTCCTCTCCGCTTCCAAATGTATTTGCAGATTGAAGAAAAAAATACGCAATCATAACTGTCGGAATAACTGTAAAACTATCAAAGAAAGCCTCAATTTTTGAAAATCCTCTTTTTATATACGTTCCGAGTACGACACCGAAAAACACACCTATTACCATTCTAAGTGCCGCAATTAAAATAGATATACCAATCGTCCACTTCGCGCCCTCAATGACTAAATGTAACAGGTCATACCCTTTCCGGTCTGTCCCGAGTAAAAATTGTAATGAAGGTGGAAACGGTGGCACTTGTGGATTTTCATCCGCATCATATTGCAATGTAACTTGTCTAATATGTCCATCATTCCATAACGTATTTCCGATGCTCAAAAGAACTAATAGGAGAAGAAACCCAATACTTATCCAAAATCTTTTATCACGTTTTATATACGTCCACATATTATAATCTCTCCTTCATCGCAGCCGGAATGAGATAATGAAACAATTTAAATAAAATAAAAATCGGAATATATATAAGAAGTACACTAACAATGAAAACCTCAACTCTAATACCGAAATACGATTTCAAAAACATAAAAATACCACCCGTATTAAAAATCCATTCTATAATATATAAATTAGATAACATAAAAAAGATATTCGTTTTCGCAAAGAATAATGTACTAAGCAACACATTTCGTAAAATATGGCGATTTAAAATATGAAAGCGCCCCAGCCCTTTCGCCTTAGCAAATAGTACATAATCTTTTTCTAGTTCATTTTCAAAACGAAGCACGATCATTTTTACAAACATAATCGTAGTCGGGATGCTCAAACACAATATTGGCAACCCCCTAATCGACTCGCCTCCAATTGAAGCAATTTGAAAAGGTAAAAAACCTGTTTGTTTAAAAAACCATACAACTAAAATTTGTGATACTAAAATAAGAAGGATATCTGGAATGGATTCTAGGAAGATAAGAAATGATTTAATTCGATGTTGTATACGCGGTGAACTACTCATAATTACATAAACAATACAAAATGCTACAAATAATGAAATGAAAAAAGCAGCTAAAAATATAATAATTGTTTCTTTATAATGGACAAACAACTGTGGAAATAAAAATTTATCTCCCACATATTTAAAATTGGAGATGTCCATTAAATTCACAAACACTTCTTGTAAACTCTTTATGTACTGTGATGCATGCAGCTCAAATCCATAAAATAGTTTCGGCAATGTCCCTAAACAAATAATACCCAAAATCGAAATAAGAAATTGAAACGTCACTTCCATCCCATTCAAAAATACTTTTTTGACCATTTTCGCCCTTCTCTCTCTATAATTTACCTCTTAATTTTATTCTTAATTTTCTGAATTGTAAATATTTAATATATAAAAAATCGCTAGGTTATGACCCTAACGATTCTTTGTGTAACTGTTTTTCTCTTTTCGCAAACGGCATATACAAAATAAAACATCCAATAAGCGCTGCGAGTTCTAATGAAATAATATAGTAAGGATGCGGTCCTAACATATCAAGTAATGAAGCTGTTTCTGGCTTATGGGCTAAAAACATATAATTACCACCTGTTTTGTAATTTACAAACGAAACAAGCGGAATCAATATGTTTAAAAATATCATTGTGCGTTTAATAGATTGTACTGTCGGACGATAACCTTCCACCCAAGTCATAAAGAGCGGTGCCCAAATGAGCAATATATGCGCGATAAAATATTCAATGAACCGAAAATGCGGAAAAGCATATTGCAAGTTTGGCGTTAAAATGGCTTGTGATGCACCAATAATTCCTGTAAAAAATACAATCTCATATATACGGTAACTTTTCGTTATGATCATAATTGACGCTAACAACAAACTAATCGTACATAACTCAAACGGTAATGAAGTGGCTAGCTCAAAAATCCCTGCTTTCCACTCCCACATATGAAGTCCAATTTCACTCCCTATAAATAGAAATGCAATCGCATATCGAACCGTTATATTCCACTCATTTTGACGTAATACATCTTGGTATTGATATAAAAAAACGATTCCCACCAACAGAATAAATAATATAATGGCATGTTGCCTTGAGTAGGGAATAAACGGTTTTAATGGATGCGCACTAAAATAAGCTTCCATCTTCCTTCCTCCTCTCCTTCATACAATATTATTGTAAGAAAAAAAACACGCGTCAATTCATTTGCTTACACTGGGACAAGCTCTACCTTACATTTACATATTCATACCTTACAAAACTGTAAGGTTATTGTAAGCTAAAACGATTTGTCAGATTCTTTCCCTCTTCTATACTTAATGTAGATACTAAAACGAACGAAAAGGTGATAAATAGATGAAGAAGAAAAATAAAGTGTTAATTACTAGTGTAGTAGCAATCGGAATTGCAGCTGGATCATACTTTGCATTTGCTGGCGGCGGTTCAGAAGTAGCAATGGCATATAGCGGATATAAAGTAACAGAAAAACAGATTGAAAACGCGCAAAAATTTGGCGGTGAAGTCATTCCAAACGGCATCGAAACAATTTCATTCGATCCAACAAAAGGAACGTATGAATTAGCTGTAAAAAAAGGTGATGAAGTAAAAAAAGGGCAACTCCTTTTTAAATACAATGACCCTGCTGCGAAACAAGGTATAACAGAAGCAGAAATGCAAAAGAAAATCGCACAAAAAGAAGTAACATTATTCCAAAAACAAATTGATGCTGCGAAACAAAAATTACAAAAAGATAAAAATGCAGGCCTTCCTGCTGAAGCATTAAAAGCATCAGAAGTTGAAGTTGGACAATTAGAATCACAACTTGAAATGAAAAAGTTTGAAGTTGAAAAAGCTGATGAAATGATTAAAGCAGCAAAAGAGAAAGTAAACACTCTTTCTGTAACGAGTCCTGCTGATGGCGTAATTGATGATATCGTAAAAGTCGCTGACGAAAAAACAGGTATGAGCGGTATTACACTTCGTCATGCTGGTCCATTTAAAGTAAAAGGTCAACTTTCTGAATATGAGCTTGCTAGTATGAAAGTTGGGCAAGAAGTTACTGTTTCATCAAAAACCGTTGCTGGTAAGACTTGGACAGGAAAAGTAACAGAAATCGGTTTTACTCCATTAAAGAGTATGGACGAAAACAAAACAGTTTCTAACTATCAATTCACTGTCACTTTAGATAATAGTGAAGAATTACAAAACGGCTTCCACGTTTACGTAACAAGTAAATCTGGCGAAGCAACTGGTACAATTGTTCCGAAAAGCAGCATCGTGAAAAAAGGTGATAAAAATGTTGTGTTTGTTGTAAAAGACGGTAAAGCGAAAGAACAAGCAGTTACTGTTGAATTCGAGACTGATAGCGAAGCAAAAGTTTCTGGAGTGAAAAAAGGAGAGGAAATTATTTCTAAACCTGAAAAAGACTTAAAAGATGGTATGGAGGTTGTCGCCCAGTGATTAACTTAAAAGGCATCACGAAATCCTTCCAAAATGGTGCAGAGTCCGTTCAAATATTACACGGAATTGACGTAACACTGAACCAAGGAGAATTCACTTCGATTATGGGACCTTCTGGTTCTGGTAAATCAACATTAATGAACATTATTGGTTGTTTAGATAAACCGACGACAGGTACGTACGAACTAGCTGGTCAAAACATTTCAAACATGTCTGAAACAGAACTTGCACACGTACGTAATAAAGAAATCGGATTCGTATTCCAAAACTTCATGTTATTACCGAGACTTACAGCACTTCAAAATGTAGAGCTACCTCTTATTTACGCTGGAGTCGATAAAAAAGAAAGACGTGAGCGCTCGTTAGCTGCTTTAACAAAAGTAGGTTTAGCTGATCGTGCTACTCATCTGCCGAACGAATTATCAGGTGGACAAAAACAGCGTGTCGCTGTTGCACGTGCAATCGTAAATAACCCGAAATTCATTTTAGCCGATGAACCGACGGGAGCACTTGATACGAAAACAAGTACACAAATTATGGACCTCTTTTACGAATTAAATAAACAAGGCTCAACAATTATTATGATTACCCATGATCGTGAAATTGGGGAAGCAGCAGCACGTCAAATTGTAATTCGTGACGGAAATATCGTCCAAGATTGGAGAGGTTAATTTTGAACACGAGTGAAAATATACGCATGGCCCTTTCCTCTATCTTTGCCCATAAAATGCGTTCTATCTTAACGATGCTAGGAATTATTATCGGTATTAGTGCCATTATTACTATCATTTCAATGGGTGATGGTACAAATGCAAAGTTTAAAAAAGAGTTAGGCCAAGGAAAAGATAACGAAGTAACGATTTACTACAACAATCCTGACTATGGAACAGATAATGCCAAAATTACAGCTGATATGCTAAACCGACTGCAAACTGTGTCAGGCGTCAAAGATGTGTATCCAGATGTAAGTATGAAAGTAAAAGCATCTGCTGGTTCAAAAGATGTAAATCTTGATTTAAAAGGTGGAACAGGCGCCTTTATGACAGATTCGAAGATAAAATTAGTTCACGGTCGTGAATTAAACGACAGTGAGCTAAACCAAGCAATCCCTGCTGTTATATTAAATGAAGAAGCTTTCAACAAATTATTTAGTGGTTGGGAATCAAATCAATACGCAGATATAAAAGGAAAGCCGTATAAAATAGTCGGTGTATACGAAACGAAAAATGACTTTGGAATGCCTATGCCTGAGGGTTATACATCACTTGAAAACGCGCCTGTCATTTCAGGAGTAACTGAGTATGACTCTGTAAGATTAACAATGACCTCTCCGGCCGAACGTAAAAGTGTAGAAAAACAAGCCGTTTCTGTTTTAAACGAAATGAAAGCTCCTAAATTTGAGCACAAATTCGAAGCACAAGACTTAGGTGAATTTACGAAGCAATTAGATGAATCAATCGGTATGATGAAAATGGTATTCGGTGGTATTGCCGCTATCTCCTTACTTGTTGGTGGTATCGGTGTAATGAACATTATGCTTGTATCTGTAACAGAGCGTACACGTGAGATTGGTATTCGTAAAGCACTTGGTGCAACGCGTGGTAAAGTATTAACACAATTCTTAATTGAATCTTGTATTTTAACAGGACTCGGTGGTTTCATCGGTTTCATGCTCGGTATCTTCTTCGCTTGGATCGTCTCCATCTTTGCTGGATGGCCACTCGTTGTCTCAAAAGAACTTGGACTTCTTGCAGTAGGTATCTCCATGTTAATCGGTATTATATTCGGTTTACTGCCAGCTAACAAAGCTGAAAAACTGGATCCAATTGAATGTTTACGATATGAATAAACAAAAACGTAGGAGTTTACACTCCTACGTTTTTTATTTATCTATTAAATCATGTTTCTTCTATTATATATGTTTCACGTTATAAACATCTTTCATTATTTTAATCTGCTAAATCTATTATAGAATTCTATTATTGCAAAAATACTATGTGAAAGTCGAAAATCAAGGCGTAATTTTTTCCATACCTCGACTTATTTTGTAACAATTATAGCGATATTTTATTAAATTTCAACTCATTTTTATTTCTCCACAACTAAAATAGTTATTTTTACATAACTACTTTTCTGTTCCGACAGCAAAATACGCCATTTTTGTAATGATTACGAAACAATTACGTAATACTATAGAAATACTATTAACCTATCAGAAATTGAAATACTACCTTTTTTATGCATCATGTGCTCTAACCTCCCCTAAAAACTATAAGAAAGCGCTTTTAGGATATTACTGGAATTATTACAAAATATTAATGACCCGTTACGAAAGCTTTGTAATTTTATGTTTTTCGCAAATAAGAAAATAATGGTTGCTATAATGAGGTCAACGAAAACAAATGCAATGGAGGCTATTATGAAAAAATTTATGGGTATAGCAACAGCAGCGGTTTTTGGTCTTGGGATTTTCACAACATCTGCTAAAGCAGAAACAATCGTAACGACTGATGTACTAAATGTACGAGAAAACCCAACTACTGAATCAAAAGTTGTAGGAAAATTATTAGATGGATATAAAGTTAACGTTTTACATACAGAAAACGGATGGTCAAAAGTGAAATTGAATAGCGGTAAGGAAGCTTTCATTAGCGCTGACTACACAAAAGACACTTACTACGTAACAGCTAACGTATTAAACGTACGTGCTGGTGCAAACACAGACTCAGAGATTCTTGGGAAATTGAAACAAGATGACGTAATCGAAACAACACACCAAGTTGAAAATGGTTGGATCCAATTTGAATATAACGGAAAAACAGCTTACGTTCACGTTCCTTACTTAACAGGTAAAGCTCCAGTTAAAGTTCAACCAGTAGTTAAAGCTGAAAAAACAACTACAGTTCAAGATACAGCTAAAGCCGTGGCAACAACTAAAGCTCGTGAAGTAGCTGAAACGCAAGCAAAAGCTAAAGCGGAGGAAGCAACTAAAGCTCGCGAAGCAGCTGAAGCTCAAGCAGCGGCTAAGGCTCGTGAAGCAGCTAAGGCTCAAGAGACAGCTAAAGCTCAGGCAGAAGCTAAAGCTCAAGCAGAAGCTGAAGCTCAAGCAGAAGCTAAGGCTCAAGAAGCAGCTAAAGCTCGTGAAGCAGCTAAAGCTCAAGAAGCAGCTGAAGCTCAAGCAGCGGCTAAAGCTCAAGAGGCAGCTAAAGCTCGTGAAGCAGCTAAAGCTCAAGAAGCAGCTGAAGCTCGTGAAGCAGCTAAAGCTCAAGAAGCAGCTGAAGCTCGTGAAGCAGCTAAAGCTCAAGAAGCAGCTAAAGCTCGTGAAGCAGCTGAGGCTCAAGAAGCAGCTAAAGCTCGTGAAGCGGCTAAAGCTCAAAAACCAGCTACACAACAACCTGTTGCAAAAGAAACTGAAACAAGTGCACCATCATCTTCTCGTGAGTTACGCGTTGTAGCAACAGCTTATACAGCAGATCCACTTGAAAATGGTTATAAAGCAGGCGACCAAGTAAAATCAGCTTTAGGTCACAACTTAACAGCTAATCCAAACATGAAACTAATCGCAGTTGATCCAAGTGTCATTCCATTAGGTTCAAAAGTATGGGTTGAAGGTTACGGAGTAGCAATCGCTGGTGATACTGGTGGAGCTATTAAAGGAAATAAAATCGACGTTTTAATGCCAGACAAAGGTACATCAAGTAACTGGGGACGTAAAACAGTTACAGTTAAAGTATTAAACTAGTTTGTAAAAAAAGAGTCAGTCTCATTGAGGCTGACTCTTTTTTTGATGCTTACATTCTTTCTCTTGGAAGTAAGCAATATTATCTCGAAGCCACTCCCTCTCCGACATAAACAAGTTTCCACGTTTTTTGTACACTTTATCAAATGTCTTTAAAACTTCTTCCTGATCAACAAACTTATGTAAGAAACGAAGAGCAATGATAACCTCTGATTCATCCGTAGGCTCTACTTCATTTTTACGTCTTCTAGCGACAATTTTATTCACACGTTCGCAAATTGGTCTCATTGCCATTTCGTCGCCATACATATAAATAGCTCGAACAGCTTCATATTTCACCATCGCATTTCTATCATGCAAAGCTTCAATATAGACTATTTACAAGTCTGCTCCCCCTATTTTTGCTAACACCTCAATAACGGTTGAACGAATATAAGCACTATCTCTGTATAAAATCCTTGTTAATGGAAGAATCAATAGACTACCATTTCAACAGAAAAAAGAGGATGCCACAGCATCCTCTTTTTTCACTCCCCTATTCCACACAAGTAAACTGCGTCCAAGCTCCTACATAATCTAGTAAGAATAACTCTTCTTCTGCAATTGTACCGACAATATTTTTTCGTTCATCTATCGGCATTTCTTTTAGAATGATTTGTAATTCGCCTTTATACTTACCAAATGAGTTGTTACCAATTACAACTTGGCCTCTTTCCTGCAGTACGCTTTCGCGCACCGGGAAGTCATAGTCTTTGTACTTTTTACGTACTTCTGTAGAACGTACCATATATTCTGTTATGTCACCGCGTCTTACGTGTAATTCTTGCAGCGTGGCTCTCTTCTCTACTTCAGTCGCCTCGTCTACAAAGTTTACTTTCAGCTGTAACATGTAACGATTTAAGTTTCCTAGTTTCTCTAACTCTTCTTCACTCGCATAAGCATTTCCGATAATAACGTCATCAATAAGCCCTGTCGCCCATAAATGTTTCGCTTGTACTTCAATCGGTAAGTTACGATGCTGTTCTAATGTACATAATCCGTCGTTAATATCCCATGGGCCGATGTTAGCTGCATGTGACGTAATAAACGCTGCCGTGCGAATACCATGTTTTTTAAAGCGTTCACTACAGCGAATGAAATAGTCGTACGGAAGTCCAGTAAATTTTTGCGGATAGAAGTTATGACAACCGATTAAAGCTGACTTATTCGCTTGATGCGAAAGAATATTTTCTAAGTAAGCAATATCGTTACTTACGTTCAGCTCAATTTTTAAGCCGTACGGATTATTCGTCATTTTCGCTTCAGTTAATCCGTCAAACCCTAAATCTAATCGAATACCGTCTGCACCTAACTCTGCGAAGAATGATAGATCACTATAACTAATACCGAGCTGATCAAAGACAGCTGGAGCTACATCTAAAATAACTTCCATATTGTTATCTTTTGCGTGATGAATAATTTCTTTAAATTCAGCTACAATCTCTTCTTTCGGACGATTCACAGATAATAAACAAGTGAATATTCTTGAAAAACCGTGGCGTGCCGCTGCCGAAATGTATGCCATATCTTTTTCTTTCGTTGAATGCTCTGGATAAAGTGAAATTCCTAATTTACGCTCCATGCTTTTGCATCTCCTTCACACGTTGTATTAATGCCATGCTCGTAAATCTATATTTTGCAGATAAACATGTTGCACATAAAATCGTTGGTACAACAATTACGTACGGTGATTGTAAGCTTAGCATTACATAGGCACCCATTGAACTACCGATAAATACAATTGATACTAGTAGTAAAACTAATAAAGATTTACTTTGTACCCATTTTGAATAATGTGCAATACACTGCCCCGCTACAAATGTAATTAAGATGATAATTGCTCCGAGCATTCTGTTTTCTCCTCTCCTGCTAATTGTTGTTTCTCATACATTTTGAAGAACGGATAGTAAATAACGAATGAGATAACAAAGTTAACAAGTACAAGTACACCAGCCATAATTGTCCAGTCCGTACTAATAATCGCTGCAATTGGCGCTAACATCGTAAATGGCAATTTCGCCATCATCATCGGAATCATACCTGAAACAACTGCGAAATATGATACTGTCGTTGTAACTAACGGTGTAATTACGAACGGAATAATTAAGATTGGGTTCATTACAATTGGTGCCCCGAAAATAATTGGTTCATTAATATTGAATAAGCCTGGCACGAATGATAATCTACCTAACTCTTTTAAGAACTTAGATTTAGAGAACATAAACATAATTACTAAAGCTAACGTTGAGCCTGATCCACCGATCCATACGAACCATTGAATAAATTGCTCTGTAAATAAGTTTGGTAATTGATGTGCATTTCCTGTAGCTGTGAATACTTCCATATTTTCAAGAATTGCAGAATCCCACATTGGACGAATGATCGGTCCTAAAATCGCAGGGCCATGTATACCGAATGACCAGAAGAATACGATTAAGAATACTGTTAATAAACCGCCGAATAAATTATTTCCTACTAATACTGATTTTAGTGGTGCGATTAAATATGTGATTGTTGTATTTACATCAAATTTCAAACCGTAGCGAATGCCCCAGAATAAAAGAATAACTGCTAACGTTGGAATTAATGCTGCAAACGAATTTGAAACTGCTGGTGGTACACTATCTGGTAATTTAATTGAGATATTATGCTTAATCATAAAGTGATAAATTTCTACTGCAATTAAAGCTGTAACAATTGCGCCGAATAAAGATGTGGCACTTAATGTTCCTACTGAAATATATCTACCTGCATCAATAACACCTGGTACAGCTTTCGTAATTTGAATTGGTTCAACCGATGCTAGTAAAAAGGCGAGTACAGATAATAACCCTGCACTTAATTGATTGAGCTGATAAAAATTCGCGAGCGAAGCCCCTACCCCAAATGCTGCATATAATGCCATTAGTCCTACTGTAAATCGGAATGGAATATCTAAAATATGGCGAAACGGTGCAATCCACTCCATATATGCATCAATTGGTAAGTTTAAAAAGATAACGAAAAATGACCCGACAATCGTTAACGGTAATGTAGAAATAACCCCGTTTCGAATTGCTAATAAATGTCGCTGTCCGGCAATCTTTTGTGTTGTTGGCATAATCTTTTGTTCCATAAAACTCATAAATCCATTCATCAAAACCCCTCCTCTTTCTCTTTTCTATGAAAGGACGAAATAAAGTTATAACATTATAATGTTTATATTTAAAAAAATATAATTATGCTAAAACTAATTGTTCTGCTTGTTTCAGTACTTTCAAACCATCACACATACCATAATCTCGTTGGTCTATAATCGCAACTGGTATATTGTATGAATTTGCAAGAAACTCTACGGCTGGAAATAAATATTTCACCTGTGGCCCAATTAAAACAACATCAGCATTTTTTATTTCCAGTTTCACAAGTTCTGAATCAACTGCTTTAATTTTATAATCCTTCCCTTGTTTCATTGCCTCTTCTTGCATTTTTCTTACAACCATACTCGTTGACATGCCTGCTGCACAACATAATAAAATGTACATCTTATACTGTCACTTTCTCTTCTACTCGTTTATGAAGAGTAATAAATTCTTCAGCAAGTTCTTTCACTGTAATTGCATTCATTAAATGATCTTGTGCATGCACTAACAGTAAACTGATTTCCGCATGATTTCCTCTTGCTTCTTCTTGAATTAAGTCCGTTTGAATACGATGAGCTGCTGAAATTTCTTCACTAGCAAGTTTCATCTTTTCACTCGCACTCTCAAAATCTCCCTGTCTTGCAAAAGCAATTGCTTCAAGTGACGCGCTTCTCGCGTTGCCACCATGTAAAATTAACGCAAATGGAGTTTGCATATCAGTCATTTTAAATTCCCCCAAGCCATCTTTTTTCTATATTGTTATCTTATTATGAAAACGCATACAATTAAACATAAAAAACTTCCGTTGTGTAACGGAAGTTTTTATATACTTCTCTTATAACGATAATAATATCTCTTGAAAATCTTTAACCACTTCAGCCTGAGCTAATTTCTCTATCGTATTTTGATTAGACATAATATCATATAAAAAATCATAAAGCTTTTGTAAATCTTCATTATTATTGCGCTTTACACTAAATAAAATAATAACTTGTACTTTCTTATCTCCCCAGTCAACCGCTTTATTAAGTGTACAAAACATCAAAAATGTTTTCTCACTTAATAACTGCATCGGATGTGGAATCGCAACTAAATTCCCAACCGCTGTAGGGGATGTATTCTCTCTTTCCATAACAGAGTCATAAAAGTGTTCTGGTACATAGTTTTTCTCAGCAGCTTTCTCACATAAAAATCGGATAACCTCTTCCTTCGTAGAAGCATTGTGATTTAAAAAGATTAAATCTTCCTTCATATATTGCTGTACACTAGTATTCACATGCGTAAATAACTGCTGACCAATTGACTTAATCTCTTTATCATCAAATATTGAGTTTACTTTTATAACAGGCACAGGTAAACCACTTGGTATATGAATCGTACTAATAATACAATCTATTTTATCTTTATAAAGGTCTTCTACTTTCAATTGATAATAACCGGTAATTCCCACAATCTCTAATTTATCTCGGAACTGTGATAGAATTTTATATTTCAATAGTTGGGCACTTCCTTGACCAGTTGCACAAACTAATAAACATCTTTTCTTTTGATTCTGTTCCTGTAAACGACTCATCGCTCCGCCGAAGTGAATCGCAATATAACCAATTTCACTTTCCGGAATCGATTCTCCCGTATATTCACCAATTATATCTCCAACGAGAACCGCAATTTCAAAAGCATACGGATAATTCTTTTTCACTTCTGCCAAAAGAGGATTTCTCGTATTTAACTTATACTTCAAACGATTTAATAACGTTTTTAAATGAACACCAAACCCAAATAATAATTCTTCATCATAATAAAAAATAAGATTCCGTTCTTCCGCTACTTTAAAAAGAATATGTTGCATGAATGCATATAAATCTTTTCCTAATAGTTCTTCCACATTTTCATAACGATCTTTCGCTGTAACAGCAGTACTTAATAAATGCATCGTCACATATAAAACTTCTTCTTCTGGAAATGAAAGATGCAACTCTTTCTCTAAATCCTCTAAAATCTCTTTCGCAATTGTATATTCTTTCTTTATTATAAGTTCAGCTTGCTCTACATGTAGTCCTTTCATATAATGTTGATCTTCACAACGCTTTAATGCAATTGCAATATGAATGACTAAATTATCAATTTCTATATCTGATAAGTATATCGTTCCTCCTTCGATATACTTTAATATAATCGAACGGATAAGCGGTATATGAGGTAACGATAAGTATGTATCATTCTGCTCAAATTGCTCATGAAACGGAGTATGGTCATAACGCGGTAAACCATATTGTGATAAACAAGAACGAATATGAAACTCCTCTCCGACAATACGTATACCATAATACGGTCTCTTTTCAATTTGTAATTGATAGCGACCACATATATCTGTCACATCTTTCATAATTAAATTTACAGTCGATTTACTTACATAAATCTCCTCTGCTAACTGTGAAAGCTTCACATACCCATCTGTCGTTAAAATACGTTGTAGAATGTAAGCTATCCTTTCTTCGTAAGAAGTTGGGATCTTTTCCGTCTGTTTTTGAAATAGACTCACGCAAAACTCTTCAAACTTCTTCGCTTGTATAATTTCTAGTTCGTATCCAGTCCCTCTTTGCGATTCAATTTTCGCTCCATTTTCTTCCAATATATCATTTAATAATTTTATATCTTTTTGAATCGTCTTCGTTGATACATGTAAACGGCTCGCTAAAAAAGCTCGATTTAACATCGATTTCTCTTCTAAAAACTCCTCTAAAATAGAAACTAATCGCT
This sequence comes from Bacillus cereus group sp. MYBKT111-2, assembly GCF_051915205.1. Taxonomy (NCBI): domain Bacteria; kingdom Bacillati; phylum Bacillota; class Bacilli; order Caryophanales; family Bacillaceae; genus Bacillus; species Bacillus cereus group sp. MYBKT111-2. The sequence continues at coordinate 142,751 of NZ_JBQAEG010000009.1, forward strand.
GATGCACCTTTGTCATAGCTCTTCCTCTCGCAATTTATATATAAAAAGGAAAAAGCTGCTGAAATCAGTAGTTTTTCCCTTTTATTTTATCTATTTCTTTAATGTAAATCCGAATTTATCCCATGCTTGCAAATAATCTAATAAGAAAATCTCTTCTTCTACAATTCGACCAACTACATTTGTTTTTCCTGTATTCACCATATCTTTTAATGCAATTTGCAATTCACCTTTATATTGGCCATATTGCTCATTATCAATTAGAAGATCGCCGCGCTTAATTTCACGTGTATGATGAGGTTTAAACTCTTCTTTTTTATATTTCACACGGCTTTGTGTAGAGCGAATCATATATTCAGATACATCCCCGCGATAAAAATGAGGTTCGTCTAATACGATAATTTTTTCTAGTTCTGTCGTTGTATCATATAACTCTATATCAAATGTTTGTTTCTCTTTATTTAATGCACCTAGTGCTTGTAATTCTACTTCTGATGCATAAGCATTCGCAATAATAACATCATCAATTAATTCTGTTGCAAATAAATGCTTCGCTTGTGTTGTCATTGGTAATTCACGATGCTGCTCTAACGTACATAATCCTTCTGTTACTGGCCAAGGTCCATATGTTGCATCAAATGATGAAATAAAAGCAGCCGTTCTCATACCGTAATCTTTAAATTGTTTCGAGCATTTCATAAAATGATCATATGATAATCCAGAATAACGATGCGGATAAAAATTATGGCAACCAATTAAATTTTCGCGATTTGGTCTATGACTCATAATGTTATCTACATACTTCGTACCGTTACTCATATTGATCTCAATTTTTAAGCCATACGGATTGTACGTCATAATTGATTCTTCTAATCCTGAGAAACCAACATCTAAACGAATACCGTACGCACCTAGTTCATGGAAAAACGATAAATCGTTATATGAAATACCTAATTGCTCAAAAACAGCTGGACTAATATCAACTAACACTTGGAATCCTAATGCATTTGCATGAGAAATCGTTTCTTTAAACTCTTCTATAATTTTCTCTTTTTCACCATCTACAGATAATAAACATGTAAATACACGAGTAAATCCGTATTTACTTGCTAATGTTAAATACTCTTTATCTTTCTCTACTGTTGAATGTTCTGGATAAATAGAAATACCTAATCGTCTCATATGTACACGCCTCTTTCTTCATCATATTGTAAACCTTTTCAAATATATGTAGCGAAAAAGTATATATCCCCTTCTCATTCACTACTTTTTGAATCCGCTTTCTTTAAAGAAAAAACAATTTCTATCATTCATAACAACTACCAGTCTATACATCTATACTTTACATCTTTTTTTCATAGTTGTGTAGTCTTTCCACAAATTTGTCAGTTTTTTACCTCGAAAATTGTTGTACGTTTTCAAGGCACCTTCCTTGACTGTTACATTGGCCAATACATATACTCGAAAGAAAAGAGAAATTTTTTATATAGGGGATGAATATATGGGAGAAGCAATACTCGTAAAACGAGAACCGTTATGGACGAAAGAATTTGTCGCGCTAATTCTAGCAAACTTATGTATGTTTTTAGGATTTCAAATGTTAATTCCGACTTTACCTGTTTATGTGAAAGAAATTGGAGGTACAAGTTCCAATATTGGATTTGTTGTCGGTATGTTTACTGTTGCGGCACTTTTTGTTAGACCGCTAACTGGAAATGCCTTGCAAAAATTCAGCAAAAAAATCATTTTAATGATCGGTACTGCTATTTGTTTACTCGCTATGGGTAGTTATCTTTTCGCTTCAACTGTTTTCCTATTGCTTGCCGTTCGAATTTTACACGGAGCTGGTTTTGGTATTACAACGACTACATATGGAACTGTCGTTTCCGATTTAATTCCGCAAGCTCGCCGCGGTGAAGGCATGGGATATTTCGGTCTTTCTGGAACGATTGCAATGGCGCTCGGTCCACTTATCGGACTTTGGCTTATGCAAACATATAACTTCACGATTCTTTTTTTATGTGCACTTTCCTGTACAATTGTTTCATTAATATTAACGAAACTACTTCAAATCAAAAAATCGCCGCAATCACCACAGCAAACATCTGGTACCTTTCTCGATGGATTTATTGAGCGTAAAGCTTTACTTCCTTCATTATTAATATTATGTATTACATTAATGTACGGGGGAATCGGAAGCTTTATTACGTTATTTGCTACGGAAGTCGGCATTGCTGATATAAGCCTCTTCTTCTTATTTAATGCACTTGCAATCGCTGTTACTCGTCCATTTTCCGGAAAGTTATATGATGCGAAAGGTCATTCTTTCGTAATTATTCCAGGAGTTATTATTACGTTTACAGGGATTATTTTATTGTCGTATACAACTACCATTCCAAGCTTAATTATTGCAGCAGCATGCTACGGAAGTGGTTTCGGAGCGATTCAACCTGCACTACAAGCGTGGATGATTGACCGAGTAGCACCGCACCGACGAGGAGTCGCAACAGCTACATTCTTCTCAGCATTTGACCTTGGAATTGGTGCTGGCGCGATTATTTTTGGATTCATTGCACATTTTACAAACTACGCAACTGTATATCGTTATTCCTCTCTACTACTTATTGCTTTCCTGTTCATTTACATTACAAGTGTAAAAAAACAAAAGCATGGTGATAAAAATACGGAAAAAGCTGCTGGATAATTCCAGTGGCTTTTTTACGTATTTTTGATTTTATAAAACTACATGCATTTTCCTACATATTTTTTTACCTTTCATCAAAAAATATACGATGAACTCACAGACGCTTTCCTTCATATACAAATGAAAAACACTATTCTAAAGAGTGTGATTTCTTTACAAAAATACGATTTACAAAAGATAAAAACCAATAAAATACAGCTGTTTCTTTAAAGAATTGTAAACTTTTTATCCCTTTGTAAATTTAGTGTAAATTTTACTGATAAATCGTTTACAGTGGCTCACGGTTTAGTTAATAATTACATCGTACATGAAATTTAAGGAGTGGAATGCGTGGAATACAATGTTCAAGATATGATCTTCCAGTTCATTGGTGGATTAGGTATTTTCTTATTCGGAATTAAATACATGGGCGATGGACTGCAACAAGCTGCTGGAGATCGTCTTCGTGATATTCTAGATCGCTTTACAACAAACCCACTGATGGGTGTACTAGCAGGTATGTTAGTTACCGTATTAATCCAATCAAGTTCAGGAACAACCGCTTTAACAGTCGGACTTGTAAGTGCTGGGTTTATGACATTAAGACAAGCAATCGGTGTTATTATGGGTGCGAACATCGGTACGACAGTTACTGCATTTATTATTGGAATTAAAATCGGAGAATATGCTCTTCCAATTATGGCAGTTGGAGCTATCTTACTATTCTTCTTTAAAAATAAAAAAGTACATTCTTTAGGTCAAGTTATATTCGGTTTTGGTATGTTATTCTTCGGTTTAGAACTAATGAGCACAGGTATGAAGCCTCTTCGCTCTTTAGAATCATTCCAAGAATTAACGGTTAGCATGAGTGATAATCCAATTTTAGGTATTGTTGTTGGTACAGTCTTCACTTTAATTGTACAAAGCTCAAGTGCAACAATCGGTATTTTACAAGAACTATTCGGTCAAGGTGCAATCGATTTACAAGCTGCCCTTCCTGTATTGTTTGGTGATAACATCGGTACAACAATTACAGCTGTATTAGCAGCAATCGGTACTTCAATTGCTGCAAGACGCGCAGCATTAGTTCACGTTATCTTTAATATTGTCGGTACAATCATCTTTACAATTTTATTAATACCTTTTACAAATTTAATTCAATACTTCCAAACGTCATTAAACTTAAATCCAGAGATGACAATTGCATTTGCACACGGAACATTTAACGTAACGAATACAATTATTCAGTTCCCATTCATCGCTGTATTAGCATGGATTGTAACGAAAATTATTCGCGGGGAAGATGCTGCTATTGATTTCAAACCGCAACATTTAAATCCAATCTTTATTGAACAATCTCCAGCTATTGCTTTAACTGAAGCACAAAAAGAGATTATTCGTATGGCTGAGTTTTCATTACATGGATTAAAAGAAGCAAACCAATTTTTAAACACACAAGATAAAAAACACGCTGACATGGCTACTCAATTAGAAGGAGCTATTAACAACTTAGATAAAAAAATTACCGAGTATTTAGTTTTACTATCAGAAAAGCCGCTTTCACCTACAGATTCTGAAAAACATTCCGTTTTAGCAGGTGTCGTTGGCGATATTGAACGTGTCGGTGATCATGTAGAAAACCTTGTAGAACTTGTTGATTTCCAAATTTCAAACCGTGTTTCCCTATCAAACGAAGCACTAGCTGAATTAAATGAAATGCTTGAGTTAACGATTTCAACATTACAAGACGCAGTTGAAGCTTTAACAAACTTCGATACTGAACTAGCTCAAACAGTTATTGCAAAAGAACGTAAAATCGACCAAATGGAACGTGTTCTTCGTAAACGTCACGTATTACGTCTGAACGAACGTAGTTGTTCAGGTGATGCAAGTATCATCTTCGTTGATATGGTAAGTAACTTAGAGCGCATTGGCGATCACGCTGTAAATATCGCTGATGGTGTTTTAGGTGAACAAGGTAAAGTCAATTTAAAACAATCATTATAATAAGAAAGAGACGCTTACGTTAGCGTCTCTTTTTTTATTTCATATTTATAACCGTTCTTCCTTTTAACTTTCCTTGCAATATAAGTGTAAACTTCTCATCTAATTCTTCTAATGTACATTCTTCTGTATAAGATAGTAACTCTTTGTTTTCCCATTCATTTGCTAGAAGCGTCCATACATCTCTTCTCACATCTACTGGGCACTGTACAGAATCTACCCCTAACAGGCTTATGCCTCGCAAAATAAACGGATATACCGTTGTTTGTAATTCATGGCCTGCCACATTACCGCATGTCGTTATGCACCCGCCATACTTTACCGTTTTTAAAGCTATTTCTAACATATGTCCACCTACAGTATCGATAACCCCTGCGTATATTCCTTTTAACATTGGTCTTCCTGATCCATCATTCAATTCTGCGCGATGAATCACCCTTTTCGCTCCTAGACGTAGTAGCATCTCTTCCTCTTCCATTTTCCCTGTCGCTCCTACTACGCTAAACCCTAGCTTACTTAAAATACTAACAGCTACACTTCCTACGCCGCCTGTAGCACCCGTTACTAGTACATCTCCCATACTTGGCGTTATACCTGCTCTAATAAGCTTATATACTGATAAAGCAGCTGTAAAACCTGCTGTCCCGTACATCATACTTTCCTTTAATGACATTCCCTCTGGTAAAGGGACAATCCAAGATGCTGGTACGCGAATATATTCTCCGAAACCACCAGAAGTATTCATCCCTAAATCATATCCCGTTACAATGACTTGATCTCCTGCCTTAATAGTAGCATCTTTACTACTCACAACCACTCCTGCTGCATCAATTCCTGGCGTATGAGGATATGTTCTCGTAACACCTTTATTGCCTGTGGCTGAAAGAGCATCTTTATAATTTAATGAAGAATAATGAACCTGTATAAATACGTCCCCTTCAGGTAAACTACTTACTTCTCTCGCTACAATGTTTCTTACAAACTGCTTATTTTCTGTTTCGTTCACAACAATTGCTCGGAATGATGTATGATTCATTACGCTCTCTCCTTTATCCGTCAAATTCTTCTTTATTATATAGAAGAAACAAGTAAACCTATTCATTTCTTCTTGGCTATATTTCAACAAATCTTACTTCTCTATTACTTTCTCACAATACATATTTTCATTTCTACTAAAAAACCTTATACTTATTCTACATCTGAAAAATAAAATATATAAAATCTGACTTTTTATAAATAAATTGAATTTTTACGAAATGTAAATGATTTGTAATGTTTTTTTTCGCTAAATTTCATTATAATAAGTGGATATGAGTGTCGTATTTCAATCCAAATGAAGGAGTACAGGAAATGGAGCAAAACCCATCTTTGCAAGAAAATACACGCAGTAACCCGAAAAAAAATAAGAAAAAAATAAAAGTTATTATAAGCGCTATACTATTCGTTTTATTAATAGGCGGCGGTTATACTTGGTTTTTAGTAAATAAAGCATCTTCTGCTGTTCGAAATGCCGCACATGATTTAGCGCGCGGTGATAAATCTGATTTACGTGATAGAGCTGTAAAACCTATTACAAACAATGTCTCTGTCTTAGTAATGGGTGTTGATGAAAGCGATGTCCGAGGAAAAGAATATGGTGAAGCTATTAGAACAGATGCGCTGTTGCTTGCAACGTTTAATAAAGATAGCAAAACTGTAAAACTATTAAGTATCCCACGTGACACATATACTTATATTCCAATAGAAAAGAAAAAAGATAAAATTACACACGCTCATGCATTCGGTTCTGCTAAAAATGGAAAAAATGGTGGACCACAAGCAAGTATTGATGCAGTTGAAAAATTAATGAATGTTCCTGTCGATTATTTTGTGAAATTTAACTTTAAATCATTTATAAAAATCGTCGATGACTTGGGCGGTATTGAAGTTGATGTACCAGTCGAATTTACTGAGCAAGATAGCAATGATAATGCAGAGGCAATTCACCTAGAAAAAGGTGTTCAAAAGTTAAATGGCGAAGAAGCTCTTGCTCTTGCTAGGACAAGACACATCGATAGTGATGCAATGCGTGGACAACGTCAACAACTCGTTATCGAGGCTATTTTAAAGAAACTAACAAGTGTTGGTTCTGTAACAAAAGTTGGCAACATCATTGATGATATTAACGGACAATTCGTTACAAACTTAACATTTGATGATATGCTTTCATTCTATAAGTACGGATCGGATTCAGAAATCGAGAAATTACAAATTCAAGGTGACGACTGCTATATGGAAAAAGGGGACGATACATGTAGCAAATCCGCTGGTGGCGGCCGAACGTATTACTACAATCCAGATAAAAAAGAATTAGCAAAGGTTACAAACGATCTTCGTACTCATCTTGGATTACCTGCATATACAAAAACAGACTCTGATTCGAAAAAAACAAGTACAGAGAAAACAAAAGAATCTAAGTCTGAAAATACAAGTGAACGCGAATCAAGTAACAATGAAATGAAAAATAAAAATAGCAATGAAGATACAGAAACATCGTCTAACGACAATGAATAATAAAGAAGCAGTTCTCTATGGAGGTAGAGTACTGCTTCTTTTTATTCCGTCACAATTAAAAATCAGAACTTTCTAACTATCTTTTTTAATATTTTTAAATTATAATAAATAGTAGCAATCTATTCCAATTATCAGGGGGCTCATACATATGAAAGCTGCAGTAAAACATAACATCTCAGATTTTAAAGACTACTTAAAATCAAACGATATATACATGGAAGAAAATATAGATGAAAATGATGGTTCTGTTCATTTTTCAGTAGGATTAGAGACAGAAGCTGGCGCAAAAATTCAACTTATCGCTGCTTTCCAAAACGAACATCCTACTGTAGATATATACTGCTTCAATGTTGCTCACGTACCTAATGAAGCAGCAACAAATGATGTTTTACATACCATTAATGAATTAAATACATCTTATCGATTTGCAAAATTCACATTAAACAAGCAAAATGCAATTGATATTTCAACATCTCTTGCATTCTCAGAGCCAAACTTTAATCCAGCACTTGTCTTTGAACATACGAGAATGCTATATAAATTAGCAAATGACGAATATAAAAACTTAATGAAAGTGATTTGGGCATAAATAAAAGGATGGGCTGCAAGCAGCGCCATCCTTTTATTTCAATATCATATCAATCCACATCTTAATAGCTGTACCTACAATCAAAATCGATAACATATATTGCAGTGCTTTTTGATTGATCTTTTTCCCTACTTGCGCTCCAAGCGGCGCTGCAAAGATACTTGCAATCGCAATAATAAGAGCTGGAATTACAACTACTTGTCCAGTTATTACTTTTCCAGTTGTAATCCCTACTGAAGAAATAAACGTAATAGCGATAGATGTTGCTATCGTTGTACGTATCGGCAATTTTAAAATAACTAGCATAATCGGAACTAAAAGGAACGAACCTCCAGCACCTATAATGCCTGATGCTCCGCCTACAATAAATGCTAACAAACTTGCTATCCATTTATTATATTTCAATTCATCACCATTATTTCGTTTCGGTACGAACATCATAATAGCAGCAATTGTTGCTAACGCTGCATAAACAACATTGACCGTATGTTCCTCTAATGCATTAGCACCAAAACTACCTATGAAACTTCCTATTAATATACTAGCTCCCATATACACAACGAGCGTTTTATCCATATCATTACTTTTCCGATAAGCCCATGCCCCTGCAAAAGTTGCAAAGAATACTTGCACCGCTGTAATACCACTCACTTCATGTGCAGTATAGCCAGTAAATCCTAGCAATACCGGAATGTATAAGATCATCGGATAATTAATAATCGCACCGCCAATTCCAACCATTCCTGATATAAACGATCCTATAAACCCAATTATAAAAAGTAATACGACTAAACTCACCTTATATCCCCCGCCTTCTAAAAAGAAGGTGATTTAAATGAATAAGTTTACATTCCCATCCGAAGCATCTGCTAAATAAGCTCCTACTCCTGCAAACTCTACCCCTTCCATAATCTCTTCCTCTTTTAACCCTAATAAATCTACTGTCATTTGACAAGCTACAAGTTTAATCCCCTGTTCTTTCGCCAAATCAATTAAATCTGGTAACGGCATCGCATTATGTTTTTTCATAATACCTTTAATCATCTTTGGTCCCATACCAGCAAAATTCATTTTAGATAATCCCATCTTATCAGCGCCGCGTGGCATCATCTTTCCAAACATTTTTTCTATGAAAGTTTTCTTTACCTCTACATGTTCATCTTTCCTTAAAGCATTTAATCCCCAGAAAGTATGAAAAATAGTTACCTCTTGATCATACGCCGCTGCACCATTTGCAATAATATAAGCAGCCATCGCTTTATCATAATCTCCGCTAAATAAAACGATTGTTGTTTTTTTTTGTTCCATGTTTTCTCTCCTCCGAATTACCTATAGGGGTATTTTGATTGTTATAAAAAATCGTTTATTTTCGCTCTACTCTACTTTACCTTCCCTTCCCTTCCCAAGCTAACATACCACCTACCATATTGATCACTTGAAAACCGTAACTTTCTAAAAACTGAACAGCTCGTGCACTTCTTCCGCCAGAACGACAAACGATAATATATTCTTTCTTTTTATCCAAATCATGCATACGAAATTCTAACAGTCCTAGTGGAATGTTACACGCTTCTGGAATTTTCCCTTCAGCTACTTCTTCTACTTCACGTACGTCTACGATATTTACTGCTTCTTTACGTAACAATTTTTCTTCTAATTCTTTTGCTGTCATTTCTTTCATTTTACATTTCCTCCTCACAAACCATTCATACCGCCTGAAACATTGATAACGTGCTGAAATCCTAATTTTTTTAATACTTTTGCAGCCTGCTTACTTCTCATTCCACTTTGACAAAGAACAATAACTTCTTTCTGTTTATCTAATTGTTGCGCCTTATTAGCTAGTTCATTTAATGGGATATTCCGAAACCCTTTAATATTGTTCCCTCTATATTCACCAGCTGTTCGCACATCAATAAATTGCTTATTATTTTGTCCCATCATACGTTTTAATTCTTTTCCTGAAATATTTTTTACTCCTCTAGCTGGTAAGAATCGAGAAATAATAAACCACGATACAAGTACAATTAAGATTATATTCAATATTGTCTTCACATCCATAAAGCTATTCAAACTCCTTCTATACTTTTTTCCTATCCAAATACATACTATAACTTTGAATATGGAACCCCTTCTTTCTTAAAAAGCGGATACTTAAATTCCGATCCACTTTATTATGAACAATAAGATGCAAAGGCTTATTTGGTATTTCATGATAATACCGTTTTAAATACGCATATGGTATACACATAATTCTAGAATTGTTATCACTGTCGCTCTCTGTATAATTTCGTACATCTACAATAACACTTTCCATTTTCCTTACTTGTTCTAACGAAATAGATGCAACATTTAAAACGGGAATGTAACGTTTTACTAAACTTCCCAGTACCAATACTATTAGGGGTATAACTATATAAAACATATATGATTATCCTCTTTACTTTCAATAATAAGCAGATGATTTGCTCCTCCGCCTATTATTGAAATGCTATGCTTTCTTGATCCAGAACTTTAATTCGCCATCTTCTTCTGTATGCTTTAACACTTCATGACCGCCTGTTTGTGACCATGCTGGAATATCTTTGATCGCACCTTTATCTGTTACGTGTACTTCTAACACTTCTCCTGATTGTAATGCCTCCATTGCCTTCTTTGTTTTTACAATTGGCATTGGACATGCTAATCCTTTTACATCTAATACTTGCTTTACATTCATCTCATATACCTCCTGTTTTTATCATTAAGCCTTCTTAATCCAGAACTTTATTTCGCCTTTTTCTTCTGTATGCTTTAACACTTCATGACCGCCTGTTTGTGACCATGCTGGAATATCTTTAATCGCACCTTTATCTGTTACGTGTACTTCTAACACTTCTCCTGATTGTAATGCTTCCATTGCCTTCTTTGTTTTTACAATTGGCATTGGACACGCTAATCCTTTTACATCTAATACTTGCTTGGCATTCATTTCATATACCTCCTGTTTTTATTTCATTTGAAACCGAATTAATTATGAACAGCACAACGGTTTGGACCAATCTCCATTTCACGCTCTTCGTCTTCATTTGGGTTTAATTGTCCCATATTTGTTTGACGAATTTCTTGATATGCATTCGGTTGAGGTGGTAAATTCTCTGTTACAACTTTACGGAACTCTCCCTCATCCTCAATATTTAAACCTGCATTATGCTCAAATAAATCTTTTAATTTTGCACTAACAATACCACTTTCGTCCATTTCACTTATTTTTGAATAATGAGCCGGTAACACAATTAAACTTTGAGATAGTTCTTTATATCGGCTATACAAAGTATTACGTAAATCACTTACCCAATCTTCAGCCTTCCCAGCAAGGTCCGGTCGCCCGATTGAATCTACAAATAAAATATCGCCTGATAATAAATAGGAATTATCTACAACAAATGATGTACTTCCAATCGTATGCCCTGGTGAGTATAATGCGTCAATTTCAATTTTAGTACCCCCCACCGTAATAACAGATCCTTCAACAAGCGGTTCGTATGAGAAAACAACTTCCTCCGCATCTTTTGGCGGTAACCAATACGTACCACCTACTTTTTCCGCTAACTTACGTCCTCCAGAAATATGGTCTGCATGTAAATGTGTATCCATTACATTCGTAATCGTAACAGCATGCTCTTTCGCAAATTCTTCATACGCTTCAACTGTTCTTACTGCATCAATAACTGCTGCTTCACCGTTTGAAACGACCATATAAGATAAACAGCCTTTTCCAAGACGGTTAAACTGATACATACTTCCGCCATTTTTTAAATCTCCAACTTTTACAGGCTTTACATATTCACTCCATGCCTTCATACCACCAGCTAAATAATAAATATTTTCTAATCCAGCCTCTGTTAATTGCTCTGCCACAAATATAGAAGACCCTTCTTTTGCGCATACTACTAAAACATCTTTATCTTTAGGTAATTCACTTACAATATGATCTACACCATCTAACAAATCAAAATACGGTTTATTTATAGATGAGATTTGTTTCCCTTCAATTTTCCAATCTTCATAATCCGTCTCATTACGAACATCTAAAATAAACAACTCTCCGAATAAAACTTTCTCTGCAACATCTTTTGCTTGTAATGATTTAACACTCATCTTTTTACCCCCTATGGTATATTTACATTTAAAAAAATTTAATTCTTTATATTCCCTTGCCACTCTAACATACCTGGAATGACATTTTTCACATTTTCATAACCTTTCTCTTTCAACATATGGCAAGCTACATCACTACGGTTACCCGTTCGGCAAACAACATAAATTTGCTTCGTCTGATCTAAAACTGCACTGTCTAACTCTCCTAACGGCACCGAAATGGCCGATGGAATATGACCAAAAACGAATTCCGCTGCTTCTCGAACATCTAATACAATACACTCTTCATCGCTTAATAATATCTCTTCCAACTCCGTATTCGTAATTGTATGAGGATACTTTGCTACTTCGTTCACTTCATGCTCATGTGCTTTCCTAATGTAATGCATCAAAACATCGCCCTCTTGTTTCGTCCCGATATATTGATGCCCTACTTTATTTGCCCAGCTTTGTATATCTACTGTAGATCCTTTATCTGTTGCCTTAATTTCAATCACTTGTCCTGATGCCAATCCTTCTATCGCCTTCTTCGTTTTCACAATCGGCATCGGACAAGCTAACCCTTTACAATCTAAACTCATATCCACTTTTATACTCATAGTGATTCCTCCATAACTTATATACATATACCTGTAGGGGTATATTAAAATGTTTTTGAAAATCTGTCAACACTTACGTTTGACAGATTATCGGCTTTTTACAAGTAATTGAACAGCTTCTTTAATTAACTCTTCATTTGAACCATTACCACTTTCAAACTGTTCACGCAAGCATTGCTCTAAATTCGTTCCAACAACAAGTCCAATTGTACGATCAAGTGCAGAACGAGATGCCGTTAACTGTGTAATAACCTCTCGGCAATCTTTTCCTTCTTCCATCATACGAAGCACACCACGAACTTGCCCTTCAATACGTTTTAATCTATTTTTCATGTCTTGATTATATTCCATTGTATAATCACCTCATTACCATTATGTCACCATTTATAGCTTATGACAATACATTATACCCTGTAGGGTATTTTGTAAACCCCTATTTTAAACTTTTACCTTATACATTCACAAAATACAAAGCGAAACCTTCATCTATAGGCTTTCATCTTCCACCAAATTTTGAAGTGGAAGATGAAAAAATATTAATATACAATACGTTCTGGTAATACTGTTCCATACAATTTAAAACCACCATCTACATTCTTTACCTTATATCCTTTTTCCATTAACATGCGCGCTGCAACATATCCTCTCATACCGAGTTGACACGTAATATATATATCTTTATCCACTGGCACTTCATTCAAACGATCACGTAATTCATCTAACGGAATATTAACAGAGCCTTTAATCATTCCTTGTTTTAATTCATTAGGCTCTCGAACATCAATAAGATATCCACCATTTTCAACAATACGATCTATTTCATGCCATTGTACTGTGTCCACAAAACCATCTACTATATTACTTGCTGCATACCCTACCATGTTTACAGGGTCTTTTGCAGAAGAATATGGCGGGGCATATGATAATTCTAAATCTGGCAAATCAAGTACAGTTAAATTTGCTTTTATTGCCGTTGCGATAACATCCATACGCTTATCTACACCGTCACGTCCTAGAGCCTGTGCTCCGTAAATTTTCCCACTATCTTTATTAAAAATTAATTTTATTAGCACTGGCGCAGCATTCGGGTAGTATCCCGCATGCGAATTTGCCTGTACATGCACTACCTCATAGGGTATATTTAATCGTTTTAATATTTTCTCATTTACTCCCGTCGAAGCAACCGTTAAATCAAAAACTTTAGCTACAGAAGTTCCGAGTGTACCTTTATATACAGAATCTGTATGACCATGAATAATATCTGCTAACATACGACCTTGACGATTAGCTGGCCACGCTAACGGAATCATCGTTTCTGTTTCTGTAACAAAATCTTTTACTTCAATCGCATCACCAATTGCATATATATGTGGGTCCGACGTTTGAAATTTCTCATTTACTTTTATCGTCCCTCTAACTCCTAATGCTAATCCTGCATCCTTCGCTAAACTACTCTCTGGTTGTACACCAATTGCTAAAATAATCATATCTGTCTCTATAATTGAGCCACTTTTTAAACGTACAACAGTCCCATTCTCTTCTAACGCATCTACACCATCTTCAAAAACGAGCTCAACATCGTGTTTTTGAAGATGCTCATGCACATATGCCGCCATTTCATAATCGATTGGTGGCATCACTTGATTTGCCATCTCTACAAGAGTAACATCAATTCCACGTTCTCTTAAGTTTTCAACCATTTCCACTCCAATAAATCCGCCACCAATCACCGTCGCATGACGTGGTTTCTTCTCATCAATATACGCTTTAATACGATCAGTATCTGGTACATTCCGTAACGTAAACAACACCTTCGCTTCTTCAATACCCGGGATAGATGGAACAATTGGTTTCGCCCCTGGTGAAAGAATTAACACATCATATTTCTCGTTATATGTTTCATTTGTCGTTACATTCTTTATCGTAATTGTTTTCTCTTCTTTATTAATCTGTACTACTTCACTCAATACACGTATATCTAAATTAAAACGCTTCGACATTCTTTCAACAGTTTGTACTAATAATTTTTGTCTTTCTGTAATGACACCGCCAATATAATATGGCAATCCACAGTTTGCGAATGAAATGTATTCACCACGTTCAACCATAATAATTTCATCTTCCTCACTTAAACGACGAAGCCTTGCAGCTACTGATGCGCCGCCAGCAACTCCGCCTACTACAACTATTTTTCTGGACATATTTTAAACCTCCATAGTATTTAATTTTCTCAAACTTCACACAAAACCTATACCTGTATGGGTATATAATAAATTATAAAAAAGTTAATTTCAATCAATATGGCTTTCTTTCACAAATTTGAAACAAATAAAGTGAAACTTTAATCAGCCCTCACCAATCGGGGGCTTACTGCCCGGTAAATAGCGAGATAAAAAAGAACTTAGACCTTTCCAAGTTCTTTTGCGTGTAGTTCTATAACTCTCTGTACGACTAAACCAATGTATAAATACACGTTTTTAATAACTGAAATACACCTGTATTTAAATTTTCAAAATCAATAGCTTCTTCACATAAGGGTAGATCCATTCCACGTAAAATTCTTTAATGTCACAACCTGAAAAAACGGATCCCAACGGATTCGTTTTCTACAATGATATGTTTATTTTTTTCGTTTCATCTCTGTCATTAATCATAACCATCTGCGCCTTATTATTTGGTAAAAATACGATATATTTTCCCGTTCTCACATTCCTCCAAATAACTTTTCCTTCTTCATCCGTTTTCCCTATTGAGATCCCAATTTCTTTACTGGGCTGAGGTGATTCATCTTTCATAAGTATAATTTCAAAATCTTTTATTGGCTCTTTCTCTTTATTTTTTACATGAAAAATTACAAAATTAACAACCTTACTAAACTTCTTTTCTTTATTTGCTATAGAACTAGACATTATAATGATGACCAATACACAACATAAAATCCATAAAAGCTTATTATATTTATTCAGACCATTTTTTAAGATTATTAAACACATTGTCTGTTATTCGATTTCCGAAAAGGCTCCGACTCTTCCCCATCATGTTTACACCCTTCAAATGAGGGTGAAACAAGATCTTCTCCCCTTCGATCATTACTATACAAAGATTGTTCTTGAAAAAGTACACGTTCCCCCTCATTTGAAACTGATGTCCACGGTACATCTTCTGCATACACCTTCTGATTCACCAAAAATACTGTACAAAAAAAGATAAAAAGAACACCAAAACTATAAAGAGCCAACCTACATCTTATAGAAATAAAGCTATCCACCATAACTTACCTCCTATACAAATGATAGCGAACAATTGAAGATCCCTTTATAAATTCTAGTTTTTCTTTTTTCAGAAGTCAATGTAATTAATAATGATAATCATTATTAATTACATTGACTTAACAAAATCACACAATTAGTCATATTCTTTACTCTGCGTTCAAAAATCTGTCTCATTAAAGGTTCACTTTATTACATAAACCCGTAACCTTCTTCACAATCAGATCCGCAGTATTTTCCTCCGGTGGCATCAATAAATTTGTAACCGGCCCATACACAACAGGACTTAATTCCACTTCATAACCACCATATGAAATTTTTTCCTTTGTCGGCAAGTAACCAATATATCCGTTCATATATTATCCACCAAAGAAAGCCAATTCATTTTGAAGATTCTCTTTCACTTCTAATGCCGTTTCCGAAAAAGGTTCCATCGGTATACCTGAAAACATACCATCATTCACTTGAAACAGTTGCACTTCTAAATCAATAGTTAAATGCCGAATACCTTGCTTATATTTCTCTAAAACGATAGTAAGCCATTCATCCGTGTTCACACCCCACTGCTTCTCAGCTAATTGAGCCATGCTTCGTATTTCATCAATTTCAGGGATATCCTGCAGTTTCATTTGCACCGTACTCGAAACTGTTCTTAAATTTACAATTGGGCTATATGTAACTGTCGGTAACATCGTTAATACATGTCCACTAAGCGTATAAGCCATTTGTGTTAATGCTTCCTTAGAACCTCGATACTTCGCATTCACATTACCAGCAGCACCTTGAACAATAATAACAGGACAGTTTACGATCTTCTCAAGAATCTCTCTTGTCATCCCCGGATAGTCCGCTGATAATGCATCACTATCACCTTTTAAAACATTCGGATGGGCCGTACAAAATACTATAATCCCAGATAACGCCTTCGTTTCAGCATCTTTTATTGCTAACATACCAATTCGTTTATCTACAACACCCTCTATATTTGTTCCCATCTTCACTCTTCCATCAGGTGTTCTCTCTCTTCGGTTTACTCCAATATCACCTGTCGTAACACCCCAGCCAACTTCACATCGCTTCAAGTTGTTATTCGCAGTAACAGTACCTTGCACCACATTATTTACTAAAATCGTTTTATACGACTGTACGAGCGAATCATCACCGATCGTCTCTGGGCCGGAATGCGTATGAGTATAAACAACCGTTATTCGCTCAAACGGCACATGAAGCCTACTTGCTACTCGCTCACGAATTATATTCGTATCTTCTATTAACATCCCAATATTATCAATACTTATAAACACAGTTTTCATTTCATCTTTTTCAAATACAAAAACTGTCCCATAAATACGTTCTTCAATATTATTTATTCCTGTCTCTCTATGATATCCGACAAAATCAATACCTATAGGCGGCGTAATATCCACCTTGCATACCCCTATTTTGCTCATTTAAATCGCTCCATTTCTCTATGTAACTCCCTTTTTTCAAGAATAGCATATTTAAAACTTTGTTCCAGATGACAAAGACCGGACACTACATTCTATGTCCGTTCTTCCCCAAAGTCTATCATATTAATAGGAAGGCACCATTAATCAGCTATATATTCAATTCTGCCAAATATATAACAAACCTATAACCCAGGAGATTAAATATACTGGTTATGTTGAAACCGTTTCTAGAAACGAAATCAAAAATTCTTTATAGTAAATGTGTGCAACAACTTGAATGTGTGAGTAAGGATTTTTAAGTTTATAGATTTACTAGTACTCTAGTTATTGGTATAAAAAACACATAATGAAAAACAGATCAAAAAAAGCCACTATATACATAGTGGCTTTCCTTATCACACATACTTCCGATGCACCATCTTCCCATCATAAGAAAACACAACGCCCTTACTCTCCACGATTGACTCCATATGCACTGTTCTTCCCCACAACTGATGAAGATATGGTAATACCTTTTCTAAGTATTTTAAATCGAGCTCGATTCCTTCGTAGCTATGTTTAATATACAATTCTCCGTTCTTTAAGTAGTCCCCGTCTTCTACTACTAAGTACGGGAAGCCACCATTTGTACGCATATTTACGAGCTGATCACGTACATGTTCCCACTCTTTATCTATTACTTTATATTCTTTTCCTTGGCGCTGGAATAAGTACATATCTTCTCTCATTACGAGGTCTTTATTTAAGTAGTTTCTTAAGAACGATACGTCCCATTCGATTTCGCGTTCTTCAAAGATTTTTTCACGACCAGACCCTGGTTTGACGCCTCGGCGTTTCATTTCTTCTGTCGGGTTGTTGTAGCGTTCTTCAATATCTTCAAACATTTTAATACCGAGGTAGTACGGGTTAATGCTTGTTTTTGATGGCTGCACAACACCTGCATTTAATTTCGCAAATTCAATTGCTTCATCAGATGTTAAATCCATTTCGCGAAGTATGCGTTGATGCCAGAAGGATGCCCAGCCTTCGTATTGCTAAGGTGCTTTACCAATTACCTCTTGAAAACGACCTCCTGCATATTCATAAAAAGCAATGTATCAAACGGGAGAGTTTCCCTAAATCCGAGTTCATGCAATAATCGGACATTCACCATTATTCATACTTGTTGTATCAAGACAATATACAAAATCATCTATATCTTTACTTCTCTCTTATCTTCAAACCCATTCTTTGATCCTGCTCTTGTATTTGAGCATATCAGGGTATTATGTAAATCTGTAAATAAAGAGTATGAAAAATTGATGAAATTCATTTGATCTTAATTATAGTTTTGTTTCCTACTAATGAGCCAATCCCCAGCTGTTCTCACACCCTTTTAATATCTGAAAAGATAATGCCTATAAAACCCTATTAATATCTTGCTATATATTACCTATAAAGCTAAAATAAATAAAGAATTAGTAATATTATTAAAAAGGAGACAAATTAAAATGGAAGATTCGATGCATAATAGTGAACATTCTAGAAGTCAAAGGGGGGAAAATTCTTCTACTTCAAAAAAGTTCTTAAAAATTTTACTAGTAATTATTCCAATTTTTTTATCCGTTATTGGTACATATGTGGGTTACATGGGCTATCAGGATAACAAAACAAATATAGAAGAAATAGACAAAATTTCTCAAGATGTTCAAACTTTCCTTGATAAATATGCAGATCAGGTATTAATTGCTTTCAATAACCAGCAAATGGGAGCAGTTGCTGAATTTATCGACCCAAATAGCGAGTATTTTGAACAGATGAAAGAAGCTATAAATAACCAAGCTAAAAATGAGAATAAATTCAAAACAATCAAAATTCATCCATCATCAAAATTAGAAAAAATCAATGCAACTACATATAAACTTGAAACAGACGAAACTTATATATTCCAAAACAAACATAAAGAAACATATCGGGAAACTGTAACTAAGCGAATGTATACTTTCAAAATAGAAAAAAACAAAATTGCAATTATAAGTTTCGTTCCTGGTAAAAGTGATCCCAAAAAGTTAGATTAATTCAAATATGCCTGACCTATAAAGCATAAAGAATTCTTATATTACAACCTTGAGCCCTTAGCATATATAGTGCTTATTCTATTAAACAAACACTATATAAAAGCCGCTGATCCCAGCGGCTTTCTTTAGACATACTTCCGATGCACCATCTTCCCATCATAAGAAAACACAACACCCTTACTCTCCACAATCGACTCCATATGCACCGTTCTTCCCCACAACTGATGAAGATATGGTAATACCTTTTCTAAGTATTTTAAATCGAGCTCGATTCCTTCGTAACTATGTTTAATGTATAATTCTCCGTTTTTTAAGTAGTCTCCGTCTTCTACTACTAAGTACGGGAAGCCGCCATTTGTACGCATATTTACGAGTTGATCACGTACATGTTCCCACTCTTTATCTATTACTTTATATTCTTTTCCTTGGCGCTGGAATAAGTACATATCTTCTCGCATAACAAGATCTTTATTTAAATAGTTTCTTAGGAACGATACATCCCATTCGATTTCGCGTACTTCAAAGATTTTGTCTCGACCAGATCCTGGTTTTACGCCGCGTCGTTTCATTTCTTCAGTAGGGTTATTGTAGCGCTCCTCTATATCTTCAAACATTTTAATACCGAGGTAGTATGGATTAATGCTTGTTTTTGATGGCTGAACGACGCCCGCATTTAATTTCGCAAATTCAATTGCTTCATCAGATGTTAAGTCCATTTCGCGAAGTATGCGTTGATGCCAGAAGGATGCCCAGCCTTCGTTCATAATCTTCGTTTCAAGCTGTGGCCAGAAATATAACATTTCCTCACGCATCATCGTTAATATGTCCCGCTGCCAATCTTCTAGCTCACGGCTATATTCTTCAATAAAGAGGAGTAAGTCTTTCTCTGGTTGTGGTGGGATTTTCTTCTTTTTACGTACATTGGAGCGTTCCCTCTTTTTATTGCGATCATCTAAATTCCATAAATCATCGTATTGCGATACCTTTTTCTTTTCTACTTCTTCCTCTTCTAAATCATCAATACTCCACGCAAGTTTTGGACGCATAAGCGACGGATCAATATGCTCTTGAATGGCAAGTACGGCATCTAAAAATGTTTCTACCTCTTCTTTTCCGTACTTATGCTCATATGCTTTCACCCGTTCAGCTGTCGCTGACATACTTTCTACCATATCCCGCTTCGTATTTGAAAAACGAATATTATTTTTAAAGAAATCACAGTGCGCTAACACATGCGCTACGATTAATTTATTTTGAATTAACGAGTTCGTATCTAATAAAAAGGCATAACATGGATCAGAGTTAATAACGAGTTCGTATATTTTACTAAGACCTAAATCGTATTGTAATTTCATTCTGAAAAACTGTTTTCCAAAACTCCAATGTGAAAACCGCGTTGGCATCCCATATGCACCAAATGTATAAATAATTTCCGCTGGACATATTTCATAACGCATCGGATAAAAATCAAGCCCAAATCCAGTCGCAATTTCCGTAATTTCCGCAATTGCATATTGCAGTGCTTTATCGTCACTTGCTCTCATTATTTTCCCTCCTTACACTTTCCCTTAAGAAAGTGTATGATTGAGAACAAGCTTTCATGAGGATTGATTGCATAATAAAAAGACACCCTCATAAAAACGAGAATGTCTCATCTATTACCCTTCAATAATCTCCATCTTCTCCGTAATCGGTGTACGAGCTTTTCCTTCTGGTGCTTTATCGAAATAGCCAAGGTGAAGAATTCCAACGATGCGTTGACCTCTTGTTAAACCAAGTCCTTCTATAAATAATGGATTGTAGTTTAATCCGCCTGATTTCCAAACACAACCTAATCCACGTTCCCAAGCAAGAAGTTGGAAGTTTTGCATAAATGCACATGTTGCAGCGTAATCTTCGTCACGTTGAATTTGACGTGGATCTTCATTTATGTAAACAACAATTTGTGCTGGCGTGCTTAAGAAACGATCCGATAAAATTTTACCGCGTTTCGCTCTTTCTTCTTCTGTGAAAGAGTTTAATACTGCGTCCACTAATTTCTGACGACCTTCTCCAATGTATAATTTACAATTCCATGGTTCACGATGTTTATGATTCGGTGCCCACGTTGCGTCGTTTAATAGTTCAATTAATAACTCTTTGTCTACTGCTTTATCTGTAAATGTACGAACAGAACGTCTTTCTTTAATCACATTTGCGATGGAAGTATATGTAGTCATATTTTTCTCTCCCTTATTTTTATCTATATGTATACGTTTATTGTTGATATTGATTTTCAATTTCGATTATACCTTAGTTTTTTACTATTAATCAATGTTTTATGTTGGAAAACTCCCAAAAACTTCAGTTCATACTGTGAATAAAAAAACTTGATTTGTTCACAAGTATTTCACATTTTATGGAAATGATATGTGTACAGTTTTTCACATTATCCATCTAGGAGGAATTTATATGTACAAAAAAATCGCAGTAAGTATGACTATGGCAGCATTATTATTCGGTGCAACCGTCTTCCCTACTTTCGCTGCTACGCCAAAAGAAGTAACATTGCATCATCATAAACCAATTTCAGAAGCAGAAATGCAATCACTCGAAAAACTCGGCTATAACAAACATGAAATTTGGAAAGCTGCCCACATTGCAAAAATGAGTAAAAAAGAAATAAAAGACGTTTTAGCTTACTATAAGCAAAATAATTCTTGGGAGAAAACAGCAGAGCATTTCGGGGTAGATCCAAGTAAGTTGAAAAAGCATCATATGAATAAAGAAACAAAAAAAGCACTACTGCAACAATTAGCAAATATGCAAAAATCTACACCAGACGGGCTAAAACAAAAAATGAAAGAATATAATATCGGATTACGTCAGCTCACGGTATTAACAATCATCTCTCAAAAAAGTAATACTCCCCTTGATGATGTGCTAAAAATGAAAAAAGACGGAATGGATATGAAACAAATCGCCGAAAAATTAAATGTAAAAAAAGAAGATATACGAGCTGAAATGATTAAATTAGTAAAGTCAATTAAGGAAAAGAAAACAAATTAATACAACAAAAGGAAGAGTTTTTTTATATTCTTCCTTTTGTTTATGAACTTTCAATTTTTAAGTATAAATTCCCGTCTTTCCCAAAAACTAACACAAGTAAATGATATATGTTAGGGGTGAGAAAATGTTCGGTTTATCATCTAAGAAATCCAAAAATACTAATCCAAAAACACTTTGTTCTATTCCAGAATTTATACAAAGCATGACAGAATCTAGCGATTTTGTCTCTTATAACGTACTTGAAAATGAAACATTATGTTTGTTTTATTATAAATCTGTCGTGGAAGCACTTATTATTAAACAATTTATTTTAACTCCTCTAAAAAAGGAATCGGATCGAATTCAAAACATCTCTGATTTATGTAATATCGTCTCTATTGAAGATATTATTACCTCCCCTTCTATTGATGATATTCGTGAGAAATTATTAGGGGGATATATTTTATTACGCTTAAAAAACAATTCGAATCCCGATCAATATGCTTTAATTCGTGCCGAAAGTACTGTTTTAGGAATACGATTAAATAATGATACAGAAAATGAATATAGCGTAATCGGGCCTAAAATCGGTTTCGTTGAAAACCTTGATACAAATATACACTTATTACGCCGAAATATTGTAACGGAGCAACTCATATTTAAAGAAGTGACCGTCGGAACTATGTCAAAAACGAAAGTAGCAGTTGCCTATATAGAAGGCGTTACAAATGAACAATTTATCAACACCGCCATACAACGGCTAGAAGACATTGACTTTGATGTCCCATTTGACGCAACTATGATTGAGCAATTTATTAGTGATAATAGCAATTCACCGTTTCCTGTTTTATTGCCTACAGAACGATTAGATCGAGCTGTATATGCATTGGTTAACGGACAAGTTTTAATTTTAACAGATGGCTCTCCATATGCTTTATCAGGACCGACAACGTTACTAGATTTTTTCATTTCTCCAGAAGATTATTATTTACCGTGGATGATTGGATCGTTCTTTCGCATTATTCGTTTTTTCGGAGCTATATTTTCTCTTTTTTCATCCGCTATTTATACAGCGGCTTTAACGTATCACTATCAAATGATTCCTGCTGATTTACTAGGACCTATTATTTTCTCAAGAGCGAACGTACCTTTCCCACCTATTTTAGAAGCACTCTTTTTAGAAATTACAATCGAATTGCTTCGTGAAGCAGGAGCACGTTTACCTACGAAAGTAGGACAAACAATTGGTATTGTTGGCGGGATTGTAATTGGGCAAGCATCTGTTGAAGCTGCTTTAACAAGTACAATTTTATTAATTGCAGTTGCTTTATCCGCTCTTGCATCTTTCACAACACCGACTGTAAAGATGTCTTCTACTATCCGGTTGTTACGCTTTCCACTTATTCTTTTAGCCGGCGCATTTGGTGGATTAGGTCTTATTGTCGGGTTTGTATTTATTTTAGCTCATTTAATTAAATTAAAATCACTTGGATCACCTTATTTATTACCTTTATATCCATTTCGTGGTTTAGGTACAGCAGAAGGTTTTCTTCGATTACCGTTTAGTCAAACGGCACAACGGCCTTCTTTCCTTAGACCGAAATCAAAATGGCGCTATAACCCGAACAAAGTGAAGCAAAAACGTGATGGTGATAATCAATGAAAAAACTTTTCTTGTTCCTTATTATAATCTTTTTTGTTCTACAAACTGGTTGTACACAAACGTATGTAGTGGATACACAGCGAATTATTCATATTGCTGGATTTGACATCACAAAAAACAAAAGATTCCAAGGAACTATCTTATTCCCAGAATACACACATGGTGTAAAGTCTAAGCCAGAAACGCAATCAACATCTGCTCGTTCACTTGAAACAATCGCTTCACGATTGAACGCTAAATCTCCTCACAATGTTGTTGTAGGTCAAATGCGTGTCGTCCTATTTGGAAAGGCTCTAGGAGAACGCGGAATGGGAGAAATTATTACTAACTTACAACGTGATCCAAATATCGGACGTGATGTACAACTAGCAATTGTAGATGGAACGGCCGAAGAGCTTTTAAATTATGGAAAAAAAAATGGTTCTTTATATATTGCTGATTTACTCGAGCAAAATATAAGAAATGAGAACATTCCACAAACTGAATTAAACGTCTTTTTATATAATTATTACTCTTCTGTATGTGATGCCTATGTTCCTTATATTAAAATGGACGATAATCATTCTGTCGCTGTCAAAGGACTTGCCTTTTTGAAAGGCGATAAAGTCGTTATGTATACGGATAAAAGACATTCTGTTTTAGCAAAATTACTAATTAATCCTACAAAAAATGGGCGTTACGAAGCAGCAATAACAAAGGATAAACATAAAGGTATGGTTGTTATACAAAACTTAGCTGGGAAAAATAAATATGATATAGATCAAACTGGCGACATACCAAAAGTAAAAATCCATTTAAAATTAAATGGTTTAATTAAAAACTCTCCTAATTGGATTGATTTAAGAAAAGAAACAAATATCAACTATATAAAGAAACAAATTGAACGAAATGTTGAAAAAGACTGTGAAGATTTAATAAAACAATTCCAAAAAAAGGAAATTGATCCTTTAGGCATACGCGATGAAATTAGAAGTCATACGAGAAAATGGAATATAAAACAAATTCGAAATATGTATAAAAACGTAGCCGTAGATATAAATTTAGATCTTAATATTGTACAATCTGGAATCGGGGAATAGTGAGGTGAAATAAGCAATGAATACAATGAATAAAGCAAAGACAGTCTCTCCATACTTTGCCTTTATATTATTACATTCGCTTCAAATTGGAATAGGAGTTCTTGGGTATCAGCGTGTAATTTTAAAAAACGCTGGTTATGATGCCTGGATTTCTCTTATTATTGCGGGGATTACAACCCATATTGTGCTGTTTTGTATGTTAAAAATGTTAGAAAAAGACGGAGATTTAATTAGCATTCATACAACAACTTTTGGAAAATGGATTGGTTCTATATTTTCCGTGATTTTCACTCTTTATTGCTTATTATTTTGCCTTACTGTTCTTCGTACATATATGGAAGTGATACAAGTTTGGATTTTCCCTACCATTAAATTATGGAAACTAACCTTTATGTTTTTATTAGTGACTTGCTATATTATAAAGGGTGGATTTCGCTCTGTAACCGGAATATGTTTTTGGGGAGTCGTTCTTCCTATTTTCGTTGTATTCTTTTTAATTTATCCAATGAAATACGCTCATTTCCGTAATATTTTACCTATTTTTACACATTCACCTTTTGACATGCTTATATCTGCAAAGCAATCTGCATTAGAGTTTCTCGGCTTTGAAACAATCCTTATCTTCTATCCATTTATTGAAAAAGGTAAGTCTTTAAAAAGATGGGCTCATACAGGAATTTTTTTTAGCACTTTGATTTATGTAGTTTTAGCTATTGTATCTTTTATGTATTATAGTGAAGGACAATTAAATCATACTATTTGGCCTACTTTAACGATGTTAAAAATAATTAAAGTTCCTTTCATTCAACGGTTTGAATACATTATTATTTTTGTTTGGTTTTTAATTATTTTGCCGAACCTTTGTTTAACCATTTGGTCATCATGCCAAACGATGAAGCGTTCATTTCATATTTCATTTAAATTTACATTACCATTTTTTATTTTCATCGTTTTTACAGCTTCTTTATTTTTTAAAAACCGTGAAAGTATCAACACATTAAATACAGTACTATCTCAAGCTGGCTTATATATTGTATACGCTTATATCCCAATTTTATTTCTATTCCATTCAGTGCGATGGCATTTCAAAAATCGGTCAAAAAAATCTTCACCCGACACACCGTAATCTCTGATACAATTTGATTAATACATTTGTAAAGGGGACAAGCGAATGAAAAAGTATGTATTTTCTTTACTTGCAGTACTGAGTTTAATTCTTGCTGGATGCGGAAGTACTAGTACAAATGACCAAAAATCTTCTGAATCAAAAAAAGAAGAACATGACCACGCATCGCACACTCAGCAAGCTGACATTCAAGAGAAAACAAAAGGAGTCGACACACTTCCTACCTTCCTAGACAAGCTTGATCCACAAATGAAAGATATCTACACTGTCGCTGGACAAAATGCAGAACTATTAGATTGGATTCCATGTTACTGCGGTTGCGGTGAAAGTGTAGGACATAAAAATAATAAAAATTGTTTTATTCGTGAAATTAAAAAGAATGGTGAAGTTGTTTGGGATTCTCATGCAACGACTTGCGTCAATTGCCTAGAAATCGCAGTTGAATCTGCTTCGATGAAACAAAAAGGAAAATCAACGCTTGAAATTCGTAACTATATCGATAATAAATACAAAGAAGGCTATGGCAAACCAACACCTACGCCAATGCCAAAAGCTTAAAAAACGAGGACATACCTCGTTTTTTTCATTCACTTTTTTTCTTAACAAATTCTTTCAAGTGTATTTCTCCTTACTTATCACACACTATATATAACTCTCGGTAAGGAGGGTACACAGTGCAAACATATAACGACTATGATAAAGCTCTCTATTACACGTATTGCTGTAATTGGGATAAATTACTCGTTCTCATGGTTCAAACGAACGATCAATTATTTTCTAAGCGTATTGAGCATTTTTTACACGCTTATCAATACAGTAAAGAACTGCCAGAAGTTGATAAACAATTGCAGCTCCTATTTCAATATATTGACCACGCATCCCAAAAGTCACATATAGAAGAAGTAGAGCAAATTCAAATGTAAACTATAGCGCTATTCTCTTCCTGAGAATGGCGTTTTTTTAAAATATTTATATCAATAAAAGTTTCCCCGTATAAAACTTTTATTGATAAACATATTTTTTCTTTCTTTTCTGTACCACTTCATACTATAATTTAGTATGTAACTATTATAAGAGAGGTATAAAATATGGGACGAGAAAAAAAGCAAGAATATGCTTTATTTACCGCGTGGGGAGCTTCGTTTATTGCTACACTAGGAAGTCTATACTTTTCCGAAATCATGAAATTTGAGCCTTGTGTCCTTTGTTGGTATCAACGCATTTTCATGTATCCATTCGTTTTATGGCTCGGTATCGCTGTAGTAAAAAAAGATTATCGCATCGCAAGTTATTCTTTACCGATCGCAAGTATTGGTGCTTGTATTTCTTTATATCACTATGCAATTCAAAAAGTCGCAGCATTTTCGGCTGCAGGGGCAGCTTGCGGCCGTGTACCATGTACGGGAGAATACATAAACTGGTTCGGCTTTGTGACAATCCCGTTTTTAGCACTTATCGGCTTTATTACAATCGCTGTTTGTAGCTTTATTGTCATCAAAAACAAATAAGGAGATGAAAGAATGAAAAAAATGCTTATATTTGGCGGTATTATTATCGTCTTATTTGCGGCAATCTTTGCTGTAACTCAAATGGAAAAGAAAAACGCATCGACAGATGAAAAAGGTTACTACTCAAATAAAATTTCTCTTGAAGATCTCAATAAAAATATAGAAGATAAAAAAGAACAAACGATTTACTTTTATCAAACCTCTTGCGTTCATTGTCAAAAGGTCTCTCCTATTGTTGTACCTTTAGCGAAAGATTTAAATGTTGATATGAAAGTAATTGATATTGAAAATTTAAACGAGCCTTGGGATAAGTACGATATTAAAGGAACGCCAACGATTATTCATTTTAAAGATGGTAAAGAAGTAAGCCGTATTAGCGGAGAACAATCAAAAGAAAAGTTTAAAGAATGGTTTGAACAAACGAAAAAATAACGAGAAAAGGAAACTCCTTCTACACATGAAATGGACGTAAAATTCCAAACTAATGTATAAGGAGGGGGTTTTATGCCAGAAGTAAGATGCTCTGTTTCCAATTGTTCATTTTGGGGACAAGGTAACTTTTGTCAAGCAAGTGCGATTATCGTTCAGCCAGATGCGGATGAAACTGGTCAAACTGAAAATGAATCGTATACAAGTGCAGTTTTAACGAACGAGACGCTAGAAAGTTCTGTAGCAACAAGTGTAGAGACTTGTTGTCATACATTTAAGCCAAAATATTAAACATAAAAAGCATACGACTAATCGTATGCTTTTTTACATTCCCCTCCAAAAATCATGCATAATAAAAAAGTACAAAATAACGAGAACGGCTGTCCCGCATAACGTAATACGCCGATATATACTTTTCTCCCCTTCCCTTGCCTTAACAAATGCCCAAATAAATCCGAAGAACAATATTAAATCAACGTATGGAACATAAAACGAAAAGACGAGAAACGCATACAAATACACGATAAATAAACAGGTCGTTACTAAGAAAACTTTAAACGCAAATTCACTTTTCATAATGTAACCGCCCCCTATCTGTACTGTATTATATTCAGCAAAGTACAATAGTTGCAGTTAAACTGGAAGTAGAAATAAGCTACCGTCTATAATACGGTAGCCTATTACGGAACATTATATTTTCGTTTATATATATTACTTAAAATCGAAGAAGGAATTTGCTCATAACGAATTTTTTCTCCTGTTTCATCCACTATATACAAATTGTTTCCTATATAATATATTCCATCTTTTCGTTTTGAGTACACTGCATACCTTTCGTTTGGCAATACCATTTTCACTTTCGTTAGCTGTCCATTCGGTTCTTGCCAATATATATCGGCGCGATCTACTAACGTAAGCATACCAATTTGCTCTTCTTCTACTTTACGACCATTCCAGCTCACAACACGATAACCAAGCTTATTCGCTTCATATTCCGGGCTCGTATGAAACCGAGAAATGATTACTTTCGTCTGTAATTGAACTCGGTCATATAACCACTGTATATCCCTGTCATGCATACGAATACAGCCATTTGATTCCCTACTTCCAATTGTCCATTCCCGATTTGTCCCATGAATCGCATATTCATTCTTATCTAGTCCAAGCCATCTCGTACCAAGAGGGTTATTTGGTGCACCACCAGCTATTTTTTTTCGATGGTATTCTTTATTTTTATATTTAGTTATAATACAAAAATTACCTTCAGGCGTAGGTGTACGATCTCTTCCAGTTGTTACGGGGAATGTTTTTGTATAATTTCCATTTTCAAAAAAAGATAATTGGTTTGTCGTAAGGTTCACTAATATTAGATGATCTGTATTAGCAAAAGCACTAACCGGTAGGATGAAAAATAATAGTATGACGAAACATAGCTTTTTCATTTATATCCCCCTAGCGCTCACTATAATAAGTGGAATTAACTTTACTTTGCTCTTATAAATGAAAACTATCCATTTACAATAACGCCCCCATTGACATGTATCATTTGCCCGGTAACATAGGATGAATCATCAGACGCTAAATATACGTATGCTGGTGCTAATTCATATGGTTGGCCCGGTCTTTGCATCGGAACATTGCTTCCAAACTGTGATACTTTTTTCTCATCAAAGCTCGATGGAATAAGTGGTGTCCAAATCGGTCCTGGCGCAACACCATTTACACGAATCCCTTTTTGTACTAATGACTGAGAAAGTGATCTTGTGAAAGCAACGATTGCCCCTTTCGTTGCGGAATAATCAATTAACGTTTCATTTCCTTCGTATGCAACGATAGACGCGGTATTTATAATGACATCCCCTTGCTTTAAATGAGAAAGTGCGGCTTTCGCAACGTGAAAATAAGAAAAAATATTAATACGAAAAGTCTTTTCTAGCTGTTCTGCTGTAATATACTCTAGTCCTTGCTGCGGATATTGCTGCGCAACATTATTTACTAAAACCTGTAAACTTCCTAGCTGCTGAACGGTCTCTTGAACAACATCTTTACAATGCTGTTCATCACTTAAATCACCCGGCAACAATACACACTTTACACCTTCTTTCTCAACATACTGCTTCGTCTCATTAGCATCTTCTTCCTCATCTAAATAAGCAATCGCAATATTTGCTCCCTCTTTCGCAAAAGCGATAGAAACAGCTCGTCCAATTCCACTATCTCCCCCTGTAATTAATACATTCTTTCCTTTTAACTTTTCGCTACCTTTATAATTTGGATCTTCAAACTGCGGAAGTGGATTCATTAATGATTCAATACCAGGTTGTTTATTTTGATGTTGCGCTGGCATTGTTACAAAGTTTTTTTGCTGTGGCATAGCTTCTTTCAACTCCTTTTCCTTATCATGTGCATAATAAAAACTGAAATTCGCACATCATGTTACGATTAATATTCGAATTTAAGACACAAAATATGAATTGTTGTAAACTTTTTATGCAAAACTATTGCAAAATAGATAAAAAACGAATATTATATATAACTGTTGTGAAAATTATTCGTAAACAGAAAGGATGTTTATATGTTTAACCTTTCAAAACATAAAACTTCTATTAAAACTGAAATTATGGCAGGTATTATTACCTTCTTAACAATGGCATATATCATTGTCGTAAACCCAGTTATCCTTGGGGATGCAGGTGTTCCATTTGAACAAGCATTTACAGCAACCATTATCGCTGCTGTTGTCGGAACATTATTTATGGCGATCTTTACAAACTTACCAATCGCAATTGCACCAGGTATGGGATTAAATGCTTACTTCTCTTACTCTGTTGTAAAAGCTCATGAAGGCATGACTTTCGCAATTGCATTCTCTGCTGTATTCGTAGCAGGTATGATTTTAATTTTGTTATCATTCACATCTTTCCGTACAAAATTAATGGAAGCAATTCCTGAAAACTTAAAACATGCAATTACTGCTGGTATCGGTCTTTTCATCGCCTTTATCGGTTTACGTTTAACAGGTATCGTTACAAAAAATGAAGCAAACTTAGTTGGACTTGGTGATCTTCACTCTGCTCCAGTACTACTAGCATTAGCTGGACTTGGAATTACGATTGTTCTTATGTCTTTAAATGTAAATGGCGCACTATTTATCGGGATGCTATTAACTGGTATTATCGCTTTCTTCACGGGACAATTATCATTCTCAAACGGTGTTACATCAATGCCTGGATTACCAGAAGGAATTATCGTTTCAAATCCAATTACTGCTGTATCTGACGTAATTAACTACGGATTATACGGCGTTGTATTCTCATTCTTCCTTGTTACATTATTCGATACAACAGGTACATTACTTGGCGTTGCTCAACAAGGTGGATTTATGAAAGATGGAAAGCTTCCAAAAGCTGGACGAGCTCTTCTATCTGACTCATTCTCAGCAACAATCGGTTCTATGTTCGGAACAACACCATCAACAGCTTACATTGAATCTTCTGCTGGCGTTGCAGCTGGTGGTCGTACTGGTTTAACAACTGTTACAGTAGCTGTTCTATTCGCACTAGCAGCATTCTTCGGACCATTAGTAAGTGCCGTTTCTGGTGTATCAGCTATTACTGCACCATCATTAATCATCGTTGGTAGTCTTATGATGGGTTCAGTTCGCCACATCGATTGGGACGCATTTGATGAAGCATTCCCAGCATTCTTAGTAATCTTAAGCATGCCACTTACATCAAGTATCGCAACAGGTATTGCACTTGGATTTATTTCATATCCACTTATGAAGGTGGCAAAAGGTAAATTCCGTGCTGTTCACCCACTTGTATATGTATTTGGAATTTTGTTTGCTTATCAATTGATATTCTTACCACATTAAAAAAGTAGAGCATCGGATTTCGATGCTCTACTTTTCTTTTATAACAATCATTCAAACTATAACGGTCCCTCCAAAATATGAAGGAGCTTATAATCTTTTAATATTTCTCTTCTACCTGTAATTCTTTACTATACTTTTGAATGAAAACTGACGAAACAACCATTACCATTCCTACACTAAATCCAATAAGCTGATCCAGTAGCATTTCATCATGAATGAACCAGCGCAGTAAAAATACCCCACCAAAAATAAATATCATAATAAATCCAGTATGTCTAAGCCCTTTATATACATTTTCCATATGTATCACCTCTCCACATACTTTTATCCATATTATACCATAATCTAAAAACGTGTATAACCAACATTCAGCATTGAAACCAATAATAAAAAGGCTGCAGAGAATTTCTTCTCCACAGCCTAATACTTATTTTTGCAAGAACGCCTGCAAATCTGCAAATTGTCTCTTTGCATCTTCATAGCCTTGCTCATATAAACTTTGTAATTTAGCCGTATCCTTTTCCATACGATCTACTTGAAGCGGTACTTCTGGACGAATAACAAATAAATTACCTGCCTGTTCTTCTTTTTCAATGTAGTGAAGTGTTTCATTATACACTTCATAACGATTTAGCATCGTATTCACAAGGTTCGGATATTTTTTATAAGCTTTCGCAGCAACCCACCCAAATCTTGATTTTTTCTTTGCGTAGCCATGATTTCGTGTTAAAATTACGACTGATTTTTTAAATCCATCTTCCTGTGCTTTACGAACTGGAATTGGATCAGAAATCCCGCCATCTAACAGTTGCTTACCACGATAATTTACTACTGGTGCAATGAAAGGCAATGAACTAGACGCTTGTAATAAATTTAGTGCATCATCATTCGTTCCTTCTTTTTCAAAATAAACAGACTGTCCTGTTTCACAATCCGTCGTTCCTACAAGGAAACGCTCTGGGCTATTAAAGTATGTTTCAAAATCAAACGGCACATGCTTTTCTGGAATTTCATGAAAAATAAAATCCATATCAAATAGCTGACGTTTTCTCCATAAGTTTTTATACGATAAATATTTCGGATGTGATGCATAATCAATATTTACTGTTTTATTTCTATTTCTTTGTCTGGAAAGATACGACGCTGCATGACAAGCACCAGCTGATACACCGATTACATATGGAAAATATAAATCTTGTTCCATAAAGTATTCCAATATCCCGCCCGTATATACACCACGCATACCGCCGCCTTCTAATACTAACCCTGTATTTTCAAGCATGTTACTCTCTCCTCTATATATATTGACTCTTTAATTATTCACTATGTTAAGTATCTGTTTCTATTATATATGAGTTCTTTCAGAAATTATATTTAAAAGACTTGAGAAAACGGAATTTTTTCTTCCAATTATATTTCCAAATGATCAGAGACATCCTTTATAAACCTTTGAATAAAATCTTGTTCTTCTTTCGTATATCTATCTAAGAGTAACAGCCACTTTTCTTCAGCTTGTTTATGCAATTTATCATGAGCTTTATATATTTCATTTCCGCTTTCCGTTAAGCGAAAGAAAATTTCTTTTTGATTGTCTAACATTTGCATCTTCTCAACGAATTTCTTTTGGAACAACTTTGTACAAACTTTAGAAATTGCACCCTTCGTCATTCCCATTTCTATCGTAATTGCCGTTACATTCATCAGACCATTTTTCCCGATACACTCGATTACATGTAACTCAGATAAAGACATACTACTTACACCCGTCTCACGAAGAAACTTCTCATTTTGTCCTTTCAAATGTTCTTCTCTTTTATGCAAAAGTGTACGAATGTCCGAAAGTATTTCCATTTGTTTCGTTGCATAATCCAATCTGTTCACCCCCTAAGTTTCCAAAGAAACAATTTAACTATATACCATTTTAAAATCATTTTTTCATATTTACAAGTGAGAAAAACATGTTAAACTAAATTTAGTTTCCTAGGAAATTAAAAAAGGAGGTTAACATAATGAAAAAATCCAAACTACATTTCATTTTATATGTTGTCTGTATTAGTGCCTTACTTGGTTCCTTCGCTCAAAATATTTACACACCTATCTTGCCCATGATTCAAGGTTCTTTTCATACTTCTCTTTATCTTGTAAATGTAACAGTTTCACTTTTCACGTTCATTCTTGCAATTATGCAGCTCGTATATGGACCTTTCATTGATACAAAAGGGAGAAAATCTGTCCTTATCCCTAGTTTAGTCATTAGTACAATTGGTTCAATCGGATGTGCTTTTTCGGCAAACATTTATTTATTTCTCTTTTTTAGAGCTGTTCAAGCTATAGGAATAGCGGCTATACCTGTAGTTTCAGCAACGATTATCGGCGATTTATTTGAAGGAAAAGAACGCGGAGAAGCGATGAGCCTATACCAAATGTTACTTGCCCTCGCACCTGCGATTGGTCCTCTCATTGGTGGTTATCTCGGCAGTATAAATGGCCACTTATCTGTATTTCTATTTTTATCTATACTTGGCATTCTTTTATTAATGATAAACCTTTCACTACTTCCAGAAACAAAACCTACTGTAATGAAGCAACCGCAAGCAAAAAAGAATTACTGGTTTATCTTAAAAAATAAAACTGGATTTTCTATTACTCTTATTGGCTTCATTCAATTTTGTATTTACTTTTGCTTTCTCGTTTTTTTACCGAGTATTTTAACAAATTCATTTCATTTAACTGTAAATGAAATTGGTCTTATGTTTGTACCAATGTCTCTTTCTATCATGCTGGGAAGTTTTTGCTACAAGTTTTTGCAAAAACGCCTCACAACAAAGCAAACTTTATTTATTACGAGTTTCTTCAATATTATATGTGTCGTTTTATTCTCTTTCACATATAGCATTAATATCCCATTCATCATTATCGTTACATCTTTGTACGGTTTTAGTATGGGACTTTCTATGCCAACTCACACTACTTTATTAACGGAAGAATTCGTACAAGAACGCGCAACAGCTATCGGTATGTACAACTTCATCCGCTATCTTGGTATGGGCACAGGCCCACTTATAGGTGGATTTCTTTTATTTAACCAAAATTACTTTTGGATTTTCTTCCTAGGCGCAATTATGTTTTTACTTGTAATCTTATATGCAATGAAAATGCTACGCTTCCCTGCCACACAAAAAGCAAAATAGAGACCTACAGATGGTCTCTATTTTAAACTCTTTGATCCGCAACAATATGAATATCAATATGCTTCGTCTGTCTCATAATTTCATTCACAATCGAACCTTTTCGAATTTCTTCCCATCGCGTTCTCGCTGATTGCCCAAGTAAAATTTGCGTTACTTGTAATCTTTTTGCAACTTCAATAATAACATCCGCAGGCTTTCTCCCTTTTGCTTCTTCTAATACAAAACTTGCATCAAATTGATTCGTGAGCGCCTTCCACTC
Organism: Bacillus cereus group sp. MYBKT111-2; assembly: GCF_051915205.1. Taxonomy (NCBI): domain Bacteria; kingdom Bacillati; phylum Bacillota; class Bacilli; order Caryophanales; family Bacillaceae; genus Bacillus; species Bacillus cereus group sp. MYBKT111-2. Next base: position 178,252 of record NZ_JBQAEG010000009.1, read on the forward strand.
TTCAATTGTTTGTTTTTTACTAGCTGAAAGAGAGTCTATATTTTCTCTTTCAACATTTAATACATACAATTCAGCGTTTAAGCGATCAGCCATGCGCCAGCCCCGTCTTATTAATTTCTCTGCTGTTGAACTGTACTGTACACAAACGAGAATTTTTTCTTTCACTCCGATTGGTTCTATCACTGTTTGACTAATCTTTTCGTCCATATCGTCAGCGACTTCCCGAAGTGATAATTCTCTTAGTGCTCCTAAATTATTAAGCGTAAAGAAATTTTGTAAGCTTTGCTGAATTTTTTCTTCTTTATATATCTTTCCATCTATTAACCTCTTCCGAAGTACTTCCGGCGTTGCATCAACGAGCTGAATTTCATTTGCTTTTTGTAAAATAAAATCTGGAATTCGTTCTCTTACTTTTACATTTGTAATTTGAGCTACAATGTCATGAACGCTTTCTAAATGTTGAATATTAAACGCTGACAATACGGATATACCAGCCTCTAACAATTCTTGTACATCCATATAACGCTTCTTATTTTTAGAGCTGGGAATATTACTATGTGCAAGTTCATCCACTACAACGACTTGCGGCGCACGCTTTATAATTCCTTCCACATCAAGTTCATAAAACACTTTCCCTTTATACTCTATTTCTTTTAAAGGAACCTTTTCTAAATCAGCAATTGCGTCTTCTGTCTCTTTTCTCCCGTGCGTTTCAATTAAACCAATTACAATATCCATACCGTCCTTTTTCATCTCTCTAGCATCATAGAGCATTTTATAGCTTTTCCCTACTCCTGGAGCTGCTCCTACATATAGCTTTAACTTCCCACGGTTTTGCTGACGAATATATTCTAAATACTCTTCTGGTGTTCGCCTTTGAAAAGTTGGTTTATAATCATCCGCATACAAAACACACACAACCTTTCTTTTGAAACAACGCTACCTCAATCCGTTAGATTGAGGTAGCACTGTTACTATTTCAGTAGTTTCTGTAATTCTAAATTTAACTTTAAGACGTTTACGCGGGTCTCTCCAAATAAACCAAGTGCCGCACCTTCTGTTTGATCTTTAATCAATTGCTCTAGTGTTTCTTTCGAGATATTCGTTAATTTCGAGATACGCTCTACCTGTACGGAAGCTGCCTTCGGACTAATATCAGGATCAAGCCCTGAACCTGAATTTGTCACTAAATCGATTGGTACTTCTGTAACTGGAACGCTCGGATTTTGTTTCTTCCACTCTTCAATAATTTTCTCTACTCGTTTCTCTAAATCTGGATTAGACGGTGCATAGTTATTTGAACCAGATGCCTCTGCTTTATATTCAATACTAGAAACACGCCCATGAAAATAACGTGGATTTGTGAAATTTTGACCGATTAATTTAGAACCAATCACTTCATTTTTATCATTATATATTAGACTTCCATCCGCATTATCCTTCATGACTGCTTGTGCAATACCAGTAACAATAAGTGGATATACAAGTCCGCACAACACTAAAAATGTAAAAGTAATACGAATGATTGGTGATAGTATACTTTGTTTCTTTGCCATCTCTTTCCCCTCTTCCTTATATGAACAAGCCGACAATTATATCAATTACTTTAATTCCAATGAACGGTACAATCACTCCACCCAGCCCATAAATAAGTAGGTTTCGGCCAAGTAGTGCATTCGAACTCATCGGTTTATATGCGATACCTTTCATCGCCAATGGAATGAGTAATGGAATAATAACTGCATTAAATAGTAATGCTGATAAAATCGCTGACAGTGGTGATGTTAATTTCATAATGTTTAATGCTTCCATTTGCGGAATCGCAAGTGTAAACATTGCTGGAATGATTGCAAAATATTTTGCGATATCATTTGCAATACTAAACGTCGTTAACGCACCGCGCGTCATTAACAATTGCTTACCGATTCCTACAACCTCAATAATCTTCGTTGGATTCGAATCTAAATCAATCATATTTGCTGCTTCTTTCGCAGCTGTCGTACCACTATTCATTGCTAATCCAACGTCAGCTTGCGCTAATGCCGGCGCATCATTTGTACCATCACCTGTCATCGCTACAAGTTTCCCTTTATCTTGCTCTGCTTTAATAACCGCAATTTTATCTTCTGGTTTACACTCAGCAACGAATTCATCTACTCCAGCTTCTTTTGCAATTGTTGCTGCTGTTAATGGGTTATCCCCTGTACACATAACCGTTTTAATCCCCATTTGACGCAACTGTTCAAAACGTTCACGCATACCAGGTTTTACTGTATCTTTTAAATAGATTAAACCGTAAATACGATTATTTACTGCAACTACAAGTGGTGTTCCGCCCTCTTTTGAAATTAAGTCTGCTTTTTGATTTACATCTTTCGGAATCGTTCCGCCTTGTGACTCAACCCATTCAATAACGGCACCTACAGCACCTTTTCTCACTTTCGTTCCATCTTGTAAATCAACACCACTCATTCTCGTTTCTGCTTTAAACGGAACAAATTCACCTTGTTCTGCAATTTCTCGATTATATGATATAGACTTCGTTTTTACATATTCTATAACTGATCGACCTTCTGGTGTTTCATCTAAAACTGAACTAATCGCAGCCCATTTCCCTACTTGCTCAATCGTTTCATTTCCTACAGGTAATAATGTATGAGCCATTCGGTTCCCGAAAGTAATTGTACCCGTTTTATCCAAAATAATTGTATTAATATCGCCCGCAGCTTCTACTGCTTTACCCGACATTGCTAACACATTAAACTTTGTCACACGGTCCATCCCGGCAATACCAATCGCTGATAATAATCCACCAATTGTCGTTGGAATTAAACAAACTAACAATGCTACAAGTACAGCTGTATCAATTTGAAACCCTAAATAATTTGTGAAAATCGGCAGCGTCACAACAACGATTAAGAAAATAAGCGTTAAACTCGTTAATACTGTATTTAAAGCAATTTCATTCGGTGTTTTTTGACGAGCAGCCCCTTCTACTAAAGAGATCATTTTATCAATAAATGATTCACCAGGATTACTCGTAATGATAATCGTAATCTCATCACTTACAACCATCGTACCGCCTGTTACGGAACAAAAATCACCGCCAGCTTCTTTTATTACAGGAGCTGATTCCCCTGTAATCGCAGATTCATCAACAGATGCTAATCCTTTTATGACTTCCCCATCACTTGGAATCATTTCTCCTTGTTTTACAATAACAACATCACCTTTTCTTAGATCCGTTGCTGAAACTTGAACAATGTTCCCATTTTCTTTTACAACATTGGCAAACACATCTTTCTTCGACTGTTTTAAAGAATCGGCTTGCGCTTTCCCCCGTCCTTCCGCTAATGCTTCTGCAAAATTAGCAAATAAAACTGTAAATAAGAGAATGAAAGAAACTGTTATATTAAACCATCCTGGTACACTACTAGAATGACTTGGAAGAAACGATAAAATGAACGTAATGATAAATCCAATTTCTACAACAAACATAATCGGATTCTTTATCATGACTTTTGGATTCAATTTCGCAAAGGATTGTTTCATCGCATTTGTTACGATATCACGATCCATCGTTTTCGCTTGTCTAACTTCATCTTCTACAACATGCATTTGTGACTCATTTACTCTTTTTTCTTTTACTACTACCGGTCTCATCATTTACCCTCCATTACTTCAATGTAAGAAATTCTGCAATTGGACCGAGTACCAACATTGGGAAGAATGTTAATGCACCGACAATTACAATTGTTCCGATGAAAATGCCGCCAAATAAACTATTATCCGTACGGAACGTTCCGACTGTTTCTGGCACAACCGTCTTCTCTTTCAATGAAGCTGCAACAGCTAGCATCGTAATTAAACTGAAATAGCGTCCTAAAAACATAACTAAACCAGTTGTAATATTCCAAAACGGTGTATTATCTGCTAACCCTTCAAATCCAGATCCGTTATTCGCAGCTGATGACGTATACTCATAAACAACTTGTGTTAAACCGTGGAAGCCCGAGTTAGAAATCGCTTCTGTTCCTAAATGTGTAGAAAGAGCTAATGCCGAAAATCCTAAAATGAGCAGTGGATGAAATAGTATCGTTACCGCAATTAATTTCATTTCCTTACCTTCAATTTTCTTACCTAAAAACTCTGGTGTCCGTCCAACCATTAATCCAGATATAAAAACTGCGATGATCGCATACATAATAATGTTCACAAAGCCTGCTCCAACGCCGCCGTATACTGTATTTAACATCATATTTACGAGCGGAACTAGACCGCCAATTGGTGTTAACGTATCATGCATCGTATTCACCGCTCCAGTTTCAGCAGCTGTCGTTACTGTTGCGTATAGTGAAGAAAATACGGTTCCGAACCTTACTTCTTTTCCTTCTGTACTTCCTTGTACATGTTCAATACCCATTTCATTTAGTGCTGGATTCCCGTTTAGTTCAGATGTCGTAATTGTTATAAACCCTAGTAAAAACACCATGAATAGTGAAACGAAAAGGATGCGACCTTGTTTTTTATTTCCTACCATTCGTCCGTACGTAAATGGAAGTGCTGTTGGCAATAACATCATAAGCATCATTTGCAAAATATTACTCATTTGCCCTGGATTTTCAAAAGGATGTGTAGAATTAGCTCCGAAAAATCCACCGCCGTTATTTCCAAGTTCCTTAATGGACACGAATGATGCAACTGGCCCGCGTAAAATACTTTGTTTCGCGCCATCAATCGTTTGCGCCGTAACTGCCCCGTCTAACGTTTGTGGTACACCAAGTGCGACAAAGACTAGTGCCGCCATAAATGCGATAGGAAGAAACACTCTCGTTAATGCTCTCGTAAAATCAACGAAAAAGTTACCGAGTTCTTTTCCAGCTAGCCCTCTTATAAATGCCATAACGAGCGCTAACGTCGTTGCCGGTGCTGCAAACATTAAGAATGTAATTCCGATTAATTGTGATAAATAAGATAAACCATTTTCACCGCTATAATGCTGTAAGTTCGTATCAGCCATAAAACTAATTGCTGTATTAAAAGCGAGCGTAGGCTCCATTCCTTCAATGTGTGCTGGATTTAATGGCAATACTCCTTGTAGTCTGAAAATGAAATATACGACAACAATCATAAATCCATTTAATAAAACTAATGATAATGCGTACTGTTTCCACGTTTGATTGTATTCTTTTACACCCGTAATTTTAAAAATAAGTTTTTCAAAAGGCCCGAATACTTTATCTAGCTTTTTACTACCTTGAAAGGCTTTCTCTAAATAAATTCCCGTTGGCTTTGCCACAAGAATAAACAATAGCATTGTAATAACGACTGCAACCCAGATCATAATGAATGACTCCCCCTAATTAAAACTTTTCCGGATTTAATAATGCATACACTAAGTACACCGTAATTGCTGCAACAATAATCGATAAGGCAATCATCATGATTGCTTCCCTTCTTTCACAACTTTATCTGACCAACTTGCAAGACTTATCATCGATGCAACTAACACAACAAAAATCCCGATCATTACAACATCTAACATGGCTATTCCTCATTTCTAATTATTAAAATTTACCATTTAAATATTAAAAAAGAACACTGAGCTCTACTCAGTGTTCAAAAAATGAACAACAAAAAGTAAACCTCCTCTCTAAACGCTTACGAGGTTAGCTGTCGGATTCGGGCCTAAAGAGTAGCCCTACTTTCAAAACTGAAAGATTCACCCCAAGTGACAATGCACAAAATTGGTTCCCCCGCTCCATTTCTGGAACTCAGCGATTTTAGGTTTTTTTGGAAATTTTATGAATGATTTATGAGAGTAAATATACTCCTCTATATTTCACTTGTAAAGAGCTAAATTACTGAAAATAAGAAAATATCTATCTATTTAAACGCTTACATTAAGTATTATTAATATTATTCCATCTATTTTCTCGTCTTTTCTTACTTTTTCATAGAAATGATCTTTTAAATACGAAATAAAAAGAGCGAATGACATGAAGTGCATCGCTTGTTGCACTTAGCATTCGCTCTTTTTTTATTCACTATTTATTCTCCTCGTAAAAAAGTACGTAAATTTCTCCCGCGAATATAAACTTGTGACAATTCTGCATGTAGTTGCTCATATTCGATCACATCTGTTTTTAAATATAAAGCGTCTTTCGATGGCAATATGATATAAGGCCTTGGAAAAATAGGATCGAGCACCACCAATTCTTGAACTCGCTCTACCGATACCGCCCAACGATTCGCTATATCTCCTAGTAACAACACTTTCATCTTCTTCTCCCCCGCCCTATTCAAAAAATAAAAAAGTAATATTATCACAATTCGTAAACACGACAAATGTAGCTCCAATTGTTTCATAGAGCCTCGCTGGATATCGTTTATTCCTTGTAACAACAGTAATAGGTGCCTGAAAAGAAAAGCGAATGTGTTCTGTGAAAAAACTAACGATTGGAAGCTCATCCCCTAGTAAAATTACCTTCTTAATACACTCACAAATACTAGTAAAATCCTGCTCCTTACTACAACTATACGTCCAATCAAATCCACAATCCCTAACTTCAGCTGCTATCTCTTCATTTGCTGTAAAAATAATTAACTCATGTTGAAATGCTACTAAATTTCTTAAACTATTTACCTTGCTTTCTTCTCCAACACAAATAAGTGTTAGTTCCATGTACCTCATCCTCCTTAGCATAAAAGAACTCAAACATAGATTGATATTCCCCTATACTAATCAGATCGATGAAGTGATGTATCCATCATGGCACCGTCCTCTCTCAAGACGCTTACGAAGTTAGCTGTCGGATTCGGGCTTTGAGAGTAGCCCTACTTTCAAAATTGAAAGATTCACCCCGAGTGACACTGCACAAATTGGTTCCTCCGCTCCATATAATTGGACTCAGCGTATTACAAAAAATATATTCTGGCTGATATATTACTCCTGCATTTAGAAAAAGTAAACAGAAAAAAAGCCAGTTATACAACTGACTTTTTACTTACCTACACACTCGTTTTATTCACTTTATATGCAAAATGATTCGTCGGTCCATGACCACTTCCAATATGCAACGGCTCTTCAATTGCTATACTAATAAATCGTTTCGCTTCTTGAACTGCCTCTTCCATCGAGTAGCCTTTCGCAAGCCCTGCTGTAACTGCTGAAGCAAATGTACAGCCGCTTCCGTGTGTTTGCTTTGAAGGAATTCGCTCACTTCTAAATTCAATAAACTTTTCTCCATCAAAGAGTAAATCAATTACTTCATTACCTTGATATTCTGCATGTCCGCCCTTCATAAGTACATATTTCGCCCCTAATTCATGCAGTACTTTTGCAGCTCCTTTACTATGTTCAATGTTATGAATTTCCAGCCCCGTTAACACTTCTGCTTCTGGAACATTCGGCGTTACAACTGTTGCTACTGGTAATAAATATTCTTTTAATGCTTGTACTGCTTCTTCTTGTAATAATGATGCACCGCCCTTAGCAATCATAACAGGGTCTAGTACAATATTATTCCAGCCAAATTTATTAATATATTCTGCTACAATTTGAATAATTTCGCTACTAAATAACATTCCTAATTTCACAGCATCTGGTGTTAAATCCGTACCAATTGAATTCAACTGTTCCGTAATACCTTCTAACGAAACTGGATATACCCCTTGAACGCCAAGCGTGTTTTGAGCAGTAATTGCCGTAATAGCCGTCATTCCGTACACACCAAGCTCTTGGAATGTTTTTAAATCTGCTTGAATGCCGGCACCGCCACCGCTATCAGATCCTGCAATTGTTAAAGCTTTATTTACTTTCATCCCACTCATCCTTTTCTATCCAAAATAACGATGATAAACTGTTTTTGCTTCACTTATATCTTTCGTTCCATGTACAAGTACACGACCATCTTTAAAAGCAACTAATCTCTTTTCTTCCACAGAAAATGATAATAAATATGGATTTACATTTAAATCATTTACACGATCATGCAGCAGCTCTTTGTATCGTTCAAAATCCATTTCCTCTTTATGAGGTGGTCTAATTTGAACTGTATTTCTCCCGCATAAAACTGCTGTTTTCGATGTATTTTCTTTGTTTAAATAAGGATATAATGCATTCTCTCCACACGAAGGGCAATTATGTTTATGAAGCTTTTGCACATTCATACATGAATATTCATTCTTCCATACATCAAACGATACAAGTCCATCTCGAAGTGATTCGTAATCTTCCACTAACAGTTTAAGAGCTTCCGTTACTTGATGAGAAACGACGAGAGATACAGCAGGTGATATAATCCCCGCTGTATCACATGTCGCTCCGCCAAGCGGAATCGATTGTAATAAACAAGATAAACATGGCGTTTTACTAGGAAGGATTGTGTAAGAAAGACCATAACTTCCTACACATGCTCCGTAAATCCATGGAATAGCATATTTTTGTGCTATATCATTCACAATGAAACGCGTTTCGAAATTATCAGTTGCATCAATCATTACATCAACGTTTGTAACGAGTTCTTCTAACTCCTCAGCTGTTACATCTTGAACGAGCGCTTCTACTCTTACTTCACTATTAATCTCTTCTAGACGATTCTTTGCTGCTACAGCTTTCGGAAGATTATTTTTCACATCACTCTCTGCATACAATTGCTGCCTTTGTAAATTACTCCAATCGACATAATCCCGGTCAACAATCGTTACTGTACCAACACCAGCTCTTACAAACATTTCTGCATTTGCACTACCTAGTGCGCCTGCACCGATAATAAGCACATGCTTTTCCCTTATCTTTTGCTGTCCTTCTTCTCCAATTGGAGAAAATAGTTCTTGGCGAGAATATCGATTATTCAACTACGCTCATTCCTTCTAAAGGACTACTTGCCGTTGCACAACGTTTACGTGCAATACGACCTGCTTCAAAGCCTAAACGGCCTGCCTCAATACTTAATTTCATTGCTTGTGCCATTTTAATAGGATCTTTTGCTCCTGATACAGCTGTATTTAATAACACACCATCTGCTCCTAATTCCATCGCAAATGCCGCATCAGCCGGGCTACCGATACCAGCATCAACGATAACTGGTACTGTCGCTTGTTCAATAATAAAACTTAAATTTAATGGATTTACAATACCAAGCCCTGAACCGATTGGTGATGCTCCTGGCATAATCGCATGCACGCCAAGTTCTTGTAATTTACGTGCTAATACAACATCATCAGATGTGTACGGAAGTACGATAAATCCTTCTTCTAGTAACATTTCAGATGCCTTTAACGTCTCTACCGGATCAGGTAATAACGTTCTATCATCACCAATAACTTCTACCTTTATCATGTCGCAAAGCCCTGAAGCTTTTGCTAATTTTGCAATACGAACAGCTTCTTCAGCATTTTTTGCTCCGGCTGTATTCGGTAATAACGTATATTTTTTCACATCAAGTTTCTCTAATAAATTAGGTTGCTTTGCATCAAATATATCCATACGACGTACTGCGAACGTTAAAACTTCTGCCTCAGATACATCAATTGCCTTTTGCTGCACATCAAAATCAGGGAATTTTCCTGTTCCTAATAAAAGTCTAGAATGAAATGAAAATGGTCCAATGTTTAACATAATCAACCGCCTCCTACGAAAGTTACAATCTCAATTTGGTCTCCATCAAAAACAGATGTATCTGTATGATCATCTTTTTGTAAAATATCTTTATTACGCTCTACTACAACAATTCTGTTATCTAACTCTAAATGTGTAAGTAGCTCAGCTACTGTTTTCACACTCTCTGGCACTTCAATTTGATTACCATTAATTTTTAAATTCAAACTTCCATCCCCTTTCTAAACTGTTTTAGAAAGCAATAAATCTAGCAAGTGATTCTCCTGCTTTCCTTCTATTAAATCAGCCATATATTGACCAGAAACAGGACTTAATAAAATGCCGTTTCGATAATGGCCTGTGCAAGCATATAAACCTTTTATTTCTTCATGCTCTCCCATATAAGGAGCCTCATGATTCGACTGTGGTCTTAATCCGGCCCATGCGCTTTCCCATTCCGCTTCTTTTAATGCTGGCAATATTGTATACGCGCGCTCTAATATAGAAGTAATACTCTCTGGTTGCACAGTTTTATTGAATGTACGGGGCTTCATCGTTGCTCCAATTACGTAACGTCCGCCGCGCTTTGGTGCAATGTAAAACCTTTCTTGGAAAATAGGCGCCTTTAAAAGTGGTTTTCTACTTCTGACCGCTACTACTTCTCCTTTAACTGGATATGTACCCCATTCGCGGTGAAAATAACCTAGTAACTTCGTGCTCCATGAGCCACCCGCAATAACAACTTTTTCGCAAGTGATCATACCTTCGCTTGTCACAATTCCAGTCACTTTATTATTTTCAATACGGATATCAAATACTTCTGTTTGCTCATATATATCAGCACCCGAAAATGATGCGGAATGTGCGAATGCTTTCGTAAGCTCTGGTGCAATAACATGACCATCTTTCGGATAATATACAGCCCCTATAATTGACTCAGATAGATACGGCTCTTTCTCTCGCAAACGATCTCCCGCTAGGAAATAAGAATCTTCACCGGTTTTCTGCTGCCAATCCATAATGTGAAGAATTCTTTCCTTCTCATCTTCATTTTGAGCAATGCGATAAATGCCTTTCTCTTCATACCCAATATCGATGCCTGTTTTTTCGCGTAAAACTTCTGCAAGTTGTGGAAATATAGCACGGCTTTCTCTCGCAAGTTCAAATAGCGGGTCATATTCATCCCATTCTGCCTGCACCCCAAGTAAACCAGCGGCTGCTTTCGAGGCTTCAGATGCAATCTGTTGCTTCTCTACAATCGCTACTTTATGGCCTCTTTCTGCTAGAAAATGTGCAACTGAACTACCAATTACACCACCGCCAATTATCGCTACATCATACTTCTTACACATGTTTTTCCGCCCACTTTCTTATTGATTCCTTATAAGATTTCGCTTTGCTATACGGGTTACTACTACTTATAATCCCAGACATAACAGCAATACCACTGACGCCGTTAGTAAGAACATCTCCAGTGTTTTCCGGAGTGATTCCTCCAATTGCTGTAATCGGTATGGATAAACACTTTGCAATGTCTGAAATTTCTTCAAGCCCTCTCGCTGGCACACCTTTTTTACAATCTGTCGGAAATACATGACCATAGACGAGTGAATCCGCGCCATTCTTAAATGCATCAATCGCCTCTTCTAAAGAATGCACAGAATAACCGACATGCAAATAAGAAAACTTTTCTTTCACTGACCTTACATCAGCGCTTCGATATCCTAGCTGCACGCGCGGAATATTTAATAAAATAGCAATATCAATTCGATCATTTATCACTATTTTCGATGCTGGAAAGCCCTTCTTCAAAAGACTTTCCACACCTTCATACAATTCCTTCGTACTTTTCTCACGCTCACGAATATGCAAATAATCAATTTCACTTTCAATTTGCATCGCTACATTCACTAACTCTTCGAATGACATGTGACCATTTGAGATTACATGAAGCTCATTTTTCATATTCATTCGCCTACTTTAAAATGTTTTCGAATAACTCATCGGCCGGAACGATTTCTTTTGTCATTCCTTTATCTTTCAACCATTTATTTTGTTTCTCCCATGACTCTGTTGAATCTGATAAAAATGGCTCATCTTTCGTTTCCATCTTCTCTAATAAAATTTTCATACTTTCCTTTTCAACTTCTGGCACAAGTGGGAAGTTTTCTTTTTCTTGATGATTTAATAAAATATTCAATGCTTCATCTGGGTTTTTCTTCATAAAATCATAGCCTTTTTTCGTACCACGCAAGAAAGCTTGCAAAGCTTCTTTATCTTTTTTCAATGTTTTATCACCTGTTACAAATACGAGCTCATGATAATTCGGTACACCATAATCTGCTGGATTAAAGTATGCTGGTTCATGACCTTCATGACGCATAACAGGTACTTCGTGGTTAATATATGCTCCTGTTACCGCATCCACTTTTTTCGTAATTAATGCTGGTACTAAATCAAAACCAACATCGACTACTTTCACTGTATCTGGATTACCACCAGCTTCTTTTACCATCGTTTTTAAATACATCTCACTTAAAGGTGTTCCAGAATACCCAACTGTTTTACCCTCTAAATCTTTTGGCGATTGAATGCCTGCAGACTTCAGCGATACAACATGATTTAATGGTGAACGTACGACGGCTCCAATTGATTTCACTGGAATTTGTTCATTTGCTTTTGCCATGACAACATCTGGCTGATAATATAAGCCAACTGTTACTTTTCCTGCAGCTGCTAACGTTAATGGGTCAGTCGGATTAGAAGGGAATTTAATATTTACCTTTACTCCTTCTTCTTTAAAGTAACCTTTTTCAATTGCCGCATAAATAAAGCTATGTACCGCATTTGGGTACCAATCAAGCATGACCGTTATTTCTTTCTCTTTTTTATTCTTATCTGATGCTGAATTACTCGAACATCCAGCAATCATTGCAACTAATAATGTAAGCACAAAGATGCGTTTTAAAAATTTCATGAATGCTTCCTCCAACTAATGAATTTCTTTTCTAATACCGAAATAAGTACGACGAAGAAAATAGCTAATAATGATAACAATACAATGGGTGCAAATACACCTGCCCCGTCTAATTGCGTCATCATTCTCTTACTGAAATATCCTAGCCCCGCTTGTGCACCGAGCCATTCACCAATTGCCGCCCCAATTACACTAAGCGGTACTGCAATTTTTAAAGCTGAGAAAAAATAAGGAAGAGCAGACGGCAATTTTAATTTAAGAAAAACATCTTTTTTCGTTGCCCCATACGTAACTAAAAGCTCTTCCCATTCTTTTTTCGTACTGCGCAGTCCATCATACGTATTAACCGCAATTGGGAAAAACGTAATTAAAACCGTAACAACAACCTTACTCCAGATCGTATATCCAAACCATAAAACGAAAAGCGGAGCAAGCGCTGTAATAGGAATCGTTTGTGAGGCAACTAATAATGGATAAAATGCTCTCTCCATCCAATTACTCGCATTCATTAACATCGCTAGCCCTACCCCAAGTACGATAGAAATAGCCACCCCTATTAAAACGACATATAATGTTGCTGGCAAATGAACCGTAAATAATATGTCTTTTAGTTTCCATATCTTCATTACAATTGCAGACGGTGACGGTAAAATGTACATTTCATCTACAATTCTTGCGCCTACTTCCCAAAGGGCAAGTAAAATACTAGAAAGTGTAAGAGCAGGTAATAGCTCCTTCAACCGGTTCATCATACGAGTACCTGCCTTTGCAACATACTAAGAAGCTCATCTTTCAGCGCTAATACTTCCGGTTTATATAAATCTTTTCTTGTCCGATTATGATCAAGCGGTACAATCCTCTCGGTTAAAGTAGTTATCGGTTGCTGCTCTACCACTAAAATTCGATTAGAAAGAAACAATGCTTCTTCCACATCATGAGTGATAAATAAAATTGTTTTTTCCCACTCTTTCCATTGTTCAAACAACCATTCCTGCAAAGATGCCTTCGTTAAAGCATCCAACGCGCTAAACGGTTCATCTAAGAGCAATATCTCTCCGCCTGTTAATAAAGTTCGAATGAAAGATACGCGTTGCCTCATACCACCAGATAAATCTTTCGGATATTTTGTCTCATATCCTTGTAAACCAAATTTCTGTAACAGTTCCTTTGCCTTTATTTGTGCTTCTTTCTTCTGTACACCTTGGCACTCTAGCGGCAGGGCCGCATTCTCAATAATCGTTCTCCATGGCAGGAGCATATCTTTTTGGGGCATATACCCTACAGGGTGGCTCTTTGTTTCTGTCAGCTCTATCTGTCCCGTACTTGCTTCTTCCAAACCTGTAATAAGGCGAAATAAAGTACTTTTTCCGCAACCACTCGGTCCGATAATACTTACAAACTCTTTATCTTGTATAGAAGCATTTAATTCATTGATGATTGGCTTCTCATCATAATGAAAAGAAACATTATGAAACTGTAGTATGTTCTTGCTCCTCAAATCCCCACATCTCCTTACGATAGGACATATCCCAGAATAAATATTCAAATCGACTGGAATATAGGAAAATCTCCTCTAATCGGTCTAGCTCTTTTTCAGACTTTCCAACTGCCATTTCATTTAATAAATCGATTAACCAAATACAGAGGTTGCCGTACTCTTCAGAACTATATCCTTGAATCCACTCACCAAAAAATTCATGGTCCCTTGCTCCAGGAATATCATTTAAACGCTTTCCAATTTCCCAGTAGCTCCACATACACGGAAGAAGTGCTGCTATTAATTCTGCAAGTGTGCCATTTTGAGATACAGACATCATGTAATTTGTATAAGCTAAATTTTTAGCAGATGGCTTTGCAGACTCTATCTCCTCTATAGAAATTCCAAGTCTTTTTGCATACTGTTTATGGATTGTCATTTCTCCATTTAATATTCCATCAATTTGTTCAGCAAATTTTCCCATTACTTGTGGATTCGTTGCCTTTACAACGCCAATAGCATATAGCTTTGCATAATCTAGCAGATATAAATAATCTTGAATAATATAATACTGAAACTTATCTTTTTCTAACGTACCATCCCCCATACCTACAACAAATGGATGATTATGACTCATCTCCCAAACTGGTTGTACAGTTTCTAATAATCTATCGCAAAATTTCATTTCTCTATCCCCTTTCAATTTATATATCTAAATAAAAAACCACTTCTAAATAAGAAGTGGTTACAGCAAATAAAATTATAATTTATTCGTTGCTCCACTTCCCTTCGCTAGTATTATCTAGATCAGGTCTGTAAGGGTTAAGGATTATTCCTCTCTCAGCACAACAAGCACCCCTAGTGGTTTCAATATGAAATTTTCAAATAAAAAAGCCCCGTTTCTATACGCAAAGAAACGGGGACTCATTATTAGTGTCCGAATTGCTTCCCTACGCTAGCATAATCTAGATCAGGTAATAAAAAGGATCAAAGACTTAAGGTCTTACTCTCAGCTGGCAACACCAGCTCTCCTAGCAAACTATAAAATTATCACTGTCAGTATAACACCGTAATAAGACATCATCAACTGTTTTAATTTTCCCAATTGTCAACAAAATAACAAAACCATATAATACTTATATTCTATCTTAGAAATTATTATCCTAATGAATTGGATAAAAAGGAATCATTATCCTCAAAAAATTTATTTTTATATTGATTTCATATTACATTTATGTGAATACACCCACTATATTATATCTTTATACTATAATAAAATTACAACTATACAACTAGAGGAGGTCTCTATTATATGAATATGAAAGCTACTGCTTTAACAGCAACTACTGTCGCAATTGCTTCTTTACTTCCTTCTATGGGAGAAACAAATGTACAAACAGCCAACGCTGAACAATTATCTAATGTGAAAACTGGATATGTCAAAGTCGATCAAGTAGCCTTACATACAAAAGATAACACAAATAGCTCAGCAATTGATACAATTCGCTTTAATACGAAAGTGAATATACTTGAAACAACTAATGACTGGTATAAAGTATCTGTTGATAATAAAGTAGGTTACGTACAAAAAGATTCTATTCTACTAAAAAACAAACTTCAATCTAATAATCAATATATCGTCAATGCCAATGCATTAAACGTTCGTTCTGAACCTGATTTAGAATCTTCAATTTTAGATGTATTACCAAATGGAAAATTCGTTACCATTCAAGAAGAACAAGGCGAGTGGTATAAAATTTTACATAATGGCAAAACAGGTTACGTACAAAAAGCATTCGTATCTAATGGTTCACAGCCTTTAGTAAAAGGCATCACAGTTCAAAATAATACGAAATACACAGTTGCAACACCTAAGCTTAATGTACGTAGCAACGCTAGTACAAGTAGCGCACTACTTGGTTCATTGCAAAATGGTACACAATTACAAGTAGTGGAAACTGTAGGAACTTGGTATAAAATTCGTTTTGGCACAGGATACGGATATGTGGCAAAGCATTATGTGGTGCAAAATCAAACGCAATCACAAGCTCAAACGACTCAACCTACTTCCATTCCAGCAGTTTTCAAATTCCCTACTCAAGGAAGAATTAGCTCAACCTTTGATATACGCTGGGAACAAATGCATTATGGTATAGATATTGCAGCTCAGGGTAATGTCTCTATCCAGGCGGCGGCTGCAGGTAAAGTCGTGAAATCATATTATTCAGCTAGCTATGGCAATGTTGTGTTCATCGCCCATCAAATAAACGGAAAATTATATACAACAGTCTATGCTCACATGAAAGATCGCACTGTACAAGCTGGTGATCAAGTACAAGCTGGACAATTAGTAGGTCATATGGGAAACACAGGTCATTCATACGGGCAACATCTTCATTTTGAATTACACAATGGAGAATGGAATTTTGAAAAAACAAATGCAGTAAACCCACTGCCATATTTAGTTAGGTAAATTGTATGCCACGCAATATCAATATACCTCTCTTAATTGAATACTTAGCCTTTTTAGGCTTAATCTGTTGCTTAGTAATTTATAATACAAATACTGTATTTTTATCTATTATCATTGCTTTTGTTGCTTTAGAAATTATGATGGAAGCTTTTCAAGTTCAACTAAAACAAAAAATTGCCCATATTTATAATGCCATTTTTCTATTAAGTGCTTTAA
The DNA here is from genome assembly GCF_051915205.1 of Bacillus cereus group sp. MYBKT111-2. Lineage (NCBI taxonomy): Bacteria > Bacillati > Bacillota > Bacilli > Caryophanales > Bacillaceae > Bacillus > Bacillus cereus group sp. MYBKT111-2. The sequence goes on from NZ_JBQAEG010000009.1 coordinate 194,996, forward strand.
TAACAAATATTATTAGTAATGGTTTTTATTTATCTACCGTATTTCCCGTATTTTTTATGGCTGTTTTATTATTCATAGCTAGATACATTCATGTCCCTAATAACAAAAAACACGAACAAGAAGCTTAGAAAGAGGAGACACTGTGTACCAATCTTTCAAAGATAATCCGATAAAATATATATTGAATTTATACAAAAAAACAAATACTTTTTTTGGTATACAAGGAAGCTATACGGCACAATTTCTCCTTTATGGAATGTTATTTCTCGTCTTAATTACATTCTCCTTGCTTTACTAATAAAAAAAGGATCTCACAATTGAGATCCTTTTTAATTTATATAGAAAGTGCCCTTTATCCACAAGCATATTTTTCATAAATAAAGCTAAGATTATATTTTTTCTCTAAGCTCATTCTTTGTTCATCATCACACCAATAGAACAGAATATCATGAATCGTTGCATAACGCTTATTTTTAAGAAACAGTTTAAAGAAAGATGGTAAACAGTCATGTAATTGTATAAATATATAATTGCGTAATATTTCTTCTTTATATTTAATGCCCTTACAAATATACAATAATTCTTCACAATAATATGCATGTTGTGGAACTTGGATCATTTCAAAAAATGGCACATATGATAATAACTTTCCAATAAAATGATCATATCGATCCATTATCCCTATCGTCATATGCTCCATCATATCTTTCATTACATATAAATAATCATCTACATGAGTAGTCTTGAGTGGGTCTAATCGATCTGAAATTTGAGAAAGTACAGCCCTTTGGCAAGCTAACACCGCTTGACTAGGTCCATAATATGATAGAAAGTCTGTACACTTACGATACTTTCGTAATAAATCATATGTATATAAGTCATAAACAAAAGTATTACAATACATCGCTAAACTCATCATATCACTATTTAATTGCTCTTTTGATAGTGACTTAGCTCTCTTACACATATAAAAAAATGTAAATTCTAATACTTCTTTATGGGATAATAAATGTTTACAGTCTGTTATACATTTCTCATTAAATTTAACTCTATCCCAAATTTCTACATCTCCATCAGTTAATTCACCAATACGATATTTAATTATTAAATAGTTTAAAGCAACCGCCTGCGTCAAAAGATCCCACGTTTCATATTCCAATGAAGTATGAACAAACTCAGCTAGCCCTTGAGTTACCATAAAAGTATTCGCTTCTTCATACCAACCAATTTCTTGGCATAAGCGAAGAATACGTACTAAAGTTGGAATTTCGTCTTTATGAAATTGCGGTAAATTCTTTGCTTTATTCATTCCATATACGATAAATGCCGCTAAATTTTCTTCTTTATAAAATTCTTTTTCTTTCCACACTAATATAGTTCGTTCTTTCCCTTCACCTTTTGGATGACAAGGTACAAGCAAAGAAAATAATTCAGCGAAATTATTTGGTTCTATATATGTATCTGTAACCAAATTCCAATTTGGATCGCGCTGTACAGCCTTCATATAATTCCCCTTCCCTTTTATCTACATAGGAAATATTAATCCATTATCACATCATTAACAATAAATATTGTTATATTCGAAATCAATCATAATACTTATATCTATCAGTATATCATTTTTTCTCTTATTTATAATTAGGAATGACAAATTTAAATAAACTGTCGAAATTACTAACTGTATACTTATTATATAATGGCTCAGATACATCATGCTAACATATTAGCTTAACCCTATATACTAGAATAATGTATCTGATTTTTATACGTAACGTATTACACTAATTAAAGTCTCACTTCATTCCGTATGCTCTGATATTTCACTTAAAGCAAATCCCGCTTGATCATCTGCCGATTCTTTTATAGCTAAATCTCCTAGTGCTAACATCCCAACGAGTTGACCACTCTCAACTACTGGCAATCGTCTAATTTGATACTGTGCCATTAACTCTGTAGCCTTTTCAATAGGATCATCTGGAGAAACTGAAACAATGTTTTTTGTCATTACATTTGTAATTTTATTAGATCCAGGATGTTTTTCAGCAATCCCTCGAACAACTAAATCTCGGTCCGTAACAAGACCAACAACTTGTTCATTTTCAACAACCGGGATCAATCCAATCGATTCTTCTTTCATCTTTACAGCAGCTTCATATACATTGTCTAACGGTGTACACTGTACAATATGAGTGCTCATCAAGTCTCTCACTCGTGTCATTTGTATCTCCTCCTTTTTATACATACCATAGCTTTTCCTAAATCCCTTTATTTATTTCAGGAAAATCAGTTGATAAAGGAGAATGAACGCACAATAAAAAAGAGTCAGCAATATGCTGACTCTTTTTTTATGACCCGTACGGGATTCGAACCCGTGTTACCGCCGTGAAAGGGCGGTGTCTTAACCACTTGACCAACGGGCCATGGCTCCGCAGGTAGGACTCGAACCTACGACCGATCGGTTAACAGCCGATAGCTCTACCACTGAGCTACTGCGGAATAATATATGGTGGGCCTAAATGGACTCGAACCATCGACCTCACGCTTATCAGGCGTGCGCTCTAACCAGCTGAGCTATAGGCCCATATACTTTACAGGGGCAGTAGGAATCGAACCCACACTGGAGGTTTTGGAGACCTCAGTTCTACCTTTAAACTATGCCCCTAAAGGATGCCGACTAGAGGACTTGAACCCCCAACCTACTGATTACAAGTCAGTTGCTCTACCAATTGAGCTAAGTCGGCATAAAAAAATGGTGGCTCGGGACGGAATCGAACCGCCGACACGAGGATTTTCAGTCCTCTGCTCTACCGACTGAGCTACCGAGCCAAACATAAATGGCGGTCCCGACCGGGGTCGAACCGGCGATCTCCTGCGTGACAGGCAGGCATGTTAACCACTACACCACGGGACCATTTGGTTGCGGGGACAGGATTTGAACCTGCGACCTTCGGGTTATGAGCCCGACGAGCTACCGTGCTGCTCCACCCCGCGATGATAAAATATTTACTTTATAAAAAATGGAGGAGGTAGAGGGATTCGAACCCCCGCGCGACTCTCGCCGCCTGTCGGTTTTCAAGACCGATCCCTTCAGCCGAACTTGGGTATACCTCCATGAAGGAAAAAATATTTTATTATTTATGTCTAAACCATTTTAAAAGAAAATGGAGGAGGTAGAGGGATTCGAACCCCCGCGCGATTCTCACCGCCTGTCGGTTTTCAAGACCGATCCCTTCAGCCGAACTTGGGTATACCTCCGAGACATATAATAAATAAAGTGGAGCCTAGCGGGATCGAACCGCTGACCTCCTGCGTGCAAGGCAGGCGCTCTCCCAGCTGAGCTAAGGCCCCATGTTTTTGGGAATATCGGGAAGACAGGATTTGAACCTGCGACCCCCTGGTCCCAAACCAGGTGCTCTACCAAGCTGAGCCACTTCCCGTTATTAAAAGCGCGCCCGAGAGGAGTCGAACCCCTAACCTCTTGATCCGTAGTCAAACGCTCTATCCAATTGAGCTACGGGCGCATATGGTGCCGAGGGCGGGGGTCGAACCCGCACGGTGGTCACCCACCGCAGGATTTTAAGTCCTGTGCGTCTGCCTGTTCCGCCACCCCGGCATGTCATATTGAAAATTGGAGCGGAAGACGGGATTCGAACCCGCGACCCCAACCTTGGCAAGGTTGTATTCTACCACTGAACTACTTCCGCAAGACATGTATGAGTTATTTTATTAAAAGTGCGGGTGAAGGGAGTCGAACCCCCACGCCAAAGGCGCTAGATCCTAAGTCTAGTGCGTCTGCCAATTCCGCCACACCCGCATATTTTGTTAAAATGGTGAGCCATGAAGGACTCGAACCTTCGACCCTCTGATTAAAAGTCAGATGCTCTACCAACTGAGCTAATGGCTCTTAATGGCTGGGCTAGCTGGATTCGAACCAGCGCATGACGGAGTCAAAGTCCGTTGCCTTACCGCTTGGCTATAGCCCATTAATTAAGAATGGTGGAGGGGGGCAGATTCGAACTGCCGAACCCGAAGGAGCGGATTTACAGTCCGCCGCGTTTAGCCACTTCGCTACCCCTCCGACATATATGGTGGAGGATGACGGGATCGAACCGCCGACCCCCTGCTTGTAAGGCAGGTGCTCTCCCAGCTGAGCTAATCCTCCATTTTGCCTGGCAACGTCCTACTCTCACAGGGACAAGGTCCCAACTACCATCGGCGCTAGAGAGCTTAACTTCCGTGTTCGGTATGGGAACGGGTGTGACCTCTCTGCCATCATTACCAGACTGTATTCATTTAAGACAAGAATTATTTTAACTTATTTAACTTTGAAAGTCAACAAGTTTTTTATATTCTTTCAAAACTAGATAACATTTGCTACATATTATATGGTTAAGTCCTCGATCTATTAGTATTCGTCAGCTCCACATGTCACCATGCTTCCACCTCGAACCTATCAACCTGATC
>NZ_JBQAEG010000010.1:0-149244 GCF_051915205.1 Bacillus cereus group sp. MYBKT111-2
GTTCAAATAACGTAGAACGATTTGTATTTTTTCATCAGCTGTAAATTTAGCCATAGAAAAACTGCACCTCCAATTGTTAGACTGTGTCTAACAATTGGGGTGCAGTTCACTCCTAGATGCTCTACTTTTTTATTCCCTCTCCACAAACTTCCAAACTAAAAATACTGCACATAAATAGGAAAGCCCAATAACTAAAAAGCTGTAGCTTGCCCCTCTGTACCAATTGGATGATTCATTTAAAATGATTCCCATAATTGCTATACCGACTAATGCACCAATTTGACGATTTACATTTAAAGTTGCTCCAGCCATATTCCCATTCTCACGACCAGCAGATTTCATTACAATTGTAGTCATGGCAGGTACTGCTATACCGATTCCAAGATTAACAACACTATAAATGATTGCAATTCCTAAATAACTCACATTATTTACTAGAAGCATTAATAATAAAGACCCTATACTAGCTATAAATAACGCTATGAATAGTAACGATTTTGAGCTAAACTTACTCACCATTTTTGCAAATAATACATTCCCAATAACAAATACGCTCATCATCGGCAATAGTTGTAATCCTGCTACAAATGGGCTTGCTCCATATGCTTTTTGTAAAAAAAGTCCAAACATAAATATGCCGCCAAATAACGCAAAGTTTATTAGAAATCCAACTATATTCGCCGAGATAAATGTCTCGTTTTGGAACAACACTCTTGGTACAACTGAGTTTTTTGATTTTCGTTCTGCATAAACAAAGAGAATAGTAGTTAATACTGTCCCCACTACTCCGCCTAAAATTTGAGGCGAGGACCATCCGTAACTTGGCCCTTCAATTAGAGTAAACGCCAATAATGTTATTGCAATTATACCGATTAAATGATTTAATACGTTTATTTTCTCCTTTTTCGGTAAAATGTTTGGAATAATTACAAGGGCCATTAAAATACCAATCATCCCAATTGGAAGGTTTATAATAAAAATGCTCCGCCAGCCAAATGTATTTACTAAAAGGCCACCAATAAAAGGGCCCGTACCAGAAGCAATGGAGACAATTGCGGACCATATCCCAAACATTTTAGCTCTCTTCTTTTCATCCGGAAACGATACTACTAATAAACTAAGTGAACTTGGCATAAATAAAGCCGCTCCAACGCCTTGAATTATCCGCCCAATAACAAGAGCGTTCCCCGTTGTAGCAACCGTACATAAAAGAGAGGCGAATACAAAAATAATTAAACCAATTAAATATATTCTTTTTGCTCCAAATCGATTGGCCAGCGCCCCTCCAGCTAATAATAATGCCGCAAAAGATAGAATATATCCGTCAACAATCCATGTCGAACTATATAATGTTAGTCCTAATGTTTCTTGAATATTCACCACTGCAACATTTACTACTGTTACGTCTAATGTTGCCATAATAAATCCCATTGCCAAAGCGATTAAAATGATAATACCTGATTTCTCTTCTGTTTGAACATCTAAATTTCTGCTAGCTACTCCATTCACTTGCTTACTCCCCTTTCAAAAATTAGTAATTTACCTATATATCCCTTTAGGACTATAATAAATAAAGTACTTTAATTATAAAAGTACTGATTTTTTATATAGTACCTATACTTTTATATAGTAAGGAGCCTTTATATGGAAAATATAAATGAAAAAATTTTATTAAAATGCCCCATTGAAAAAACAATGTCTGTAATAGGTGGAAAGTGGACTTTCTTAATTTTAAGAGATTTGTTCTATGGTCCTAAACGTTTTGCTGAGCTTGAAAGATGCCTAAACGGTATTAGCCCACGCACTCTATCTCTTCGCTTAAAAGAACTTGAACAAGAAAATATTATAAAGAGAACAATCTACTCAACTATGCCACCTCACGTAGAATATTCACTAACAAAAAAAGGCGAAACACTCCGTCCTATTTTTGACGCGATGAAGGATTGGGGAAATGAGTGGAAAATATTAGATGAATAAAAAGAAGGTATCATCTTATGTGATGATACCTTCTTTCTATTCATCCGAAATCACTTTCACATACATCCCTCTCACCGCTTTTTCATAAGCGCTATCACTCATCTGTCTTATGTTTTCTGACACAACAGACGATGGAACGACTTCCCCCTCACAAAGTAACGGTGGATCAATAAGACGTACTTTATTTTTCTGATACAAATCATAATCGTTTTTATCTTCTTTTACCTTTACATTCGGATGAACTTTGCTTACTAAAGCATGTACTTCTGAATCACTACATTGCTGCAATTTCGAAATTAGCTCATCATCTTCAAGAAGAAAATCATCTGCATGAATAACCTTTTTGTGTAGAGCTAACTTTAGCGTTTTTGCTAACATATCATTTCCATAAATATTCATTGGTTGCATAAAGAAATCGATGACTTCTTTGTAATACGTTTCTGTAAACCACTCTGCTATTTCGATATTTTGAAGGACCATTTGTCCGTTTACTTCAATTACATCTTCTAAAAAACTGTGAGCTTCTTCTAAAGAAATATACCCGTATGTATACATATCTCGTAACGTATAATCCACTCGATCTGCGCATAATTCTGGCGCTGACCTTTCCAGTAATGTCCACTTCGAATCATCTAACAAAATCTCTTCATAGTTATAACCATACTTTGAAAGAATCGCTGGAATTTCTGAATTTTTCACAACAGCACTAAATATTTCTTCATGATAACTTTCATTTTTGTTATCAAAAACATAATCAATCACATGAGAAAAAGCAGTATGCGATACGTCGTGCAGTAAACCAGCAATTTGTTCCTCTACTGAGCCACCGAGTTTCTTAATTAACAACATAACACCAACTGAATGATCAAAGCGCGTTACATTCCATTCCTCATTTATTAAGTAGCTTGCGCCAGTTTGATGAATACCTTTTAACCTTTGCACAGACTTACTTACAATTAATTCTTCTACTACTGGATCCACTTCAAATTCTCCGTATAGCACATCTGATAAGATCACTTATAATCCCCCTTTATCTTATAATCGTAACTCTTTTATGAAATCGACACCAAAAAAATATTAAATTCAAATATATTGATTTTAAATTATGAATATTGTATATTATACATGTCTGTTATTTGTTTTAATTCATTTATTTTTATTGAGTGCTCCTTATACGGAGCCTTTTTTATTTGTAAAAATAGAGAGCCATTAGCTCCCTATTACATAAACTTATTCAAACGTAACCTCCACCTGCACAATCTCCGACCTACTTCCAAGTCTAAGCGGCGGTCCCCAAAATCCGAAGCCTGAAGAAACAATTGCGTGAAATGCACCTTTTTGTGCGTAGCCCCAGTCTAGTTCGTACATTCTTCTCGTTACAATATGATTTGGTGCCATTTGTCCGCGGTGCGTGTGACCGGATAATAGTAAATCTACGCCAGCATCCGCTGCTTGTTTTAACTCGAATGGCTGATGATCCATTGCAATAACTGGCATGGATTTATCTACTGTACTCATAAGTTTTTCAAAGCTTTGACGATCTCGCTCTGTTTTATCTCTTCTTCCAACGAGATAAAAGGCATCTTCAATAGTGATCACTTCATCTAACAAAATACGAATATCGATCTTATCCATCTCTTGCAGGAATTCTGGAACTGCTTGTCCGTAATATTCGTGATTTCCTAACACACCATATACGCCTAGTGGAGCTGTCATTTGTTTCATAATATGTCCCATATTTTTTTGAATGAACACACCTGGATGATCATCGATAATATCTCCTGGCAGTAAAATAATATCCGGCTCCATTTCATTTACATGACGAACAAGCCTTTTCAAATGTGAAACGCCAGACAATTTACCGAAATGCATATCAGAAGCCATCGCAATGCGTAAGCTTTTACGTCCCTCTACTTTTTTTGGAATGTGCACCTCATACTTTCTTACTACTGGGCTATATGCATTAAATACTCCGTACGCAAAGATAAAAATAAATGCAGCTAACACAACCGCCCCTGTCCAAATAATTGCCGCTTCTTTCTCTACTACAAACTGTAAAAGAAAGACTGTAATATTAGCTAACGGCAATAACATAAGCGCGTATTGTATAACCGCAAACCAAATTGAACCTATCGTTCGTAGAAATGGCAAAAACTTAAACACTTGCACGAGAATGTACGCATACGAAATGAAGCCAACTATGAAAGCGTAATATCCCCAAGACTCCCAGCCAAATACCGCATGAAGCCAAACCCAGCCGTTCCAGCCTATGTAGAGCATAAGTAGTGTGTATATAATTAATATCGTAAATATATTGAGATAACGAAGATTCTTCACAACTAGCCTCCTTATTCATTTCTTCTATTATATCTTGTTATGCACTTATAGCGTAAATATTAAGCACTTCAATCTTCACAATAAAAACCCCTAATTGCTAGACGCAAATCTAACAATTAGAGGTGCAATTCAAAACAACATTCCTTTTACAGATTTTCGTTATAGAAACTTGTTAATTTTTCAACTGCAATTTTTACTGGTTCTGGTTGATCATATAAATCGTAGTGACTCGCACCTTCCAAAACAAGTAAGTCTTTCTTCTCTGAAGCTGCTTTCTTATAAAGCTCATGACCATCTTTATAAGAACCGAATGCACCTTGTTTACTGCCGACAATAATTTGCAGCGGCTGCGTTAATAACGTATCTGCTAAATGGAACGCATCAAAACCAATTACCGATCCCATACTCGTAAAGTTTAACTTATTTGGCGAGTTCACACTTTGACCTCGCGGCGTTGTGTAATACTCAACTGCTTCTACAATATCTATATCTGTCATACCTGCTACCGCTAACTCTTCCTGATTTTTAGGAATCCAATTTGTAATCATTACCTCTGCTCCGCGCGCTTCAGCAGTACGTTGTTTACCAATTGCCTCTAACACACCAATCGGGTTAGACTCACGATTTAAACGACCGATATTTGCACCAACAACTGTGCCAACCGCTTTAATGCGGCGCTCTGTCATCGCAGCATTTACCGCATAACCACCGCCTGCACAAACACCTAACACACCGATACGTTCTTCATCTATATAAGGTAGAGTCGTTACATAATCTACTGCTGAGCGAATATCCTCAACTCGCGTAGCTGGCTCTTCCATATATCTCGGTGCACCTTCACTTTCACCTTGATATGATGCATCAAACGCAAGCGTTACATATCCTTGTTCCGCTAACTTCTCGGCATACAATCCTGCTGTTTGATCTTTACAGCTACTACCTGGATGCACACAAACAATCGCTGGATTTTGTTTCTTTTCCTCAGCATCTTCAGGAATGTTCAAAATACCTGCAACTTGTAAACCTCTTGCATAAAACCGTACATTTTTCTTCGTAACTGCCATATATAAAACCACCTTTATCTTATTTTTAATTTTACACTTGTGAGAGTTATTACTCACGTGTATATTTATAATAAAATGAGTAGCACCTTGTTTCAATGACCACATTTACACATTTGGGTGATAATACACACATAACGAAATATGTGTATCAACAACGGAGGAACACCATATGGAGAAAATCGATCGAAGAATTATAAAATCACAAAACGCCATTCAATCGGCATTTATAGAAATGTTAATTACAGATGGTTTCGACGAAATTACAGTAAAAAACATTACCGAAAAAGCAAACATCGGGCGAAAAACCTTTTACTTACACTATCTAGATAAGTACAATTTATTAGATAAAATTGTGGACGATCATTTAGACCAATTAAAAGAAATATGCTATGAGAAACAAAACAAAGGGTTTATAGAAGGAACGATCATATGGTTTGAATACTTCAAAGAACACAAACCATTTTTCGCGGCGTTATTTAAAAGTAACAGCACATTATCGTTTCAAAAAAAGTTATTAACTTTCATCATGGGTGAAATAGAGAAAAAGTTAAACACAAACGCATCAATAAATAAAAACATCGATAAACACATCATTTTAAAATTTTTAGGAACGGCTGTAATGGGCATTTTGGAATCTTACGTATTAAACGAAATTGATAGTGATGTTGAGTGTGTTGCGACGCAAGTTGGGGAGTTGATGAGGAGGAATGTATAACGGTTATGAAAAAGCGCACCCAGATTGTTGAGTGCGCTTTTTTATCATCTCATATATTAATTGTATCAACATAATACAGCCTATCATCCATCTGAAAATACATAACAGATCCGCGGCTATAATAAGTACCAAATTGAATCGGTTCTCCAAGTTCATTACGAAGATTCATATCATACACATGATTATTATTTAAATCATAAACAACCAACTTTTCATCTTGCGTAATAAATACTACTTTGTCCTGAGCAACCGCAAAACTTTCCGACCGTATTTCCTTAATTACATTTATTTCATTCCAAGACATATGAATTTTTTTATCTTTCATTTGAACTAAAGGAAATTCGGAATAATAATAGAGCCAAACGTCTCCATCTAACACATTTATTGCATAACAATCATCTATATAAGGTATATTATATTTTTCTACATATTGATCATAACTATCAAAAATTAATTGACCTGTAGAATCAAAAGCAACTATACCATTTGCTCCAATTGGGCACTCTCCAAAAATCCCTTCATCACAATAACTAACCCAAATATCTTCATTCACATCAACCTGACAATCTTGAATCCCTTCTCCGGCATAAAACTTACAATATTCACTTCCGTCTGGATTATAAATAACTGCATTCTCACCTTCATAATTAAATATAAATAGCCATCTCTCTCCGATTCGTTGCATACGTATCACAGATTCAACATCTATATCTACATTTAAATTAATATTACTTATACTCCCATTATTTTTATCCAAATAAATAATACAAGGGCGATCCTGATGATCTTGTACTAATAAAATTATATTTTGTTTATAGTCCACGTTCATTTTTCTAAATTGATAAGCTTCAACAATAGACTTAAAACTGGTTAACTCTTTACATACGATATCTTTCATATAGATAAAAACCCTCTCATTGATTCTAAACATAAAAAATAAGCGTCAAACTCCCTTAATATTAATAAGTTTAACGCTTACTCTCAATTATTATTTTATATACTTCACCTTACAGTTATCCTGTATGATACAATGCACCCAAGGTATGTAAAGTTGATTTCCTTCTATTATGAGCTTTGAAGGTTCTCGTTTCAACATTGATACCACCTCTTTTATACATCCTAACGTAACTCAAACCATTGATAAAAGTTCTATTATCCCTTATTCTTTTTCTACATTTATAAATGGTGCGCTCTCTTCTCAATCAAATAAAACTTCCATGCAGAACAAACTCAAGTGCTCTGCATGGAAGTTTGTATGATTAGACATTCTTTACATAGATAGAAATATAAAAAACTCTCTCCTATTTGAAACGTTATTCCTCCTGTAAGTCCCCCTTCATTCCCATAATCTTCTCCGGTCAACATAGCCACATAGTTCATACTTTTCGAGCAACAAGGACACGTTGCCTCTATAGAATCTTCTATGTATAGGGGGGCTCCAAGTATTCTACAAATATAATCTCTTCCCATAGCATCTAAAGCTTGGTCATTTTCATCTTCATCACAAGGGACATCATAATTCTCCATCGTTACTAATTTCATATCATATTTCGGCAAAGGAACTGGTATCTTATCAATTAATTCATACTTCCAATCAAACATCTCACTTTGAGTAATGGTATGTATAGAACGTTCCATTATATTTATTTTGAAATTTTGTATATCTTCATATAAGGAACAATTTAAGCAAGTGATTAATGGCAACTCTCTTAATTCTTCTGTCTTAAGTTCCTCTAATCTAGAATCATTCAAATCAAAGGTAAATATTTGATGCACTTGTTCATTACATTGCGGACATATAGGAACTTTCCAAGTTTCTCCACCAAAATAATGGCTATATCCCTCTTCTCCGCGAATAACTCTAAATCCTAATTTATTCATACATTTGCCTCCACTTTATAATACGGATAACAGTTGTTATCGTTCAGTTATACTCAATTACAAAATTTTTATTAGCGGATATCTCTTCTACAAACTTTTGTTTCTCTTCTAACTTGTATTCCATGCAGAAATCTATTAAATGAGAAGTAGACCAAGTCACATTTCGAACTGGATTTCTCCTAGTGTTTTCATTGATTTCTCCCATTATTTCCATTTCAAAAATAACCTTAAGAGTATAATCGTCAAATACCATTCCATTAAGCATCAAAGCTGTTAAAATGTTAGCATTATCGATATCCTCTTTAGTAGGCACTGTTTTCAAATGCAAATCAAATATAACACATAAAGGAAACACGTCTTCCATCAATTCAACAATTTGTCCGAAAAAATATGTTTCATTTGGTAAAGAGATAGAAAATACATCCCCAACTTTCCATTTTTGTTTTTTAGGTCGTTTCCAAGATCCTATGAACTGCTCATACTCTCTTTTATTCTCAAATGTAAATTCTTCGTCTATAAGCTTATTCACCAAAATCGCAACTTGTAACATTGTCTTTCCATTTGTTGAATATATCTCTACACAATCGCTCTCTGAATCAAAACGGACTTTACCTTTTATTCCCGCTTCTTTAACTTGATTTCGTATGAAAACCATTGCATCATAATTTGTCTCTAAATCTAAAAGCCCGGCTAAATCCTCAAAAATGATATATTCTTTTGAACTAAAATCCGGTATAAACATACGAATTCTCCCGATTTGTAACGTATAATTTAATTCATTGAATAGTACTGATTCCATTTATTCTCTCCTATAACACTCTAACTGTTTTTCATTGAAACTATTTTCTTCTAATAATAAAACCCTCTTATTATTTCTAAACATAAAGGTTACAAAAAAAGTAGGAACCTCATGTTTTGCAGGTTTATTCTACCCATAACACGCTCTTCGGCATAGCAAAAAAACACTCATTTTTTCCGAACGTAAAGATACTACATAATATTCATCTGTAAAATGCCCTACTATATACTCCCGTTGATATCAAAAATTTGTAAAATATCTTTCTCTAACTTTATTGCATTAAAATCAGACTTAGCCTTTTCCCCTAATATTCTAATAGATTGAATAATATTTCTAATTATCAATATTTTTCTCGTAGCATAATCTGCAGATAAAAATGTTTCATAGTCAATCCTTAATCTAAAATCTGCTTCTTTACTCTTCCTTTTAAAGAGCTTTCTTTCTTTAAAAAAGCCCGCATCTTCATATTCCGGAGTTATTTTAGCTACTATAGGGATTATAGCTATTTCTTCTACTTCACTACCATAATCATTACTATTTAATCCTTCAAGTTCACTACCGATTTCTGAAATTATATTTATAAATTCCTCAGCAATATCCCCTTCTAATTCACCACTAAAAAAAAACTCATAATCACTCACCCTTTTAATAGTCACTTTTATTTAGTGGAGGACGCTTTCCATTATTTTTCTTTTTATATGCTAAAATCTTTTTATATTGCCATTCGCATCATATGTTAACGATTCGTTTCCGAACTTCTAGACTAAAAAGAAAGAAGAGTCGTTCTGGACTCTTCTTTCAGCTAATCGTTTCTTAATTTATTTTTCACCCTCTAATTCTTCTACACCATATGATAACTCTTCATTCGCAATAAAAATGGGACCGTTTGCTACATCAATACGAAGTACCAAGCCTATGGGGATAATAACCCATTATATACATCTCTCCCAAACTCCATGGATTTCCTCTTAAATTTCACTAATGCTTTTATAATTCACCTTCTATATATAATACTACATTTGGATAACTGCTTTTAAGTTTCAATCCTATGAAAACCATGATTAATTATCAACATCTCTCAAAAATTTATATTATTCTAATTCTAGGTAATCTGAGTATGAAATAGCTGTTGGGAATTGGTCCTTAAATTTCTGTATAATTGATTCATTAGTACTTGCAAAAATCAAGCAAGTACTATCAAAAAAACCAAATTCCATAACAGAATCAGGGATAGTCAAAAAATAATCCCTTTCCCAATAACGTTCATTATCTTGAATAATTGGTGGATCAGGCGGATTTTTTAACACATCCGTATTTGTTTTTTCTACCGCAATTACTACTCCGAAAATAATTAGTACCCCGTATTTTTTAAAAAAATCATACAGTTCTTCACCAGTTATATATAAATAACCTTTTTCAAATATAGTACCTGCTCCGTCCTCCTCTTCTATTTCTTCAGATTTTTTGAATACATGTGCCTCCATATCAGTAAAAAACCAATCATATTTTTTGATTTCTGAATCTAAAGGTAATAATACCTCATCTAAATGACATATATCTCCTTCTACATAAAAACGCATGTTATCACTCACCATTTCTTTCTTAACGAATACCATGTAGATCTTTTTGGTTTATCGTTTTTCCATTTCCAATAATGTTTATGTGGTACAACAGGATGCGCTTTAGGATTTCCATGATTTGAATAATCTATATCTTTCCATGATCTTCCCTTTGCATCATAATATCTTTTTTGTTCTAATTTTTTATTTTTAAAATAATACGTTATACCATTTTTGGGTCCATCCTTAATTGAGGGCTTATTATATGTTACATTAATTCTAGGCTTTCCTATATTACCTTTATATTTTAATGGTTGCTTTACATAACGTTTAGCTAGTTTTTTTCCTGCCATTTTCACTACATAGCGACCTACATGAGGAGCAGCTATTCTAGCCCCATGTATAGCAATTGGAACAAACCATGCTAAATGCCCATCTGGATCAATGTTCATTATAGGGTTATTATCACCATACGTATACCCATTCATCGTAATCGGATCATCTTCATCACCCGGATCAGGATCCACCGATAAGAACACACCATGCTCCGGATTATAGTATCTCGCAATCAAGTAATACATACCAATCTCTTTATCATACATGTATCCTGCATACCCAAATGGATTGTCTGCTGCGATACCTTTTGCGTCACTCTTTAATACGTTACCCCACGAATCATATTCATACGTTGCTACAACTTCTCTATTTTGATCTGTCATCGCAATGACATCACCACGAGGGTTATAGTGATAGTACAGCGTTTGTCCTTTTGATTTCATCGCTAAGCGTACACCATCTGCTGAATACACATAATGACGAAGAACTTTTCCACTTCCATCTGTTTCATATAATGGATTAATACTATCTCCATCATAGAAGTAACGTGTTACTTTGCCATCTATATTCTTTTCAATACGACGATCATCATCATCATATTTGTATGTTGCGAATGCATCGCTTTCACCTTGTTTGGTGATAGCTACAATTTGGTCGTCTTCATTCCA
Source organism: Bacillus cereus group sp. MYBKT111-2 (assembly GCF_051915205.1). Lineage (NCBI taxonomy): Bacteria > Bacillati > Bacillota > Bacilli > Caryophanales > Bacillaceae > Bacillus > Bacillus cereus group sp. MYBKT111-2. The sequence continues at coordinate 11,337 of NZ_JBQAEG010000010.1, forward strand.
TGTATACTTGTACTTTCCATCTGATGTACGATTACCATTCGCATCATACGTTAACGATTCATTTCCGAATTTTACAAGCTGATTTCCTTCATTGAATGTTGCCGCTATAGACTTTGTTTCTTTTCCATTCTCTACAACTTTCACACTTGTACGGTTTCCAAATCCATCATATGTGTATGATTTAGTTGTTCCGTTTGGTAATGCTTCATTTAATAGTTGGTTAATCGGGTCATATACAAAGTTTGTTTCTGTTACTTTTCCGCCCGCACCTTCATGTTTAATCTTCGTACGGTTACCCGCTTGGTCATATTCATATCGTTCAGAAAGTAGAATACTGTTTGATGTACCTACTACTAAATCTTTAATTTTGTTCGCATGGTCATAGTTAAATGTAGAACCTGAACCATTTCCAGCTGTGTACGTACGAACATTTCCTTGATCGTCATAATCAAATCGATATGTTTGCGAGCCATCTGTCACACGAACATTTTGATCTAACGTGTTGTAGTCATACGATACTTTATTTGTGTATCCGCCTTGCGTTACTGTTTGTTCTTTTAATTTTTCTGTCTTACTGTTTGCTTTGTCATGATATGCCCAGTCAATTTTTCCGCCTCGGCTATCTGTTGCGCTTGTAACGCGGTCAGCCTTGTCGTATGTTTTCGTGCGTTCTACACCGTTAACATGGTCTTTTACTTTCGTAACTTGTCCATTTTGATCGCGTTCAAATGTAAATGAATCTTTTCCATTTCGCTTTTCACCAATGACGCGATCTGCAGTATCATATACAGATTCTAAGATAGAACCGTTTGGCATTTTCGTTTTAATCTTGTTTGCATTTTCATCGTACGTATTTTCAATACGACGGTTCAACGCATCGATATACACTGTGTTTTTATTATCTACATCATATTCATATTTGTGTGTTTGTGTTTTCCCACCAAACATGACAGATTTCTCTGTTGTATTTCCATTATGATCATAACGATAGCTTACAGAAGTACCGTTTTTCAAGGTAACCTTCGTTAATAGATTATCTTTGTTGTAATCATATAGTTTTGTATTTCCTTTTTCATCGGTTTCGCTCTTTTTATTTCCTGATGCATCGTATGTGAATGTATTCTTCTGTCCTTCTTCATCATACGTCGCAACAACATTGCCATCGTTGTCGTACTCGTTTTTAATAAGAGCGTTCCCTTCTAGTAAACGAATATTATCAAACCAAACTTTTCCTTTATTCTCTCTTCTAAATTAAAATAAAGTATTCCCCCTTATCCAAAGAGGCAATACTTTATCTACCTCTATCCCATTAATGAAACCCACAACAAAAAAGCACACAATCCATTCACAAAAGTGAACGTTGTGCGCCTTCATTTCTCATTCTATTTCATTTATTTCTTCAACTTATCCGCCTTCGCAATAAATTGTGCTGCTTCCGCACGACTTACCGCTTTATTTGGAGCCCAGCCATTATCTGTTCCAATTGAAATCTTTTCTTGGATTAAAATATTGGCATACTTCGCACCCCAATGATTGTTTAAGTCAGCAAATTCTTTCGGTAGTTTTATATTTTCATTTCTTTCTAATTTATATGCATTTACTAACATAGAAGCCATTGATGCACGGTTAATTAACCCGCCCGGATTAAAGTTTCCCTTCTCATCACCTTTTACAATACCTGCTTTTTCAACAGCAGCAATATACGGCGTTGCCCAGTGATTTTGTGCATCAGGGAATGATGGCTTTGCATCTTTCTTAATTTCTAATCCTAAAACAGTTGCTACTATTTTTGCAGCGGAACTACGATCAATATTTTCAGCTGGTGCAAATGTACCATCTGGCTTACCGTGTACTGCTTCTTTATCTACTAAATATTGAACTGATTCTTGTGCCCATGCTGGTACGTCAGAGAATTTAGGCTTCTGTTCAATTGCACTCGCATCGATTTCAAACTGTACTTGATATGTATGATCATATTTAATTGCTGGAATTAATATATGCATTTGCATATTATATTTTTTCGAAAACTCATCAATTTCAAATTGAACAACTTTCGTACCGTTATTTGCTTTATCTTCGGAAATTACTTTTACATCATGGAATGTCCCTACTTTATTCGTATCTTCTACTCTAAGATACTGGAAATAGCTACTATCTTGAACTGTTAACGTAACGATTTTTTTATCACCTTGAATCGTTACTTTTGCATTTTTTAAATATGTAGACGCAACAGATGTATCATTCGTTTGATCTTTATAAGTCTTTAAAATAACGTCATACGTGCCATCTGCTAATTTGCTAGCTGCTTTCATTTCTACTACCGCTTCTGCTTTCGCAATCGGTGCCATCATACCGCTAAATGGAACTGCTAACGTTGCTGCTATAACAAATGCATTCATATATTTTTTCTTAATCATTATCAATATGACATCTCCCTTTATATAAATATATCCAACATAACCATCATATCGATAATGATTATCAATGTCAAATAAAAATAATACTATTATTTTCTACATAAGTACGCCTTCCGCTCGTTATTAAAAAGTAAATAATGCGCCGTATGAACTTTTCGTTCTAAATAATCAATAGAATAAGAGCTTGATGGATCAACTAAATCACCTATCGCTCCTGAAAGATGATCAATGACTTGCTGCAAAACCTCTAGGTTTTTCTTCTCACTTTCCGTATTCATTTCATCCATAATGTCACAAATAAGATATTGTACTCGCCGCAAACGTAATTCCTTCTGTTCCACTTATATCTCCTCCTTATTAGTCATATTACGGTTTAAATATATGGCACCATAGCTTAACCAATGCTAAAAAATAGAAAGGCAACCATCTTCATAAAGATGGTTGCCCCTATATTTAAACTTGCATCGCTTTTTCTCTCAAAGCTCTTCTCAGCAACTTGCCTGTCGTATTCTTCGGCAGTTCTGTTAAAAATTCAATACTCTTTGGTACTTTATATTTTGCTAAATGTAACGCACAGTAATGCATAAGTTCTTCTTCTGTTACGTTCGTTTGTTTCAGAACGACGTACGCTCGCACTGCTTCTCCTAAGTTTTCATCAGGAACACCGATTACAACAACTTCCGCCACTGATTCGTGCATGTACAATACTTCCTCTACTTCACGAGGATATACGTTATAACCGCCAACTAAGACGATATCCTTTTTGCGATCAACGATATAGAAGTAACCTTCTTCATCCATTTTCGCTAAGTCTCCTGTATACAGCCATCCATCTTTCAATGTCGCAGCTGTATCTTCTGGTGCGTTATAATATCCTTTCATAACGTTAGGCCCGCGAACAATTAATTCCCCAACTGCACCAACAGGTACTTCTTCCCCAAGTTCATTTACAATTTTATTTTCTACATGCCAAATATTTGTACCGATTGACCCTGGCTTACGCGGGCGATCTAGCGGGTTGAAACAAGTAACTGGTGATGCTTCTGATAAACCGTATCCTTCTGAAACGATAACGTCAAAACGTTTTTCAAAGTTTTGCAGAAGAGCAACAGGCATTGAAGCACCACCTGAAATACAAAGACGAAGCGTCTTCACATCTTCTGCGCTCGCTTCTTCGAATAAATATAAATAATTGTACATTGTCGGTACACCGGCAAAAATCGTCGGTTCATACGTGCGACAAATACGGAATACTTCTTTCGGGCTAAATTTCGGTAACATTAAAATCGTTGCCCCGTTCACAATCGGTGCATTGACCGCCACTGTTAAACAGAATACGTGGAACATTGGCAGTGCTGCAACGACGCGATCATCAGCCGTATATTGTAAATACGACGCCACATCGCTCGCATTACTATATAAATTTTTATGCGTTAACATAGCGCCTTTCGGTTTTCCAGTTGTGCCCGAAGTGTATAAAATAACCGCTACATCTTCTTCATCTAGTTCTGGGCCTTCGTAAGTTACATCTCCAGCCCCTATCATTCTAGTAAACGTTTTCATTTTTTCGGTTTCTGTATGGTTAAAATCTGATGAGGTTTCGCATATGATGATGTTTTCAAGTGAAGGAAGTCTTGTTGTAAGAGATTGTATAACAGGTAGAAGGACGTCGAGTACGATAATTGTTTTTACATCTCCATTTTGTAAAATGTAATGCATTTCGTCTGCTGTATAAATTGGATTAACTGGAATAACAGTTGCTCCCGCTTTCATTGTTCCGTATAAACCGACCAAAAAATGTGGTGAATTTCCAACAACTAATGCAACATTGTCCCCTTTTCCAATGCCCATTTCTGCTAAATTGCTAGAAAACCTTGTGACCATTTTGTTTAATTGGTCATATGAGACCGACTGATCCATAAATATATAAGCCGGTTTATCCCCCTTCTTTTTCGCCGTTTCAGCCAAAGATTGAACGAGATTCACACAAACCCCACCTTTATAAAATTTAGAATATTTAAAAATTCTAAATTAATTATATTAAAAGAAAATTAAAGTGGCAAGTGTTATTCCATTAACTGCATATAAACAGATCACCTCCTCTTCATTTACTTTGGAAGGATAAGGGAATTTCATTTGCAAGTAATTTATGAAACTAGACCAAAAATCATTTTAGGATAATATGCACTCATCTTTTCTCTAAGTTTAGTAAGTTCCTCTTTATTTAACGTCGTATGCTCTCCAAACAAGTTAATCGCGTCCGCTCCATCTTCATGAAAATACACCGTAACATATAGTGCCGGTAACCCTGCATTGTCTTCATCTATTGAAAAGACGACATCTGGTGTCTTATTAACAGTGCTGAATGTTTCATTTCTTTTCCACTTCTTATTTTGAAACATGTCTTGTATTTCCTGTATCTTTCGTCTGTTATCTGTATGCGTAAAATATATAACATTATCTTTCGCTGGTTTTCCAATCGATAAAAGTATGCGACTTGAGGACGTTTCATCGTTACAAGCTGCTATTCCAATAACGAAGCTGAGCAATAATACAACGTACATTACTCTTTTCATTTCGATCCGCCTCCTTTTGAATATGTATATTCTTTTATAAGAGGCAGATGTCCTGTGATTTTATCGTATATAAAATTATATCGGCGATTTTTCAGATATATCAGCGCAACTCGAAATATATCGGCGATTTTCCAAATATATCGACCGCAACTCGAAATATATCAGCGATTTTTAAAATATATCGACTTACCGACAAAACGTGACAATCTACGCAAAAAGAAAGAGGCTGCCAGTTACGGTAGCCTCCCTTATTTTTAGAAGAACAAATGTAAGAAATCTTCTGTTGTAATATTACCAAAGTAACGTGCGATATCTACGCCTTCTAAAGCTGCAGTGAATGCATCTTTATCAAATTGTACGCCTGTTAGACGTTCTTCAATGTCATGCACATCTAGTGAACCGAAGAAGTCACCGTAAATTTTACATTCTGTTACTGTTCCTTTTTTCACTTCAAGACGAACGTCAACTTGTCCAACTGGGAAGCGGTGTGAATGTTGTAAGTTGAACTTCGGAGATTTTCCGTAGTTCCAATCCCAATTGCGGTAGCGCTCTTCAGAAAGTTTATGGATTTCTTTCCAATCCTCTTCTGTTAATTCATACGTTGGAATTTCTGTTTCTCCTTCGAAAATTGTTTCTAGAAGAAGTTGTCTAAACTCTTCTGTCGTCATTTCTTCGTTTAGGAACTCTGTAATGTTCGCAACGCGGCTACGGATTGATTTAATTCCTTTGGATTGGATCTTATCCATTTTTACTTTCAGTGCTGATACGACGTGATCGATTTCAGAGTCAAATAGTAACGTACCGTGACTGAACATACGACCTTTCGTTGAGAACTGCGCGTTACCTGAAATTTTTCTGCCTTCAGCTAAAATGTCGTTACGACCACTTAGTTCTGCATTTACGCCTAATTTACCAAGCGCTTTCGTTACAGGCTCTGTGAATTTTTTGAAGTTGCTGAAACTGTCTCCATCATCTTTCGTAATAAAACTGAAGTTTAAGTTTCCTAAATCATGATATACTGCGCCTCCGCCTGATAGACGACGAACGACATGAATACCTTTTTCTTTTACGTAATCTGCATTAATTTCTTCTACTGTGTTTTGGTTTTTACCAATGATAATCGAAGGTTCATTAATGTAGAAAAGTAAATATGTTTCGTTAATATCTAAATTCTTCACACAATATTCTTCAATCGCTAAGTTTATTCTAGGATCTGTAATCCCTTTATTATCAATAAATAACATCGTATCACCTCATGAGTTCCATACGTAGCCACTATGCGCTAGCGTAATATGGCCACTGAAAATTTGTTTTGCTTCTGTTACTAAATCAGCTGGATTGCCTGTATGCGGTAAGTGCGTTAATAAAAGTTCTTTTACATTCGCATCTTTCGCAATACTTGCTACTTCTGTACTATTCATATGCCCTGCTTTTGCAGCCTCTTGATGTGCATACATATTACACTCACAAATGAAAAGATCAGCATCTTTTGTGAATGGAATAAATTCAGGAATATAACTGGAATCTGCGCTATATACTACAGCGTCATTACCTGCTGTAATACGCATCGCAAAGCATGTAACAGGATGAACAGTTTTTAAGAATGAAATCGAGAACGGTCCAACTTGAAGTGTTTCTTCTGGATTGTACGCGATTCCTTTCGTATGCGGTTCATGCGTTAAAGACTGGAATCCACTCTCATCAAACGTATGACCGTATATTGGTAGTTCCGGTAGTTGTCCCTTTGTCGCACTCGTAATTAGTCTCGCATATTGCAATACCCCAATGTCTGCAACATGATCGTGATGATAGTGCGAAAGTACAACTGCATCTATATCAGATGGTGTTATATATTTTTGAAGCTGTGCTAGTACACCACTACCACAGTCTACAAGTAAACGAAAACCATCGTGTTCAAACAAATATCCCGACGTTGCTTCTCCCGCTTCTGGAAAGCCGCCCCAAAAGCCGACAACAGTCATTTTCATATGTATCCATCCTTTCTAAAACCGAGTAGAAATGCATGTTTCACTTACATTCTACATTGTTAACTATAATCCATTTCCTAAACTTTTTCATTAATTTTCAATTTTGTTATAAAACAGTTGTTGACTTTTGTTTTTTGTACTAATACAATGATAGTAAGAAATGGAAATGGAGGGATTGACATGATCGATCAACCAATGGAGTTTTTCAGAAATTTACCGACGAAAACTTGTGCGCACTGTGGGAAAGAAATTGATGAGCAACACGAAGCATACCATAACAAATGTGATGACTGCGTTCACGAAGAATAGTAGTTTGTGAACAGAAAAAAACCTAGCAGACATAGTCTACTAGGCTAATAACATCGTATCCTTCATCGTTGAACCTTTCACCAAGAGCTCCAGTTCAAACTCATACAATTCTTTTTTTCGATAATTTTTCGTATGGATTTTATCCATCATCAGGTCGACAACTTTTCGGGCCATCTCATCGATTGGCTGTTCAATTGTCGTAATACCTGGCTCTGTAATCTGTGATAAAATTTGATTATCAAAACCGATAACAGCGAGATCATCTGGAATGCTCCAGTCATGGCGTTTCGCCTCTGAAATAATTCCAGCTGCTACCTCATCGCCTCCTGCCAAAATCGCGGTAGGATTTTTTTTGTCCTTTAATACTTCATGGAATATTCGTTTTCCATCTTCCCAAGAGAAAGCGTTTTCAAGAAAATCAATCGCTTCTACTTGGCGGCTCTTCTCCGTTATGGCACGTAAAAAGCCCATTTTTCGCTGTTGGCTAACCACTTTGGTTTCGTTACCACGGCAAAAAATAAGATTACGATATCCTTGTTCTAACACATGCTTAGCAGCTATGTATGCTCCTTGCGCATGATCAAACTTCACTGTTGGAATATTTGCTTCCTCAATATATTCATTACATAACACGATTGGACCGTGTTGTAAGTACGGCTCTACATCTTCCCACGGATTTTCTAGTGAACATAGAATAATCCCATCTACTTGTTTCGTAGATAATAATTGTAAATACTCCATCTCTTTTTCCGGTAAATATCTTGTTTGACAAATAATCAGTTTATATTTATGTTCAGAAGCAGCAATCTCGATTGCTTCAATAAATCTACTGAAGAAAGGATTTGTAATCCTTGGAACTAGCACCGCAATTGTTTCCGTTTTTTGTTTACGAAGCCTTCTCGCCGCAGAATTAGGAACAAAGCCTAAATGCTTCATTGCTAATTGAACCCTTTTTTTCTTCTCATCTGAAACATATGGATGATTATTAATCACCCTAGAAACCGTTGTCCTTGATAACCCCGCTAATTTCGCCACGTCCTCTATAGTCGACACGAAATTCTCCCCCTTTGCATGAAAACGTTTTCTTAAATTGATTATATAGTATATTATTGGAAACTGCAATACGGCTTCTTATGATTTTACTATATTAATATTATACATAGGGAAAAGTATGTTAATGGGAGGGGATTTTATATTACTTTTAGAAGTTTACAGGAGGCATATTTATTAAAGATAAAAGGAGATATTTCATGAATCGGACCGATCGTTTATTAGCTATATTAATTGAATTACAAAGAAGACAAACTGTTACAGCACAAAGCTTAGCGGAAAAATTTGAGACAAGTATAAGAACGATTTATCGAGATATGGATGCACTTAACGAATCGGGTGTTCCTATTTATTCAATGCCTGGTCACGGTTATTCATTAATGGATGGTTATTTCTTGCCCCCCATTCAGCTTACGCCTGAAGAGGCTGTTACTCTTTTACTAGGCGGTGATTATATCGAGAAAACTTTCACTTCTTCTTTTTCTGTACATGCACGATCAGCAAAAGAGAAACTTGAAATTGTTCTCCCTGCTGATCAACAAAAGAAAGCCCAGGAATTACGAGAAACTTTTCGTTTCCTTTCTCCTATATTTTCACATCAGCAATCTGAACAAGAAAAACTAGAAAATCAACTTCTTCTATTGCAAGAATCTATTCAAAAAGAACAAGCTATCTCTTTTTCTTATCGGAAACCGAGAGAAACTACAAAAATAAAGCGGACCGTTCATCCTTATGGCTTAGTCAATATTTCAGGAATTTGGTACATCGTTGCCCACTGTTTACTTCGAAAACAAATACGCAATTTTCGTTTAGATCGAATGGATACATTACAGCAAGAACAAGAATTCTTTACAAAGCCGAAAGATTTTTCTTTACAAAACTATAAACCTGAAAGCAATCGGACTGTTACGGTTCATTTATTGTTTCCATCTCATATTGCACATAAGATTATTGAGTCCCGCTACTTTTTTATAGATTCATACGAGCATAGAGATAACAGTTTTCACGTTTTTTTGAAATCAAGAAACATAGACGAAGTATTTCAATGGGTATTTAGCTGGGGGAGCCAAGTGCAAGTACTTGAGCCAAAAATTCTTTCTGAGAAAATCCGTGATGAAGCAAAAAAAATGTTAAAACTTTAATTTCACTACTGACATAATGTTGTCAGTAGCCATCCTTTATATTAGGTATTAGCAAATACATTTTTATAAAAAGGGGTTAACAATATGAAGAAATTTGAGGAATTAGCAACGTATTACATAGAGGAATTAGAAAGGTACTCTATAGAACAATTTAGGACGAAACCGTCTAGCGAAGAATGGTCCCTCGGTCAAATGTATAGTCATTTAATTGCCTCTACATATATGCAGTTAGATGCAATTGCGAAATGTAAAACTGAAACACCATCAGCAACTAACAAGAAAACGGACATGGGTGAAAAAGTATATAAACTTGGTGCTTTCCCGGATATACAAATCAAAGTACCAAATCATCCTGGATATACACCTGAAAATCCCTCTAATAAAGAAGACATACAGAAACAGCTTCTAGAATTAATTACAATTGTTAAAGACATTGAGCCAACACTTTCTTCTATCCCAAGTGATTGTAAAGTCGAACATCCTGGGCTTGGTTACTTACATGCAGCAGAATGGTTTCAACTTATTTCTATGCATTTTGCACATCATCTTCGTCAGAAAGAAAGATTGGAACTTAAGGTTTTCTAAGTGTTAACATTTCCACTAAAAAGAGACTGCCAATATTGGCAGTCTCTTCACTAACATATGCACCGCTTATACAATTACTTATAAAATCCCACTTGCTATCAATAGAAAACTCCTTTATTTTATTCAATATAAAACCCCATCAATACATCATCTCCATATGATCCATCTTCATATTTAATTTGCTTTCTTTGTCTGCCTTCCTCTACAAATCCCATACGTTTATACACCTTAATTGCCCTATCATTAATAGAAACTACGCCTAAGCAAATTTTCTCTAAGCCTTTCTGCTCTTTAGCCCAACGAATAAGAAATTCAATTAGCTTCGTACCAATGCCCTGATTACAGTACGCCTCTTTAATTCCCATTCCCATTGTGCCTGCATGTCGTAAGCGGTCTAATTCATATCGATTGAAAAGTAAAAAGCCAACCACTTTTTTATCTACTTCATAAACTATGTAAAGATTACCTTTCTCATGACTTTTCCGTATCTTTTCTCTTTCTGCATTCATATCATTTGGTAATTTCTTTGGAGATACTATAAAAAACTTTGTAGTAGTTTTCGATAATATAATTTCTTTTCTAATATCCATAATTGCTTCTGCATCAACCTCTTCTGCTAATCGTATCACTAAATCACCTCGTACCTTTTTCTAAAAACTACAAAGAAGAATAGATAACGTGAGGATTCCCCTCTAATTCATTATTTTAGCTCCTCCCACTTCGTCCAAACTTCTCTTCTATTTACATGGTACATATTATCCTCACGATCCATAAACCCGTGCACAATAAACTCGCGTCTAATTGTACAAAAATCATCGTGATATTGTTTTATAAATGTATTCATTTCTTTTTCCGTATATTGATTTTCAGCGTTTAATTTGCTAATTAAATGCTCTAACAATACTAGTTTTTTCTTCTTTTGACCTGGAATCGATTTTAAACGGTCCTCTTTATCGAAAAAGTTACGAATAGTTGTATCCCTAAATTTCATGTCACTTTCAGTCATTTTATTGTCCTCCATTAATTTTTATAAAATAAAACTTTATTGTTTGTCCTTACTATTCTTCTTCATTCTTTCACTTACAACATCCATAAAGTAATACCCACTAATAAGCACATAGTAAACTACAAGTATTCCTAGTGCATCTTTCATATTTATATATTTTTCTTTATGAAACAAGATAGGTGAAAGGGCGTAAACAAGAAAGATGATTAGCGGATTTAAGATAAAATAATAAGTAAGATTTCCTTTCATCGTATCAGCTCCTCTACTCTATGTTTCTCTGTAAATTGTTGTAATTCCTTTTCTTTCGTTTCTATAGTTTTTAGAAAGATTCATATCCGAACTACAAAAAAGATGCCCTGTATTACAATAAAAAAAGCACCAAAAAGGTGCTTTTTTCTACGCTTCAACCGATTGATTTTCAGCAATATTTTTAAACTGTCGTTTATGCATCCACGTTAATGATGCAATTGTTCCAAGTGATAACACAACGATGAAAATCATCAGTACTCCTACGTTTTGCCACATGAAGTCAAAGTCTCCACTTGATACGACTGCTTTCAATCCTGATACAGAATATGTCATCGGTAACCATGCATTAAATGGTTGTAAAAACTTCGGAATCAATTCTAGTGGGAATGTTCCAGCACTCGTTGTAAGCTGAATAATTAATGTGATGATGGCGATGAAACGCCCTGCATCACCGAATGCTGTTACTAAACATTGAATTAATGCGATAAACGCTAAACTTGTAACAATGCTAAAGAGTATGAAATACGGAATACTTTGTACTTCTACACCTAATCCGAATAGTAATATGATATCTGCTACTACAGCTTGAATAATACCGACTGATAGTAAAACGCCGAACTTACTAATAAACCAGCTAAATCCTGATTTTGGAACACCAACTGTGTCACGTAATGGATATACGATAGATAATAATAATGCCCCAACAAATAAACCGAGTGATAAGAAATACGGTGTAAATCCAGTTCCGTAGTTTGGAACTTCCGCCATTTTCTCCGTCTTCACTTTTACAGGACTTGCAAACATATCATACGTTTTATCCGTTCCTTTTACTTCACCTGTTTTCTCTGCCCCTTCGCCTAGTTTCTCAGCAAGTTCACCTGAACCATCATTTACTTTCACGAGGCCATCCGTTACTTTTCCGGAACCGTCTGCTAGTTTATTAACTCCGTCGATTAGCTGGGTTGAGCCGGTTGACATTTTATTTAGACCACCATTTAGAGTACCTATGCCAGTTGTTACTTGATTAGATCCATCTGCTAATTTTGTTACCCCTACAGATAATGTTCCTAAACCGCCTGTCACTTGGCTTGAGCCATCTGCTAATTGATTTATTCCACCTGCCATTTGGTTTGCTCCTACAGATAATGTTCCTAAGCCTTCTGTTACTTTTCCAGATCCATCAAACAATTGATTTACCCCATCAATTAATTGCCCTGATCCGTTTTTTAATCTATCTGCACCTACTTTAGCATTACCTAATCCTTCACCTAATCCATGAAACCTACTTACAAATTCGTTTTGTGCATTCGTTAATTTTTTAATACCACTCGTTAAATTTCCTACATCTTCTGGATTCGGCATTTTGCTTTGCATCCCACTTGTCTTTTCACTGATTTCGCCTTTTAATTGTTTTACTTCTTCATTTAATTTATTTGTTCCGCCTGCTACTCCGGCAGCTTTTTGCTGAACTGTGGCTGTACTTTTTACCGCATTTGTTATGAATGGTTGTAACTGCTCTTGATATTCTTTTGGTAAACTTTCAATTTGCTTTTGTAAATTCGCTACATCTTGCGCTGCATTTTTTGCATCTCCTGCTGTTGATTGTGTAAGTTCATTTAACTGATTTACATTCGCCCCAGCTCCATCTATTTTCTCATTTACTGTATTCAATATAGAAGGAACTTTCGACTGCATTTCCCCTAATCCTGCAACAGAGCTTTGTACTTTATTATTTAACTCTTGCAAACCCTTTTGAATCTCTTGAGAACCTTCCTCTAATTGCCTTTGCCCTCCTGCAAGTTTTTCCATACCATTTGATAGTTCAGTTGTTCCTGTTTTTAATTCACCTGTTTTACTTACCAATATGCTCAAACCGTTAGTTACTTTCTCAGATCCATCATGCAATTCACTAATTCCTTTTTGCATTTCACCTGTTTTACTATTTAACGTATTTAAACCGTCTGTTACTTTTCCGGATCCATCTTGTAATTTCCCTATACCGCTTTTGCTATTTAACGTATTTAAACCTGCTGTCACTTTTCCGGATCCATCTTGTAACTTATTAGATCCATCTGCTAATTTCTGAACTCCATCCTTCATCTCCCCAGACTTTCCTTGAAGTGTATGAAGTCCATCTGTTACTTTACTTGAACCATCATGCAGCTCACTTGATCCGTCATGTAGTTTACTTGCTCCTTCCGCCCCATCTGCTAATCCTTTTGAGACGTCTTGAATGGAATCAAACATTTTCTCTGCATATGTTTTCGTTAACGTACTTGCTACTTCACCTTTAATTTTTTCAATGGCTGTTCCGCCAATTTGTGAAGATAAGAAGTTTAAGCTTTCGTTTGGAATGTATTCTAAGTTTAATGGTTTCGGATCGTCTTTTAATAACGTTGTAGCATTACTTGAGAAGTCATCTGGAATACGTACTAACATGTAATACTTTCTACCTTCCATTCCTTTTTTCGCTTCTTTTTCACTTACAAACTCCCATTTAAAACTTGTATTATCTTTTAAGTTGTCAACAAGCCCTTTTCCGACCTCAATTGGTTTCCCATCAAATACTGCACCTTTATCTAAATTGACTACCGCCACTGGCAAATCATCTAACTGTTTATACGGATCCCAAAAGGCCCATAAAAACATACCTGCATATAAAATTGGTACGAATAGAACCGCGATAATTGGAATTAATATTTTTTTACTTTTTATAATTTGTGTGAACTCTTTACGAAGTAACTGATTTCCTTTCATCATTTCTCCCCCTTTTTTAAAATGACCAAATTGTTCAATTGGTCATTTTTATCCAAACAAAAAGGCTATACTGATTCATACATATGCCTTATCCCCGAATTTATACTATGCAACTGTTCCTTAATATGAAGTGAATATTTCTATTATCCCTCCTAAATTAAATATATGACCACTTTGTTCAATTGGTCACTTTTTATAATAATAAAAGGATTATCTTAGTTTGACAATCCTTTTAATAAATAAAGTTCAAATAATTCTGCAATTTTTTCTTTTTCTAGCGGCTCATGATTTTTTTCCCAATCAAAAATAAGCGATACATATAAGCGAAGCATAATAAATGCTGTAATTTCTGGATCACATTTGCTAATTTCACCTTTATCAATCGCAATCTTTAAATACGATTGAATGACAGAAACGATTTCCACATCTACTTGTTGCATCACTTCTTGTACTTCTTTCGTTCCCATATCGCGCTCTTCTTGAATTAACTTAATCATGAGCTGATGTTCTTTTCTGAATTCTAATATGCTATATAATGCTCTATGTACATTTTCAAAAAATGAAACATCTGAACGAATTGCATTTTCTGCAACTTGCTTCATTTCTGTAATTAAATTAGAAATAATCTCGCCAAATAGCTCTTCTTTATTTTTGAAAAAAGTATAAATCGTTCCTTTTCCTACATTCGCTAATTTCGCTACTTGATCCATCGTTGTTGCTTTATAACCGAATGCTGAAAAAGACTTTGTTGCAGCCTCAATAATAGAACGTTTTCGATCTATCGCCACATCGTCACCTCCAAAAATGACCAATTGGATAATATAGTCAATTAGTACATCTTTGATATTACCACACGCTTACATTCTATACAAGTTCTCTTTTTTATTATTTCCAGTATAAAAAATTCCAGTCAAATTGTATCATACTGTCCATAGTTTATCAGAAGAAAAGAGAAAAGGAAAAGGTGTTCTTGAGATATACAGCTAAACCTTACTTCCCAACAACAAATTTCTCTTTTTTCAAATAATCAAATAAAAAAACAAGAAAATCTTTACATTTAATAGTAATATAGAAAATAGACAAGTTTATCCGACTTTAATGGGCAGTAAGACCCCCACCTCAAAATTCAGCGAAAGCAAAGAATTTAGGTGGGGATCGGGCTGTCCATAAAAGTCCGATTGGTGAAGACTAATAATCAGCGGGGGATGAAGCCCCCACTGATTAAAGTTTCACTTTATCAAAACAGTGGAGGCTTTTTCAGTCATGATGCGTGCACTTCGTTTAAATATAAAGCAAGCTTTTTGTAATCGTGTTTCTTTAATTATTATGTTTAGTGGATTCGTTCTTATTTGTATTTATCATTATTATTATGTCATTCGTTATTTAGGGGACGCTGCAAGCGGACCTATATCAACAGATATAAAATGGATTGGATTTCGTGACAATGAAATGGATGTTTATTTATTATTAATGCCAATTATTGCGAGCCTTCCCTTTAGTACAAGTTACAACTCGGATAAATCTGATGGCTTTAAACAGTTTGTAAGTAAAGGAATTAATTTATTCTCTTATTCAATAACGAAATATATTGTTACATTCTTTTGCGGCGGACTTCTTTATACGCTTCCATTCATCTTATCTTTATTATTTTGCAAATTAACCATTCCAGACGGAGAAACGCCGGCTGGTTCAGGCATCATAAATGTTAATGGGATGTTTGCAAACTTATATGAGGCTTCTCCCATTATTTACATTACTGTATATATTGGAATTAACTTTTTATTTGCAGGTTTAATGGCTCTTTTAGGACTTGCTGCATCTGCATGGTCACAAAAAGATTATATGTCGCTTCTATTTCCATTTGCAGCTACCTCCATCCCTTACGTCCTGCTAAATACAGTCTTCCCTACAATAGGCGGAGCACCAATTCATTTATATGATCCAAAACAACCATTGGATGGAATGTCACCGTACATTTTAACGGTGCAATGTGCTTTCTTTCTTTTCGTTAGCTTACTTATGTATATACGAGGGGTAAAGCGGGATAGAAAAAAATATAGAAGAAGATTGCAAAGAAGAGATCGGTGTAGAAAATCATTTCAAGTATAATAAACCTCTAATTTCCTTACTATCTTGGAAATTAGAGGTTTATTTACTATCCTTTTACGGCGTGCCAGCCAATCCCCATAAAATAACGACCCCTACAAAATAAATCGCTTTAATACCTACAACTAAACATAATGAAATAATTGCATATTTACTTAATTCTCTCCTTGCGCCAATTAAAGTAAAAATAACTGCTAAACTAAACGTTATATAAGATGCTGCTGTATGTATTAAGTTATATGTAATATCTAAATTTTGCGTAAGTCCTATTACCTCCGCTACAAATTGAAGCATGACGATTGTACTAAAAAAAATTGCAAGCTGATTTATTAATTTTCCATTTAGTTGTGCTTGCATCATTGACCTCCTCAAAAACTAAATATTCAATTAATTTTACCATGATTTTTATAAAAAAAGGATTGTCTATATATAATCTTAGGCTATTATTCTATCAATCATAATGACGATCATTTGCTAGTTCTAAAGAAAAGAAGATCCTACCTATTATTTTCCTATGTATTACTCTCTGTAATATCATTATAATTTTACTGAATAAAAAATAGAAAAGCCTCTAGTAATAGTAGGCTTTTCTATAAAAAACAAAAATACTTTACGGTGTCCCTGCCACCATCCATAAAATCACAAAAACTACTGCGTATAAGATTTGAATCCCTATCGCTGAACATACTGAAATGATTGCATACTTACTTAATTCCTTTTTAATGCCCAATATAGTACAAATCACCGCTAGACCGAATAACGTATAAACGATGTTTGTGCTTAGTGTGCCTAAATAATACATACCTAGCAATTGCGTAAGACCTGTTACATCAGCTACAAACTTAATGATTATAAAAATGCTAAAAAAAATCGCTAGTTGATTCATTAATTTCCCGTTTAGTTGAGCTACCATACATCCAAACCTCCTTCATAAAGGCATGAATATTCAATCAATTATACGCCGTTTTACAAAAAAAGGGATTCTTTCTTTGTAATTATATGACGATGCAAAAACAAAAAAGAACGCTTAGTTACCTAAGCGTTCCCCTACTTTAAGATGCCTTCTTCAAATCAATTTGAGCAAGTACTGGGTCGTGGTCACTTACACGTCCGTGCTCTTTCATAATGTTTGTGTTTAAGTGTACTGGGTCTACAATTGTGTGCGGTGCGATGTTGTTTGTTACTAAAATATGATCTAGCACTTGTGCATTTCCTTCATGAATATACGTGTAGCGATTTTCTTTCGGCACTGTGTTTAACATATTTTTCAAGATTGTTCCTTCTAGTGCTTTTAGTGGTTTAGCAAACTCAAAATCGTTCATATCCCCTAACACAACAACCGGTGCATTCGTATTCTTTTTCTGAATACCTTGTACGAAATTGTTTACTTCTTGTGCTAATTGAACTCGTTTTTCTTCACTCTTTAATACGAGCGGCTGCACTTTTCCAAATGGCGTTGCATCTCCTATTTTTGAGTTTAAGTGATTGGCAACGACAACAACGTTTTGTCCTTGGAATGTAAATTCTGCCGCAAGTGGTTTACGTGTACTTTCAAATAATGGGTTTTCGTCTCCAATGCGAACGACATTTTTATCAAGTAACTTCGGTACTGCTGCTAATTTCACGCGTGATGGGTTGTAGAAGAAACCGACGCGAATATTCGCTCCTGGTGCTCCTCCGTCTAGATTATTATGCGGCGCAATTTCTACATACTCATACTTTGGCCCGCGAATTTCTAACACTGCATCAATGATACGTTTTGCGCTTAACGAAGCATCTGTTGTACCGTCATTAACCGTTCCGTTATTATCTTGCATTTCCTCTACACCGATAATATCCGGCATTTTTAAATTGTATTTAATAGAATACGCTAACGCTTTTACTTTTTCATCTGTTGTTTCTTTTTTATTCGCCGAGAAGTTTTCAATATTATATGTAGCAACCGTTAACTTATCAAGACGCGGCTGAATATTTGCTCCTATTTGCTTAAATCCGCCGTCTACTACAGATGGTAATTCCGTTATTGGCGCAATGCGGAACGCACCGTAATCATATCCGACTACTCCTGTTATATCTCCAGTGAAAGCATCTCCTACTTTTGCTACATAATTACGAGGTACTTTTACAGAAAGACGCTCTGGGTTTAATTGATTTTCATCTAATACAGGTGTGCCATATTTCGTTACGACTTTATTTCCGCCATTTTTCACTGTTACATATAAATTCCCGTTTTTCTGAGGTGCAATAATTTTTGGCGTTGGCATCGTAACGCGCATACCTTCTATACTTTCATAAAAATCGATTGCATCTTCATTTGGATCAAATAAACCAAATGCATCATTATCGATAATTTGATCAGGAATTTTCACACCGTTTTCTCCAAGTACAATCGGTGCTGGTAAAACTTGATCTTTTGCGATTACAGCAACGCGGCTCGCTTTAATTTCCGTCGTCGTTAAGTCTGTTTCAAACCTTTCTGCATATCCAGGTCCAACATATTCTTCTACTACTCCATCAACTTGAATAAGATCTCCTACTGCTACATTCGCATCCTTTTTGTACACATACATACCTTCTGAAGTAGCTGGATCATTATCTGGCTGATTATCTTCTATATAAAAACCATTTTTATCAAGCGCTGTTACAACGCCTTCCACATTGTATACTTTCTTCCCGTTGTAAGGAGAAAGATGTGATTTTCCTTGAATATCATGAATACGAACCTGTTCATTGTTTACGATAACAAATGAAAATGTTGAAATCGCTGAAGAAGTAAGCCCTTCTTTCTCTGCAATTGCTTTAATCACACTATTTTCATTCACTACAATTTGTCCGTTATAACGAACGCTTTTATTTGTAGGGTTAGAGCCATCTAACGTATAGTAGATTGTTGCTCCTTCTGTATTCGTTGTTAACGTTACTGCTGTTCCTTTCGCAACTTCTCCTCCATTCGGTGAAGCTACTACATCACTAACACGGTTTTGTTCTTCCCCTTGAAACTTATGAGCTGTTACTGATTTTAAACCTGGGCTACTAAAATATAATTCAAGCGTCCCTGTTAAACTAACTTTCTTCCCGATATTTTCAGGATGATCTTTCACGTTTACTGCCGCTCTCACATCGCCTTTTGGTAACTGAACAGGCATGATTTTGTCTGGATTCGTTTCATTTGGCGAATCAGCAATTGCTACGTTTGTATCATCAAACTTAGCCGGATCTTTCGTGTATTTCGAAGGACTTTGCGTATATCCGACGATATACCCTTCCACTGTCCCCTTCGTTTTCCCTTGCTGCTTAAATACTTGAATTGCTTTTTCTACTGACATAGAAGTAGTTTCTTCTGCTTGTACTAAAGTTCCAGTAAATGAAAGCAATAGTATGAATGATAAAAAGACACTTAACAATTTCTTCACAGCCATTTTCCTCTCCCTATTTCATATTTTCTCAGCATTTCTATCATATCAAATGATTCGTTATATAGAATGATATTTCGACAAGTTTTACAAAAAATTAATCTAATTTACTCGTTTTCAAACTATCATACAAAATAATAATTTTACACTTTCTACGAATGCACTCTATAATGTTAGAGAGAGAAAACAGAAAATATCGATATTTCATTGGCATGTAAAATGGATTCATTTGAATAGGAGTGATTGGATGGAAGTACAGACAGAAACATACCGCGCAGCTATGAATGGAACATTAGAACGTCATTTTTCAGATATGATTGCTGTTATACCGACTAGAATTACAATTGAGCAGTTAAAACAACGGCTAGAAACTATCGCTACTAAAGTTGATGAGTTAAAAGTTGTTTATAGTGATGAGACAAGCCTTATTGTTGAGTTACATATGGATGAAAAAGTCATACCGTATGAACTGCATATTGATGAGGCGAATGACCCAGAAGAATATAAACTGTACAATAGACAAGATTCTACAATCGTAGATCGTAATTTTGAAGATGCGGCTTTCGGTACTGAAATTTTCACCCGTACGCTATTTGTAGGCGATGTGCTGGACTGCTTTTTCCAGCAGTTACAGTTTTTATGGAACCTTGCGCCAGATTTGTTATTTGTAATTGATTCAAGTGCAGCAATGAAGGTAATATCTAGAAGCTATATTGAATATCACGTTGAAAATGAATTATTACCTGACATTCCTGACTTGTACGTTATTCATTCCGTTTATGAAGACGATAAAGAAGGCGAGCCTACGCAATATTGGTTTCATACACACGGCCTTTTAAGAGCAGGCGTAACAGAAATAGAATTAATTATTCCAAATCGCATTCCTTCCTACTATGGCATTGGTGACCTCTTTCAAACATTTGCGAATAATGCCGTTGAAAATGGACAAGTTCCTATGAATGAGCCTATCGTTATCGCACATAGTCAGCAAGGTTCTATACATACAGTAGCTGTGCCGTGGGAAAAAGGTTTATCTTATATTGGGCATAAAACGAGTATAGATCAATTATCTTCAATTGAGGATGAAGAAGTGAAGCTACAACCAATAGATGCACAAAACACATTCTTAGGCGGGATGGATGACCGAGATGAATACCATCAATCGCCATCTGTTCTCTTGTTCAAATTTGATACTTCAGAAGAATGTATCGAAAGCTTTTTCAAAGAACACGAGGAAGCTACAGGGCTCATGTTCTATAAAACAAATAGTGAAACGGCTCGTATGGCTTACAATGCAAAAAATACTTTCGGGTATTTCAGCAACATTTTTCAAATTGAACAATCAAATGAGGAGTTTCGTTTTCTCGCTAAGTTTGGCGTTTCCTATGAAGAGGGTAAAAGCGAGCATATGTGGTTTGAAATGCAACATATTACAGAAGACTTTATTCAAGGAATACTCATTAATGAACCATATTTTATAGAAGATATGAGTGAAGGAAATAGTTATCATTTAGATTTTGATGACTTAACAGAATGGGTTATTTATGCAGGAGATGCCGTTATAAAGCCAAATAACTTATATATGTTTATTGGTGAATAAATATTTTATATAACAAACAAAACGCCTTCAATACGATTGAAGGCGTTTCTTTTTATTGTGCAATTAATTCAGCATCTATTACTTTCTCCAAATGAGATAATACACGCTTTGCAGCCTTCTCACCTTGGTCAATACAGTCCGGCAGACCAGAACCAGCGTAAGAACTACCTGCCAAGTATATACCTGGCAACTCTTTCTCCATAAATGTTGTGAGTTTCTTCATTCGCTCGTTATGGCCTACTGTATATTGGGGCATTGCTTCTTTCCAACGGCTTACGACTGTAAACTCTGGATTCTCTGTAATATCCATCGTCTTTCGTAAGTCTTCTAGTACGAGCTGAACGAGTTCCTCTTCTGTTTGTTCTACAACTGCTTCATCACCAGGTCGTCCAACGTAACATCGAAGAAGCGTTTTTCCTTCTGGCGTTGTATGTGGCCACTTTTTATGCGTCCACGTACATGCTGTAATTGTGTAATCACTATTTCGAGAGACAACAAATCCTGTACCATCAATATCTCGCTGAATGGCTGATTTCGGGAAAGCCATTGCTACATTCGCAACTGATGTGGACGGAATGTTGCGGAAGAAACGAAACTGCTTGTACTGTGCAAACATAGATGGCAATACTTTATGTGAACTTGCCACTACGACCGCGTCCGCTTCTATTTCTTTTCCGTTACTAAGAGTAATCGTATAGCCATCACCCTGTTTTGCAACTTTTTCAATGCGAGTTCCCTTTATTATCGTACCTTCATGCATCTTTGCTTCGAGAGATTCTACGATAGATTCTAAACCTGTTTTCACTGTTTGGAAGATTCCTTTTTTCGGTTCAGCTTTCTCTTCTTTCGGAGCGAGCGTACGCATACCGAGTGAAATACTGCGATGTTTCTGCTCAATTTGATACATTTGCGGGAATGTTGACATTAAGCTCATTTCATCAATATCCCCTGCATAAATACCCGATAGTAACGGTTCTATTAAGTTTTCAACCACTTCGTTTCCAAGACGATGTCTGAAAAATTGTCCGAGTGATTGGTCAGATACTGGCTTTGACCTCGGCATTAATAGATCAAAACCAGCTCTTAGTTTACCAATTGGGGAGAACAGCCCGGAGAATAGAAACGGCGTAATTTGCGTTGGAATTCCCATCATTGATCCATTCGGCATTTTATGTAACCGATTGTTTACAAGGATAAATGATTGACCGGCCTGATTATTTACAAGTTCATCGCCAAGACCTAATTCTTTCACTAATCTAGCTGCACTTTCTTTTCGTGCTAAGAAAGAATCCGGTCCGCGCTCAATTGTAAATCCATCTTTTCGAACGGTTTGAATTTTTCCGCCAAGTTTACCCGATGCTTCTATCAGTAATGTATCAATCGGCAAGTTTTTTT
Source organism: Bacillus cereus group sp. MYBKT111-2 (assembly GCF_051915205.1). Lineage (NCBI taxonomy): Bacteria > Bacillati > Bacillota > Bacilli > Caryophanales > Bacillaceae > Bacillus > Bacillus cereus group sp. MYBKT111-2. Next base: position 33,930 of record NZ_JBQAEG010000010.1, read on the forward strand.
CATGAATATTTTTTTGTAAGTTATACATTGTTGTTAATCCTGTGATGCCACCGCCGATGATCACAACTTTTTTCCTCAAGCAGGCTCCCCCTTTCTTCTTACAGTACAGATTCTTTTTTCTTTAATACAACATCTGTTAAACAATCAATAAATGCGTCCGACGCATTTGGCATTTCTGGACGATAATATTTCGCGCCAATTTCATCCGTTACCACTTTACACTCAAAGTCGTTGTCATATAAAACTTCTAAATGTTCCGCAACAAATCCAACTGGTGCATATACGAATGAAGTATAACCGTGCTTTTCATTTAGTTCTCTCGTTAAATCTTGTACATCTGGACCAATCCAAGGATCTGGTGTGTTTCCTGCACTTTGCCAACCTACTGCATAGTTTGCTACTTCAGCGCCTCTTGCAATATAGTCCGCTGTTTCATTTAATTGATCTGGATATGGATCGCCCATTGCGATAATTTTTTCTGGTAAGCTATGAGCTGATACGATTAATACTGCTTTTTCACGTTCTGCGTCTGACATACCGTTATATATACCTTTCACTGCATCAACCCAGTACTGGATAAATTTCGGTTCTTTATACCAGCTATCGATGCCATGAATTGTTAAGTTTCCAAGTTTCTCAGCTTCTTCTTGTGCTCGTCCAACGTATGATTTTACGCTAAACGTAGAATAGTGCGGCGCAAGAACAAGTGCGATTGCATCTTGTATACCGTCGTTATGCATATCTTTCACCGCATCTTCAATGAACGGTTCAATATGTTTTAAGCCAAGATACATATGGTACTCGACTTCATCTTGTACTTCATTTAAACGCTTCTCTAACTTCTTAGCTTGCTCTAATGTAATAGTAGCTAAAGGAGAAATACCACCAATTGCACGGTAACGCTCTGTTAAATCTTCTAGCATTTCAGGACTTGGCTTTCTTCCTCTGCGAATATGTGTATAGTAACGTTCAATATCTTCTTCTTTATATGGCGTTCCGTATGCCATTACAAGCAAACCCATTTTCTTTTTCATACAGCAATTCTCCTTTACTTCGCTAACTGCCCTTTAGAGTATTCATGAATAAATGTAGTTAAACGTTTTAATGTATCTGGATTTACTTCTGGGAATACACCGTGACCTAAGTTAAAGATATAACCTGGCTGCTTCATCCCTTGATCTAAAATACCTTTTACATGTTCTTCAATAACAGACCATGGCGCAAGTAAGAACGAAGGATCCATATTACCTTGTACCGCCTTGTGAACGCCGCGTGCACGTGCTTCTTCAATTGGTAAACGCCAGTCTAAACCGACTACATCAAGCGGTAAGTCGTGCCATTCATTTACTAAATGTGCAGCTCCTACGCCGTGCATAATCATCGGTACACCCATCGTGCGAACTTCTGCAAAAATACGCTCCATTGCTGGTTTAATAAATACGCGGTAATCTGCTACGTTTACTGTTCCAACCCAAGAATCGAAAATTTGAACTGCTTTTGCCCCTGCGTTAATTTGCGCTTTTAAATATGTAATAACCATATCTGCTAGCTTATCCATTAAAGCGAACCAAGCTTTTGGCTCTGCATACATGAACGCTTTCGTATTATGGTAGTTACGAGATGGACCGCCTTCAATCATATAGCTCGCTAATGTAAATGGAGCTCCTGAAAAACCGATTAACGGTACGTCTAGCATTTCAGTCGTTAATAAACGAATTGTATCTAATATGTACGGTACGTCATCTTCTGGATTGATTTCCCCTAGTTTTTCTACGTCTTGTAAAGAACGGATTGGATTATCAATAACTGGGCCAATACCTGATTTAATTTCTACATCCACACCAATTGCAGGTAGTGGTGACATAATATCTTTATAAAGAATTGCTGCGTCTACGTTATACTGATCAACTGGCAGTTTTGTAACGTAAGCACATAACTCTGGATTATGTGTAATTTCAAATAAAGAATACTTTTCTTTTATCTTTCTATATTCCGGCTGCGAACGACCTGCTTGACGCATATACCATGCTGGTACATAATCAGTACGTTCCCCCCTACATGCTTTTAAAAATGTCTCATTTATAGTTCTTACCAAGACCCTAGCTCCCTTCCTTACCACAATGCTTCGAATACGTTCGATATTTATCTTTTTTTACTATACAGCTTGTAAAAACAAAATGCATAATATTATGTACGTTGTTCATTAAATTGACACAAACATTCTTAAAAACGCTTACTATTTTCACAACATTCTTATTATAACACAGAGAAAAACTATGGTTTAGCTACTTTTGACTTTTCTCCTTCGCGATTCGTTTGTGTGTTATATGGTACAACGTAAAAACTCGGTTTTGAAAAGATGTTAACGAACTTTTCCTCATATTCCCCGGCACCATTTACAGTACCTACATGCGTATGAATTCCATTTTCCACTCTATAAATACGATACATAATTCTTTCATCTGGAAGTGGTGTCCAGCTTAATTTCGCTTTAAATAAACCGAAAGGGCTAAATGCTAATTTCATTTTCACATCTTCAATCTTGCGCAGCCGAATCGGAGCACCGATTGTTTCCACACCTTCTGGTTTCCTAAACTGCTCTTTCTGTTCTACATTTGCTTTCGTTAAAATTTTCTTAAACAATTTTGTTGCTGACGCACTTTCTCCTTGCAACTTATGCTCTTCATCTATGCGGTCATAACCAATCCAAACAGCGCCTACTAAATTTGGCGTATAGCCAACGAACCACATATCCCTCGCCCCATTATCGTCATTTGGTAAGGAAGTTGTACCTGTTTTCCCAGCTAACGCTCCGTTATATACACCGGCTTTCGCTGTCCCTTCCTTTACAACTCCTTCTAACATTTTCGTCATATACCAAGCCGTTTGTTTCGAGAAAATTTTCGTTTCTACTTTTGGCGACTCTCCAATGACTGCGCCGTGTCTATTTAACACTTTATCAATAACGTGCGGCTCAATAATATCACCATTTGCTAAAAACGCACGGTACATTTTCACAAGATCAAATGTTGAAACACCATTTTTCAATCCGCCAAGCGCTGTGCTTAAACCAGCATCGGCAATGTGAACATTTCCTTTCTCTAAATATTGCTTTCCTTCTTCTACCCCTAACTCATTTAATAAAGAAACTGCTGGTACATTTGCTGACTCTACAATCGCATCGTACATCGTCATTTCTTTCGAATACTCATGGTTATAATTTCGAGGTTCATAACCTTCAAAAGAATGTCTTTCATTCTTTAATAAAGAATACGGATTATACTTTTTCGTTTCGAGTGCTGGCGCATAAACGATAAGTGGTTTTAGCACAGAACCGGGCTGTCTTTTTGCAAAAACACGATTGAACCCTCTCGGAACGTACTTTCTTCCGCCAATCGCCGCTTTAATGCCGCCCGTACGATTATCCATTAATAAAAAAGCACCTTGCGCTCCCTCTTCTTTCCCAGGGAAATTCCTTGCATCTTGAAACTGGTTATATGCTACCTTTTGAATCTTTTCATCCATCGGTACAACAAACGTATACCCTCCGCGAAGCACTTCTTGATGAGACAATCCGTATAAACGTGCTGCTTCATCTATGACCATATCAATATACGGCATATATGCGAGCTCATTCTCATCTAAGTTTTTATAGAGAGCGATTGTCTTTCCTTGATAACGTACGCTTTCTTCGGCAGTCAAATAGCCTTGTTTATGCATAAGTGACAATACGAGATCGCGGCGTTCTTTACTCTTCTCTGGAGAAAAATAAGGTGAATAACCGTTTGGCGACTTCGGAAGACCTGCAAGCATTGCTCCTTCTTCTACTGTTAAATCTTCTACATTTTTATTAAAATATAACTTTGCTGCTGCTTGAATACCGTAAGCTCCATGGCCAAAATAAATATGATTCATATACATTTCAAGAATTTGTTGCTTCGTATATTTTTGCTCTAATTGAAGGGAAATTGCGACTTCCTTCAACTTACGCGTAAATGTTTTTTCACGAGTTAAAAAAACGTTTTTAGCAAGTTGCTGCGTAATCGTGCTACCGCCTTCGACCTTCTCTCCAGCTAACGTGTCTTTATAAAGAGCACGAAATATAGACGGGTAATCAATTCCTTGATGCTCATAAAAACGAGAATCTTCCACCGCAACGAACGCCTGCTGCACATATTTCGGAATTTGCTCGATTGGCACCAAGTCTCTATTTTCTACGTATAATTTCGTAATTTCTTTCCCCTTCTGGTCAACGATACGTGATGAAGAGTGGAAAACGAGCTGCTTTTCATCCATCATATAGCCACCAGCTAACACAATTAGTTTATAAAGGACAATCGCTAATACAAGCGTTGCTAACCCACCTAATAAAGTCCACTTTACTTTCTTCATACATCGGCCTTCTTTCCAAATGATGGTACATTTATTATTTGAAAAAGAGGTATCTTTATGTATATAATCTTCGAAGTTTTTTAAGAGAGTTGATATAATAGAAACAAATAAGTAAGGGGGCATTAAAATGAAGGCTATTATTTCATACGAAACACCTCTAGAACAGGCACATTTCACTGCAAAAAATGATGAAAAAAATATGTTTTATAAAGAAAATACAGAAGAATCTGTAGAAGGATCACTTCAGTATGACGTACTAGACGCTGTTGGAGAATTTAAAGGACAACCTGGCTACATCGTTTGTAACAACATTTCTGTAACAGACGAAGGTCGCCCAGTATTTGAAAACCGTTTTAAAAATCGCGCAGGCCTTATTGAAAACGAACCAGGATTCCAAGCAATCCGCGTTCTACGCCCATTAAGTAACGATACATATGTCATCTTAACGATGTGGGAAACAGAGCAAAACTTTAAAGACTGGACAGAATCACGTTCATTCGAAAACGCTCATAAAAAACGTCCTGCCCAAGCAGAAGGACAAGCTCCAGCTCAGGCGCATCCACATGCAGAACAGCAAAAGAGTATTTTCTCTCGTCCGTCTTTCGTGACTACTTTTGATGTGTTAGTTTAGTTTTTTTGTATCGTGGTTTCTCCAAGGATACGGTACATGAAATTATATCGGCGATTTTTCGAATATATCGGCGCAACTCGAAATATATCAGCGATTTTTAAAATATATCGGCGCAACTCAAATTATATCAGCGATTTTTGAGATATATCGACTTATCGACAAATGACGACACAAAAAGGAAACACCGTTACACACCGGTGTTTCCTTTTTCTTTATACCAATTATATATACGAAGCGCATCTTCTTTTTGCATATGTTTCACTTTATAACGATGCCCCGCTACTGATACGACAGCTGCACATAGCTCGTCTTTCTTTTGAAAATACGACTGACTGTATGCGACTGCTTGCACATGCCTTCTTCGCATGATTCCTGTATATTTCGCGAGTCCTCGGTATACCATGACTAACTGATTGTCTCGTATCATATAACCACTACTTGTATACCGCGCGTATGCAAGTAACGTAAATATAATACATAGTGGTATGAGAGTGAATAACGCAATATTTTGTTTAAAATATATACTCGCACCTATGATTGGCACAGCGAGTACGGCACTTGTAATCCATCCCATGATGACATAACGACGTAATGCTGCTTTCGGTAAATGAACGATTTCCGCTTCCATTTCATACGGCAACTGTAAATATGCGAGTAACTGCTGCACATCTTTTTTCTTCATAAAAGGATGTAACATCACTTCATTTCCTGCCGCTTCTATACTTTGAATGACTTCTACTTCGACAGAGCAATATCCGAAAGGCTGGCGGAGAATGCCTTCTTTCACCGTAATCGCTTGAATACGGTGTAATTTTAAAACAAACTCTTTCTTATCAAATAAACCTTGCACGATGCGAACTTCATTTCCGTTTCGCTCAATTTTAAAGTTCGCATATTTTAATGCATAACCCGCTGTTGAAATGACCCACGAAACTGCCATTAAAATCGCCGCCATAACGATTAATTCATATACACCGTTATCCATCACATACGCTTCTACTTTATTGATAAGCCATTCTGGTAGAAATTGATTAAACTCTGTGTAAAGGATGACTAACATAGAAAACACTAATCCGAATCTACCAGATGTAATAGATGCTGCTAAAATCTCTTTCGTTGTTAACTGATATACCGTCTTACTTCCTTCTTCCGCAGGCCCTTCTTCACTCACAACACTTCTTTCTTTATGTAATAAAGCAATGAGTTCCTTCGCTTCTGCTTCTCTAATACCTGCCAACATCACTTCTGGCTCAGTACCGCCGCCCGCTACTTCAATATTTAATTTCGTCAGTCCAAATATTTGATAGATGATGTTAGAAGACGTACTAATATTTTGCACACGTTCTTTATTTAAGTAACTTTCTTTCTTTACAAAGACGCCATGTTTAATATGTAAAATATTATTTTCAACCCAGTACACTTTAAAATACCATTTTATAGCTGAGAAAATAGCCATAATAAATAATACGGCCAAAAGGACAAGATGTAAGAAATACCAAGGTTCTACTTCACCATCTGAACGAAATAGAACGAGAAAAATAAAAGGCAGTAAACCTGCAATTCGAATACCTAACAATATTGTGATCGGATGTTGCCTCTTATACATCCTCATCACTCACTTTCGCAAGTTCTCCAATTTGTCTTTTCAGCTGCTCTGCTTCTTCTTTCGTTAAACCTGGAATACTATGAGAAGTTGCTGCTGTTGAAATATGTAATTCTGCTAAATTGTACTTTCTCATAATCGGGCCCTGCTCAATCGTTACGTGCTGCACGCGAATCATCGGAATGAGCACGCGTTTTACAACGAACATTCCCTTTTGAATCTCAATCTCTTCTTCATTTAATCTGTAACTATAATAGCGCTGACGTAAATTTGGAAACACAAAATAATCAAGCGGAATAAATAAAATAGCGCCTGTTACTAACAAGCCAAACAACCAACCCCACCAATTAAAATTGATCATAAAAAAGAAATATGCAATTACGACTGCTAGTATAACTGCCGCCCCAATTAAAGCGTGAATTCGCCACACTTTCAGCATATTAGAATGAATCTCCCTTTCTAACGGCTGCATTTCATCACTCCAATTATATGAATTTATTACTTATATATTAGTTGGTATATACATATTTGTAAAATTATAGTTTTTACATCGTATCGATTATTTCTTTAAAATTCCCTTCATTAATGGAATACACTTGAAACTGAATGTAATCTATCTCATTCGTATCTAGTTTAGCAAATGGCAAAATGTTAAATTTAGAAGCTGATCTTCCTAACATATCTACAATCATAAGAGAAACGTCAATATATTCGAAGTCTACACAGAATACGACTGCTTCTCCCGTACATTCATACTCTTTAATCGCATCGTAAGACTTATTAGCACTAATTAACATTACTTTTAATAGTTGGTTCAAATTTTCTGGTTTAAAATTAATCATATACGTGGCTCCTTTTTCAGCAAAACACTACAAAAATAGTGTAATCTTATACTTTCATAGCTTCACACATCAATTATATTAAAAATAAAGCTAGTTTTTTATAAATTTTTTGATATAATTACTTACGGGAAAAGGGAAGAATTTTGTCTTCCCTTGTGTTTTTATTTGCATCTAGTACTTTTGCTAGATGCTTTTTTTACGCTAAAAAGGTATCCTCAAACACTTTGAGGATACCTTTCCATTAATTTAGTGCACTTCAACAATTGTACCATCTTCAAATACTTTAAATACGCCAGTAAATCCTGATCCAGCTGCGCCTTCTATTTTATATGTCGTACGCACTCTAATTTGATAATATTTCTTTCCATTCTCTACTTGCGTATTTTCTAGCGTATAATCATAGTCTTCTTTATATTCATTTTTAATATATTCTTTCGCTTTCTCAAAAGTAAATGCATCTTGAGTCTTTCCTGTTTCTACCTTTTGGTTCTTCTCTGTCGTTACCTTCTGGTTCTTTTCTGTTTCTACTTTTTGAGGCTTCTCTGCCGTTACCTTTTGGTTCTTTTCTGCTTCTACCTTTTGAGGCTTCTCTGTCGTTACCTTTTGGTTCTTTTCTGTCTCTACCTTTTGAGGCTTCTCTGTTGTTACCTTTTGATTCGTTGCTACATTAGTTTTTTCTGCCTTCGCTACCGTTGCATTCTTTTCTGCTTCACCAATTTTAGTAATTAATCCCGAAGCCTTTTTATTATATTCTTCAAGATTTTTGTTATCTTTTGTTTCTGAAACTAGCTTATTTAATATATCTTTCGCTTCTGCGTAATTTTTCTTATTTATTAACTCTTCACTTTTCACTAGTTGCTCGCTATACTTCTTTTTTTGTTCGACGATAGCTAATAATGCTGTTCGTTCTTCCTTCGCTTGTTTTACTAACGTACTATTTCCATCCTTCATGTTCTCTACTTTTTCAAATGACTTGATTGATTCTTCTACCTTTGTTTCTTCTTTTAACTTCACAGCTTCAATCATTGCTTTTGTTTGTTCTACAAGCACCTTTGCATCTGAATCGTCTTTTTTCTCATCTAGTGCTTTTTCAAATGATGATAAGGCATTTTTATATTCTTTATTCGTTAACGCGGTCTTTCCTTCATCCATTACTTTGTCAAAATTCCCATTACTACATCCAGCTAACATTAAAAGTGTAAGTCCAATTACCATTAATAACTTTTTCATTTTTTCTCCTCCTATATATCCCCTAAAACAATAGCTTTATATGTATAAAAGTCTGTGTAGTAATTAGACTGAGCGTAAATATGTACTTTATGTGCGGGAAAGGAAGTACATTTCATTTACTATCATTACTTAAAACTCCTAAATAGTTGGTTTTCTTCTTTTAAAGACAGAAAGGAATTTTAATAATGTGCGCAAAGTTCTCACCAAGCTCTTTACTACACACACTCTTATACACATAGAAAAACTTTTTGAACTTCATATATCCTCTGACGATTTGATACACACTCCGATTTGTAACATACCGAAAAACAAAAAGAAAACAAACTGTAATATAAGTTACAATTTGTAACTATTTTGTAACACAAATGTAACACACGGTTTTTAAACATACAATAGTTTTTTTACATTATTTTCCCCACCTTCTATATTTTAAAGCGTTAATCCGGTTCTAATCCTTAATGTAATACGTATTTTCATAACAATCGCGCTAAAAAAAGAATTTACATTTTTGATTAAATTGAAGGATATACCCCCTTAAAAAGAAAAAATACGCTATTCTTTCCTATGAGCCTATAGGAAGAAAGAATAACGTATTTTTCAAAAATGAGTTCTTTTATACAAACGCTTTAGTTCTATATCACAATTAAAAGGGCAATCAACGCTAATATAGCTGGAAGTCCTTGTTTTACAATAATTGATTTATTAGATGTGAAACCGCCGAACAGAGCTGCTACGACCACACACATTACAAAGAATAATTGAACCATATAACCAATTGAATTGAGACCAAGTATAAGTCCCCAAATGAGACCAACGGCTAAAAATCCATTATATAAACCTTGGTTTGCAAACATAATGGCTACGTTTCGATCTCCTTCTAAATGCTCGGGTAATTGAAAAGCACGTTTTGCCACTTTTGAATTCATAAAAAACATTTCGAGGATCATGATAAATAAATGTTCTAATGCTACGATCCCGACTAAAATAGCTGCGATTATTTCCATAGTATTGTGCCCCCTCTATCTTCGCTTTAATCTTATAGCTTATATAAAAATCCGACATCGTCTGAATAACACGTTTTCGAAAATTCCTCCTTCTTACTTATTGAAACATTAATTGATACATCAATATTTGATGCATCAATTAATATATAACTCCTCTTTTAGTTTTGCAAGTTTTTTTGCTCAATTTGTTTTATTTTGTTCCGTCAACTTTGAATCAATTCAAAATCCCTGTTCACTCTCTAGAAACTATGGTGTTTTTCAATAACTACATAAAAAAATCAGCTGAATCATCAAATTAATAATTAGTTGTCTCCAAGGACGAAAATTTTATATCATTTTTATTATTTTAGGGGCAATCCATTTTGCTAGCTCTATGGGCATTTGATTACACCAACAAAACAAAAATTGCATACTTAACAAAAAAGCCTACTAATGAAAGTAGACTTGAATTTTTTTAGGTTATTAACTTAATAATTTATCAGTTCATTTTCAGGGGTTTGAATAATAACAGTTTTTTTCCCTGGATCAATCCATCTTAAAATATCAATCACATTTTGTTTATCTACATCTGTACATCCTTCTGTCCATAAAGTAGAAACATGGAAGAAGATCGCGCTTCCTTTGTATGGTGTACGTGATTCCGTATTATAATTAATTACGAAGCTATAATCATATGCTGGGATATACATATTTTCAGCTGATTTCCATCTACCTCTTACAGGCTTTTCCTGCAGCGTATTATAGTATGGAGATTTAGAATCATCTACCCAAACATGATTTGGTTTTGCTTCCAAACTTTCGCAACGTTATTTTCTTACATAGTATTTAATTCACTTGATTATCAAAAAGGAATCCTATTATTTATGTATATTAGTGTTATCAGTCTTAAACTACAAAATAAATAATCAAACGGTTTCCTATAAACTCAACCACTAAAAATCCTCCAATCCATTAAAATGTATAATTAATCTTCAGTTTGCTTTAATCGAAATATACTTATTCCTTTTTCCTTAGCCATGTTTTCAAGATTACTCTCTAAATATTCATAGACTTCTTCAATAGAATCTTTAGACAGAAAAATATGTTCTAAATCCAAAGGATCTTTAACCGTTATACTTTTTTTAGAAAAAAGATTTATGATTTGTGGCAAAACACGTATAGTTTCGCACTCTAAATGTAGTCGTCTTCCATTTTTTAAATTGAGAATTAGGTCTAAATTAATTCGAGTCCCAGGAAGGAAAAGAACAGCGGTGAGCTTCTTAACAACAGAAATCTCTATATTGCTAATTTCGCTGTACAGAAACTCTTCTACCGGCTCTTTCTTTTTTTTAATTTTAAGCGCCTCACAAAGTGTGATGGTAATATTATGCTCTCCAAAAGTAGTTATACAAAAAGGGTGTAATTTACTAGCATATGCAGGATAATATCTTCCTTCTAATTCAATAAATGTTGGTAATATTCTATTTTCGGAATACAACAAAAATTCTTCCTTTTTCATGACCATTCCACCTTATAAATATATTATTAAAACAACATTTAACAACAAATGCTTAAATATATCACAAACGAAATCTAAAATTTTACTAATTAGGATAAAGTTGGTCTACAATTATTTTACCACAATCTCGAATATATGTATTGTCTTGTCTGTATTTCAGACATTTTTCTTATTTTCACTTATATTTATCGATTTACTGCCAGTATTTTATTTAAGAAAAGAAACACATCCACCTTCCGATTGACACGTTTATGAGCGATTTAACGGGTGATTATACAGCCTTTTCTAATCCTAAGTTGTAATAAATACAAACTGCTGATTTATAAACCACCTATACCCCATCATATGAATACTTTTAAAAGAATACTAACGTCCCTATAATAAATGTTTTAGGAACGAACTCTATTCATAAAAACAAAAAAATTTCTCCTTACCATCGTATATTTGAAGAAACATTATTAAAATAAATAGAATTAATAAAATGAAAATATGAAATTAAAATTATTTTCCATCAGCTTTACACAAAAAAACAGCCCGCCTTCCGCAAAAGACGAGCCATTCCATTTAATTCTCACTTATTCTCTTCTTATACCAATCCTGCATTCTCTCCGCATCTTCTACTCTCGTATGCTCTAATTTATAACTCGATGATGCGCTCGAAAACTTATACGTACATAAATCCGCGCGGCGCTGGAAATAGGATTGCGTCTTTTCCATTGATTGGACGTGTCTTCTTCTAACAAGTCCTGTATATTTTCCAACACTACGATATACAAGCGTAATTTGCTCTCCATTTACACTGTAACCATTTGTTTTAAATGTTGCGTATCCAAGTATAAAGATGAGGATCGCAAGCGGAATGAGTGCCCACATAATGAAGTACTTTTCAAAGTATATACTTATTCCAATAAGCGGGATAGCTATCATTGCGAAGAAAATGAAGCTATCAATGAGATAGCGGCGTAATGCTGCTTTTGGTAATGAAATAATATTTGTATTCAGTTCGTATGGTAATTGTAAATGTGCGAGTAACTGTTGTACTCGGTCTTTTCGAATGATTGGATGGAGTGTAACTTTTTCTTTTTCGTCACCCGTTCCCTTACTTTGAATCACTTCTACTTGCACAGCACAATAGCCGAATGGCTGACGTAAAATACTTTCTTTTATCGTAATACCTTGAATACGGTGCAATTTTAGGACGAGTTCTTTTTTCTCAAGTAATCCTTGTGAAATGCGGACCTCATCATTTCTTCGATTCACTGTGAAATCTCCATGTTTTAGCGCATAACCGATTGTCGATATAATCCATGAAAGGACGATCAAAATGGCTATCATGAAAATCAAGCCATATATATCGTGGTCCATTACATACGACTTTACGCCATTCTCTATCCATTTCGGAATGTACTCATCTACTTGGTGGTACACGAAAAAGATTAATGAGAATAATAGTCCAAACTGACCAGATGTAACAGAAGCTAATAAAATCTCTTTCCAAGTTAACTTGTATTCTGTCGATTGTTTTTCCTCTGTAACAATTTCTTTTTCTACTGTATGTTCTACTACTTCGTCTAACGTTTCTTCTGCTTTCACTTCTGGAGTTGGCTCGTTTAGCAAAGCAATAAGCTCAGTTGCCTCTTCTACTGTAATACCAGCTAAGCTAACTTCTGCATCATCGCCCCCACCAGCTGTTTCGATTTGGATTTTCTTTAAGCCAAGCATTTGATATAACACGTTAGAACTTGTATTAATCGTTTGAACACGTTCTTTATTTAAGTAGCTCTCCTTCTTCACAAAGAGGCCTTGTTTTACATGTAATACGTTATTTTCAACCCAGTATGTTGTGTAATACCATTTTTCAAACGCTGAAAAAACGGTGAGTAAACCGAATGCAGCGGGAATTAAATACCAAAACGGGAATTTTCCATTTAAGCTAAACATGAAAATAAAGAGTGGTATAAAATCTGTTATTTTTAATTCCAGTAACATCGTGATTGGATGCTGCCTCTTATACATCCTCATCACTCACTTTCGCTAATTCTGCGATTTTCGTTTTCAACATTTCCGCTTCATACATCGTTAAGCCTGGGATGCTGTGAGAAGTTGCTGCTGTTGAAATGTGTAATTCTGCTAAACTGTATTTTCTCATAATCGGCCCTTGTTCAATCGTCACGTGCTGTACACGAATCATCGGTACTAATACGCGCTTTACGACGAAAAGACCGTGTTGAATTTCAAGTTCTTCTTCATTTAGTTGGTAGCTGTAATAACGTTGACGTAGTTTTGGGAATACGAAGTACTCCAATGGTGCTAACGCAACTGTTAAACCGATTAACACGTACAAAATCCACGCCCACCAATCAAACTTTATCATGAGGAAAAGGTAAGCTAAAATGACAAGAATACCGATCCCTTCTTCTATTACAGCCCGAACTTTCCACACCTTGACCATGTCAGGGTGAATTTCATTTTTCAATGGATCCATGTAACCACTCCAAATCTAGTAATCTACTATATGAATAGTCTCAATCTATATTTTACATAACTTTACATAAAATTGAAATTTAATCTTCTTTCTTCTCAGGAATAAAATATCCGAACCAAAGTAGCCAAATGAAACCGATTAACTTCATCCAATTTCCATCCGCTTGAAAAGCTTCTATCATGCCTGGAATTTTATATACCCCAATGAATCCAAGAAAACCGAGCCACCAGTTTTTTTGCATTTTCATCTTTACTCCTCCTTCATGACGTTTTTCACATTTCGAATCCAAATTTCCTTATACTTTAACTGAAATCCCATGAGTATGTAATTGCTCATATTATCAATTACAAGCGCTAGCGTATGAGCGTTTTCTTCCGTTGCATCTTGTGACACAACGCCCAGTCTCGCGCCTTTCTTCAATAATTCGTGGAAACCATTTAAAAACTCTTCTTGTATTTCAAATAAGCGTTTCTGATACTTTTCATTTCGCGCCGCAGTTACGATAAATTCATTTATGACGCGCAGTATTCCTTCTTGTCCTTCATACTCAGAGAGCATATGTAAACCATCTGCGATTAACTTTTCTGCAAAGTTTTCTTTCGTATATTGCTCTTTATCGAAATAACTCACGAAATGATACCCAGAGAAAATTTCTTCAAATAAAAAATCGACTAACGCTTCTTTAGAAGAAAAATGATAATAAATGGCCGGTTTTGAAATACCTACCTCTTTCGCAATCATGGAAAGGCTCATCTTCTCAATGCCGTGCTCTGCCATAAGTTTAAATGAAGCCTCTACAATGTTTTGCGATGTTTGTAAATTCTTTGTCATACTGTACCTCACTTATTTTTACTTACCGGTCGGTAAGTAAATTATAAAATGAAACGAAATGATTTTCAAGTTAGTTAGCGCTCCAGGAGGAATTTATTGGTAAATGGAGAAGAATATAAAACAAAAGCAATATATAACAATAAGGAGGATATCATATGGGACTTGGTGGTAAAGGCGGTAGTGGTGGTAATGGCGGCGGTGAAGCTGGACAAGCTGGCAAAAGTGGATTTTCATTACTCATTGTACTTTTTGTCGTATTGATTATAGTTGGAGTTAGCTATATCGGACTTGGCTTCTAAGAAAAGGCGTCCTACATTACACATGTAGGACGCCTTGTTTTTAATCCTTATTCAACAATCGCATACGATAACAATTCATCGTTACTTCTCCAAGTCTTTGCAGTAATTGATAGTTTGCATATGCGCCGACCGGGGCACCGATTATTGGTACGAGCTGAAGCATTTTTGCTAAATCGATATAGTCTCGGTACTCTGTTTGGAACTTTTCCCAGTCCATATGATTTTCTTCTTCTGTATCCCACGTTTCGATTGCTTTCCATATTTCTTTTCGGTGGTCGTCACTTGAAAAGGCAAGTTGGAAAACGTGAAGAATAAAAAGGCGCTCTTCTTTATCGCTCGTATCAAATCCGTACAATGTTGCTGCGTCGAATAAAAATTTAATTTTAATGCCGAGCAACAGCGGAAAGTCAGCAAGGCCAAGGAGAATACCGCCTGCTCCCGTCCCCGCTCCTTCTGCCGCTGCTATTTTTTTATACTCATCCATTTTTTTACGTACTTCATCATCTCGTCTTTGCAATGACCAGTTCGTCTCTTTTAATTTCGGCTTTATAAAGTTTGATCCGGCACTAATTGTTTGCACCATCATCCGAATCGTTTCTGTTAATACTTTTTGCACTTTCGCCGGAATAAGCTGCTGTACTTTCGTCTGCACTTTCTTTGAGAACCGTGTCATCATAGAAGAATCTTTCATGAATGTAGCTTTCCACTGCTCCAGTTCTTTTATAACCTTTTCTTCATATGTAATCATAGGTTCATTCCCTTCAATTTAAACGCTCAATACGTTTTGCCCCGTATTGATAAACGAAACCGATACTAAATACTATGCTTACGACTAGTAAAATTCCTGTCATCATGAAATCTTTCGTAGCAAGTGCAAATATGATTGTAAATACAACGCTACCAATAATGAGAATTGCATTTAATAAAGTAAGAAAATCTTTCTTCTTCTCTTCTCCGCCTACTGGGTACAAATCAAGCCAAATTTTCATGCGGTGATGTTTCCATAAAGTTAATAGCTGATAACCGATTAAGTATAGGAAGATAAGGCTTACGATAAATCGTCCATATAAAAACGGAATGAAGTAAAGAATAACTCCGCCAAGAGCGAGCAGGCGCACATATAAGCCAAAATAATTACCAGATCTTAAGAACGTTCTCGTATATAAGTATAAATATGTACGCTTTTCACCGATCATCGAAAGAATGAAATCAAGCCATTTTCTACGTGCTACTCTCTCTTTTAATGCTGGTACATCAACGAACATGTTCGCGATGCGGTACAGCAGCATCATCTTCTTACCTTCTTCAGAAATTAAATACTCCCAGTTTAGTGGTTTCCCCTTCACCATTTGATGCAGAATAGCGAGGTATAACACCATCAGAAGGATGATTCCGGCAATAAACATAACGGAAGTACGTTCTACAAGGAAATAAACAAATAAGGCGTTTAAAATAAATCGAATGAACCAATCGGCTCTTTGTATATTTTGATCTGTTAAAAATGACTTTTCCCACGCTACAAATAAATTCCACGCTTTTACAATGACAAATGCGAGTACGATCCATATGTAACCAGCTCCTGTTTGTTTCATTTGCTGGAAGTATAACGGAGCAAGCGCGGCTGCTACGATTGCAATTATGTATAACTGAATCATAAACGTAAAAAGAAATGCCTTTGTGAAGTATGGTTTTAACTTTTCTTCCACTGGCAGTAAGTAAACGAGATCCGCTTCTTTTAACAACGTTTGAATGGATCCGGCCGTTAATACGAATCCAAGTAACACTGCCATAACGAGCGCAGTCGGAAACGAAGGTGTTAACGTTTGTAACCATTGTTGGTAATAATACGCTCCTGCGCCGATGATGAATACGAAAATAAATTTTAAATGATCATTAAATACGTATTTACTATATGTACGAACTTCTTGTAAAAAGTAACGAAATCGTTCTTTCCATAACGCTGTGCTATTCATAATCTTCTTCCTTCGTTAATGCAATATAAATATCATCTAACGTTGCACCTGGCATATGAAACTGTGATTGCAGCTCAGATAATGTTCCCTTCGCTCTCACTTCGCCTTGATGCAAAATAATGAACGAATCACAATAACGCTCTGCCGTCGCTAAAATATGTGTACTCATTAAAATACCTGCACCACTCTTTTTCATTTGGTCCATCATTTGAAGGAGTGATTGGATTGCTAACGGATCAAGCCCAACGAACGGTTCGTCCACAATGTAAAGAGATGGCTCTACTAAAAACGCACTCATAATCATTACTTTTTGTTTCATCCCTTTTGAGAAATGAGACGGAAACCATTTCAAACGATTTTTCATACGGAATTCTTGTAATAATTGTCCTACACGTTCTTCATATTGTTTTTCATCAACACCGTAAGCCATCGCTGTTAACTTCAAATGTTCTTCTAGCGTTAGCTCATCATATAATACTGGTGTTTCTGGGATGAACGAAAAACTAGAACGGTACGCTGTCATATCATCACGAATTGTTTTCCCATTAATTGTGACAGTTCCTTTTTTCGGTTCCATTAAACCGATAATATGTTTAATCGTCGTACTTTTACCTGCTCCATTTAAACCGATTAAGCCGACAAGTTCACCTTTATTCACAGAGAACGAAACATCTTTTAATACAGGTCGTTTCGTATATCCTCCTGTAACATTTTCTACACGCAATAACTCGCTCATACGACACCACTTTCTTCATTTATATTCGTTCTATATTCATCTTACCAAAAATTACGCTGTACTACATAGTATCGATGCATTCAAAAAAATTTAAATTTGTTCGCATATATTTTCCCGAAAGCGGACATCATAATTAAGGAAGAAGGAACACATTGAAAAAGCGACCACCTATTGATGAGTACAACAACATAGTGAAGTCATCATGAAATGGGGTGTCCAAGTTGGACAAAGGAATTTACACATAACCAGATTATTTGTTTTATTTTCGAAACGGGGTGTCTCCGAAAGAGCATATACTGTTTTAAAAAGTAAACAATTTCATTTAAAAAGATTGCAATTCATTTCACTTGAAAATGGGGTGTCTACGGCAGAAACTTTAGCCGATTTACCGTGCATTTCTTAAAATAAATGAGGTGTCTGCGAAACGTAAATTACGATAATGCTTTTTCAATCCCTCTTCAGAAAACAGGAAGCTGAGTCAGCTTCCTGTTTTTCGTGTTTGTTCTCTTATGTAATTATGGTAAAATACGGCTAAGGATATTTGAAAGGATGAGATCGATGAATCATACAGCAGATAATTGTATTTTTTGTAAAATCATTGACGGGCAAATCCCTTGCTCAAAAGTATACGAAGATGAACATGTGCTTGCATTTTTAGATATTAGTCAAGTAACAAAAGGACATACTCTTGTTATTCCAAAAGTTCACAAACAAGACATTTTTGCGTTAACGCCAGAAATCGCATCACACATTTTTTCTGTCGTTCCGAAAATCGCAAACGCGATTAAAGCAGAGTTTAATCCAGTTGGCTTTAACCTCCTTAACAATAACGGTGAAAAAGCTGGACAAACTGTGTTCCACTTCCACCTTCATTTAATTCCACGCTACGGTGAAAACGATGGTTTCGGTGCTGTTTGGAAATCACATCAAAATGAATATACAATGGAAAATTTACAAAACATCGCAAGTACAATTGCAAATAGTGTGAAATAGTGACACTATAATAAGTAGTCATACATAACAAGCCACTTTCCTAACGTGATTAAATATGGCACGGCTTGTTTCTCCACTTAAGATGCTGGGGACTGGGTACTATTCTTTCCCTCGTCTTAAAGATATGCATATTTTTTCACATCATGAATACGAACAAAAAATAAGGAGGTCTCCTTTTATGTCAAAAGCTAAATCCTTTATTACAGGTGTCATTTGCGGCGGAGCAGTTGCTGGACTAGCTGTTCTTTTCTCTACTCCTTCTTCTGGCAAAGACATGCGCGGCAAGTTAAAAGAAAAAGGAAATGATATTAAAAAGACGTTAGCTGATATTACAGCTGATACAAAATTATTAAAACGTCAAATCGTTGAAACTGCTTCAGAAGGTAAAGAAGTGTTCCAAGAATTAAAAGACGATATGCACGATACACTTTCTAACTGGAAGCAAGATATTTCTCAAAACAAACGACATATTGAGAAAGAGATTTTGGACATTCAAAAATCAATTGAGAAACTACAAGAAGCTGTTCCGGAAAAAGCGTAAACAAATTCCTGCTTAGTTTTTTGCATATAACAAATATTTTTTATATAAATTGACCTTAACACGGCATATCACATAGATATGCCGTGTTTTTATGCATTTACAATATATGTTATCACTTAACATGTATGGACAACACATGTATTCACGACTCATAAACCGCTTCCATAGTTATGCATGATTTGTATAGAATGTCATTTTTTTAAAAAATTTTCACAATTCTCACAAAAAGACTTTATTAATTTTTATTTTACTGGCATAATAGATAGTAATGAAAAAGAATGTTAAAGTGGGTGAGTATATGAAAAGTGGAGAAAAAGATTACTCGGTAAAAGAAGCGATGATTTTCAGCCAACGCATTGCTCAATTATCGAAAGCGTTATGGAAATGTGTAGAGAAAGATTGGCAGATGTGGATTAAACCTTATGATTTAAACATTAATGAGCATCATATTTTAACAATCGCTTATCATTTAAAAGGGGCTTCTATTTCTGAGATTGCTAAGTTTGGAGTTATGCACGTATCAACGGCGTTTAACTTCTCGAAAAAGCTGGAAGAACGCGGCTATCTTGTATTCTCGAAAAAAGAAGATGATAAACGAAATACGTACATCGAAATTACAGACAAAGGGGAAGAATTACTACTTCGCTTAATGGAGGAGTATGACCCTGAAAATAATTCAGTGTTTAATGGGGCTCTTGCACTTCGTAATTTTTATGGGAAGTTCCCAGAAAATATCGAACTGATTGCTATCTTGCGTAACATTTACGGACAAGACTTCATCGATATTTTTGAGAAATCATTAGAAGATATTGAAGAGAACTTTACAGAATCCGATCAGAAGTTAGTTAAGAAATAATCTATTTATTTTTTCGCAATCATGCTTAAGAATTCATTCATAAGCGGTTTGAATAAACCTTGTTTTGCTAGCGCTTCCGCAGTTTCGTGTACTTCGAGCTGATGTGGAAGCGCTTTTTCAAATTGATCTAACAGCGCATCGAACAAAAGAAGGCCTTCTGCTTTCTCCGCTACATATTGTTCGTTCAGTTTTTCACAAAGATGTAGTATACGTTCAACATCTTTTTTACGAGCTTTTTTCTTTATGATCAAAGAATAAAATGGACACTTTTCTTCATCAATCATTTTAAATAGTAGGTCTACGTAGTATTCAGCTTGTTCTAATCTTCTAACAACGTCCATTTTCTCCCTCACTTTCTAACACAAAGTCTTCTATTTCTGAATTTTATAACACGAACAAAATATCGTATGATACAATATATAAAGTATATGTATTTTAGCCAAAAGGAGGTCTCGCCTCATGACACTTATAACAGTTGTTTTTGTCGCATTCGCACTTCTTGTTATATTTTACACGAATTTCATGACACATACACTGTGTGAACGAAAACAAATATCTGCGAGCCGCCAACCCGGTGTGTTTCGGGTTATTAATGTATGTATAACAATTTTATTAATTTCTAGTTATATAGAAATTATATTTCATGGAAAGTGAGGAAGGAAAGCCCCTTCCTCACTTTTTTCCTCTATAAGCAAATTATACCTACTATAACCAATAAAATAAACAGTACAAGTAATAAAATAAGTTGAGAATTCATCCCCATCCCCTCCTCTTTTCTGTATATGCGGCATACGCCCAATATGGCACACCTTCAAAATCTGACACGTACTGGTTAATTTTTCTTTATCAATATGAAAACACGTCGAAATATGATATATTAAATTCTGTACATATTGCTTATACTATGAAATAAATGACACGCATCTTAACTTTATCCTTAAGCCACGGTAAGCCCTGTTAAGTGCGCTTTACCAACATAAAAAGCAAAAGTATCAGTGAGACTTAACCGGGCTCTGATGAACTAAAATTCATTGGTGTAGGATAAATTAAAAATACATAATAGTAGGAGTGTTTATCGAATGAAGAAAGCTATGCTTGCCTTAGCCGCAACAAGTGTAATCGCATTATCAGCATGTGGAACATCATCATCAGACAAAATCGTTACATCTAAAGCTGGTGACATTACAAAAGAAGAATTCTACGAGCAAATGAAGACACAAGCTGGTAAACAAGTACTAAATAACATGGTTATGGAAAAAGTACTTATTAAAAACTACAAAGTTGAAGACAAAGAAGTAGACAAAAAGTTCGATGAAATGAAAAAACAATACGGTGATCAATTCGATACACTATTAAAACAACAAGGTATTAAAGAAGAAACGTTAAAAACTGGTGTGCGTGCTCAACTAGCGCAAGAAAAAGCTATCGAGAAAACAATCACTGATAAAGAATTGAAAGATAATTACAAGCCTGAAATTAAAGCAAGCCACATTCTTGTAAAAGATGAAGCAACTGCTAAAAAGGTTAAAGAAGAACTTGGACAAGGTAAATCTTTCGAAGAGTTAGCAAAACAATACTCTGAAGATACTGGTTCAAAAGAAAAAGGTGGCGACTTAGGATTCTTCGGACCTGGCAAAATGGTTAAAGAATTCGAAGAGGCTGCTTATAAGCTGAAAAAAGATGAAGTAAGCGAACCTGTGAAATCACAATTCGGTTACCACATCATTAAAGTAACAGACATTAAAGAGCCAGAAAAATCATTTGAACAATCTAAAGCTGACATCAAAAAAGAAATCGTTCAAAAGAAAGCACAAGATGGCGAATTCATGAACGACCTTATGATGAAAGAAATCAAAAAAGCTGACGTAAAAGTTGACGATAAAGATTTGAAAGATCTTTTCAAAGAGCAAAAAGCTGACGCTAAGAAAGACGAAAAGAAATAATGAAGTGAAAAAAGCTTGGGTAGCCCCAAGCTTTTTTAATTTGCATTAATCCAGTTATTTTAGGTAGTAAGACTCTCTCCCTCTTTAGATCGGTATGCAACGGGAACGAACATCTAAATTAAAAAATAGGTAACGTGTAGGATAATTTCAAACAGTTCGGCAAGAATATACGCTAAAAAGGTGTACGAAAATGAAAAAAATAAGCCTTATCGTCTTACTTTTGATACTTTCTATCGGAACTGCCGAAAAAACATCTGCTCGTTCAATAAAGTCCATTGAAGATACATTAGCAATCTTTGAACACCAAGAATTATCATTAAAACAAGCTATTGAGTTAGCATCTACTCCTGCACTTAAATGGGATAAAAATGCTCAATTTTTACAGGCAGTTAATATTGACAAAGATAAGCCCGGGAAGGCAATTGGAAGTAACGGTAAAAGAAAATACTGGAATATTGATTTTGGAGTGCCAGATACTAATAAAATATTTTTAATTACTATCTATGAGGGGAAAATTGTTCAAGCACAGGATGTAACCAGGAAAGGTACTTCGCCTTATCCTAAAGAAGAGTTCATCAGATTAGAAGATATTAACTACGATTCTCCCCAGTTACTAAAAAAAGCATTAGAATCAGGTGATATCTATCCCGGTAAAGATTGGGCAAAAGGTTATAATTTTCTGCTAAAAAAAGACACTGAGATGAACATCCCCCTAATGCTAGTAATAGGTTGGAATAAAGAACAGACAAAGATGAAAGCAGCTGGTTTTCATGTAACAACAGGTGAATATATTCCACCGCAAAATTGATTTTTTGTTATCCCTTTTTTCAACTAACAAATGCTAAAAATTTAACTTAAACAGACTATACTCTACAACAAAAAAACCTTGATTCCATTACACACGGAACCAAGGTTTATCTTATTATCATTGATTAAATTCAGAAACTATGTTAAATTAGTACAGAAACACGTTTTGCAAATTAAATAAAACATATTTATCCGTATATCAAATATACCATAGTTTCTTTCTTCAGTCAACCTCTATTTTTCACTTTTAAAGGAGTGCTACCGTATGAACAAAAAACTTGATTTAGAGCAAAAAAGATTGGATACCGTAATCGAAACGATTACGCAGCAAATTGATAAACTGGAAAACGAAACTGGCAGACGCCGGGCAGAAGTAATCCATATTCGTAAACACTTCTGGGATGACGTGAAAGTGAATACTGATACTTTTGATGATTATCTTGAAACAGTTATCAACTTAAGACAACAAGCTCAGTCACTAGCTGTCACACAAATTACCCATAAGCACACCTTTAATCGACTTGCCGCACTAAAACGCATGCATAAAGCACCTTATTTCGGACGAATTGATTTCAAAGAAGAAGGAGAATCTGCTGCAGAGCAAATTTATATTGGCGTTGCTACACTTACTGATGCTAGCGGAGAAAACTTTCTTATATATGACTGGCGCGCACCTATTTCGAGTGTGTACTACGATTATCCGCCAGGACCAGCTGAATACAGTACACCAGGCGGCGTAATTCACGGTAATGTGGAGAAAAAATTACAATACATTATTCAAAATGGCGAAATTGATTCTATGTTCGATACGAGCCTTACAATTGGCGATGAAATTCTGCAACAAGCGCTCGGTAAAGGAACAAACAAACATATGCAAAGCATCGTCGCTACAATTCAGCGCGAGCAAAATGAAATTATCCGTCACGATGAAGGCCGACTCCTTATCGTGCAAGGAGCTGCTGGTAGCGGTAAAACGTCCGCTGCGCTGCAACGAATCGCCTACTTACTATATAAATATCGCGAATGGCTAAAAGCGGATCAAATTATTCTCTTCTCTCCTAACTCTATGTTCAACAGTTACGTATCTAACGTACTACCTGAACTCGGCGAAGAAAATATGCAGCAAGTGACGTTCCAAGAATATTTAAATCATAGACTAAGTAAGTCATTTGACGTGGAAGATCCATACGAGCAATTAGAATATATGCTCACTGAAACAAATAGCCCTATCTATAAAACAAGAAATGCAAGCATTCGCTTTAAAGCATCTACTCAATTTTTCGAGATGATTAGAGCGTACAGACAATCTCTTGAATCAGCTGGTATGCTATTTAGAGGAATGAAATTTAGAGGAAAGCTAATTGTTTCTGCGAAAGAAATTACAGAGCAATTTTACAATACCGACTCCTCCCTCCGTTTCCATAATAGAATTGAAAAATTAACGGATTGGTTAAATAAACAAATAGATGCAATTGAAAAAACAGAACTGAAAAAGCCTTGGGTAGAAGAAGAAATTGAATTACTTAGTAAAGATGAATACCAAAAGGCTTATAAATATTTACAGAAAAAAGGTGAGTTTGACGACAACTCCTTTAACGATTTTGAGAAAGAAGCGAAAGTACTTGGACGTATGATTGTCCGTAAAAAATTGAAACCACTTCGCAAAGGTGTTCAAACATTGCGCTTTATCAATTTCACAGGAATATATAAACAGCTCTTCACAGATGCATCATGGGTTACGGGAGAAAAACCGAAAGACTGGGATGACATTTGTTCTTTAACGGTGAACATGCTCGATGAAGGAAAATTATATTACGAGGATGCAACTCCATTTTTACTTTTAAAAGAGTTAATTGAAGGCTTCCAAACGAATAGATCGATTAAACACGTACTCGTAGACGAAGCGCAAGATTATTCACCATTTCAGTTCGAGTTTTTAAAACGTCTCTTCCCTGCTGCAAGAATGACTGTACTCGGGGACTTTAACCAAGCGATCTTTGCCCATGCGAGTGAAACAGTG
Source organism: Bacillus cereus group sp. MYBKT111-2 (assembly GCF_051915205.1). Lineage (NCBI taxonomy): Bacteria > Bacillati > Bacillota > Bacilli > Caryophanales > Bacillaceae > Bacillus > Bacillus cereus group sp. MYBKT111-2. The sequence goes on from NZ_JBQAEG010000010.1 coordinate 58,614, forward strand.
AATTTCAATACACTTACTAGCTTATACGGGCCAGATGAAACGAACGGTATCAACTTAACTCGTAGCTATCGCTCAACAAAACCGATTATTGAATTCACACGTGCTCTCGTGCCGGAGGGCAAGAACATTCACGCCTTTGAACGTGACGGTGAGAAACCTACAGTGACGAAAGTAGCGAATGAGAGCGAACTGCACGAACATATTACTGCCAAAGTTGCTGAACTACAAAAACAAAATCACAACACGATCGCAATTATATGTAAATCTGCAGCCGAAAGTGCAGCTGCTTACGAAGCGCTTAATCATATCGAGAATATTAAACTCGTGAAGAGTAACTCAGCCGAGTATGAGCAAGGCATCGTCGTGATCCCAGCTTACTTAGCGAAAGGTATCGAATTTGATGCTGTTATTATTTACAATGCTTCTAAACATGTATACAGCGATGAGAGCGTTCGTAGATTGTTCTACACTGCTTGTACACGCGCGATGCACGAATTGCAACTTTATAGCGTTGGCGAAGTTAGTCCTTTTATTGTTGAGGCTGATTCGGAGAGTTTTGAACTTATTACACCTTGATAATTTGAAATGAACCTAAAGAGTGGCACATGAAAAAACACCTCCGTATATTCGTATTTAAATTAAATACGGTATAAGAGGTGTTTTTTCCTTGTCTTATTTCATTGGGTCACTTCAAAGTATGCAAATTCAGTGGAGGTGTTTTTTCTATCATTTATACTTTTAAAATGCTTTCTATTTCTTCTAAACGTAAATTTGTAAACTTTGCAATATCTTTGATTGACATTCCATTTTTATGCATTCCACGAATTAATTGAATCTTACCTTCTTCAATTCCCTCTTTCTTTCCTTCATTACGAGCATGAGCAAACTTTGCGGCTTCATCCATCAAAGCTTTTTCTCTTGCTTCATATGCTTGTCGAAAAGAAGAATCTTGATTTCCACTTGTGCCAAATAGTTGTTTAAACGCAAAATCAATACGTAAATTCACTAATTGTTGGCTGGACATGAGTTTTTCTCTCCCCATCTCATAAGAGGCTTTTCTTTTATTGTACATAAAATAGTGATACGCATGCAAACACGCACTTACTTAAAATGACCTGTTTTTGCAGGTTATAACATCGTCTCTCATGATTCAAGTTTACTTACGATTGATGTACTTCTTTCTTCACCTTTATTGGATCTTAACACTTCTGAAAAAGACGCGGAAGAGTATGCTTATTTACAGCAGCTAGCTGAATCCATTTCTCGTTCTGAATTGTGTACTTCTATTAAAGCGAGTTTACTTATTTAAACATAAAATGAAACTTTATCACTAAGTTAGAGCTGTTCCATTATAAGTTTAAAAAGGTGTGGTGTGCTATCCGACAAATACTATTTTAATAAGAAGGAACCAAAATCAAATTACTATGTAGGAACAAAATAGTAAAGAGGGTTGCCCTCGGCATACCCTCTTTACTTCGACCCTTAACTTTCTGAGTTCTGCGAGCGTTTTATAAATAAAGCTACAACGACTGCAAGTAGTGCCAAACCAAAGCCAATTGTAAATGCGTTATGCACGCCTGAAACCATTGCTTTTGTTAATTGAGCTGGGTCAGTTGGATTTGAAGATGCATCCAAATATTTCTTTTGTCCGGAAGTCATAACGCTAATAAAGAACGCAACTCCTACCGCACCCGCTACTTGTGATAGAGTATTCAAAATAGCTGTTCCGTGAGGATAAAATCGCTTCGGAAGTTGGTTCAAACCGTTCGTTTGCGCCGGCATCATGATCATTGAAATAGATATCATCATAGTGACGTGTAATAGGATGAAAGTTATTTTAGACGTATCTGCCGTTACTTGTGTAAAGAACCACATCACACCTGCTAATAAGATCGTACCAGGAATAATAAGCGCTCTTGGACCAAATTTATCAAAAAGCTTCCCTGAAACTGGAGAAAGCAGACCATTCAACAGGCTACCTGGAAGCATGATAAGACCAGTTGCATAGACAGTTAAGCCTAAAGCACCTTGGAATAGAAATGGTAATAACGTCATTGTCGAGAACATCGTCATCATCATGATCGTCAATAAAATTGTCGTGAGCGTAAACATCGGATACTTAAATGCACTAAGGTCTAGTAATGGCTCTTTCAATTTCAATTGACGCAATACGAAGAATAGAATTGCTACAAGACCAATTAGGATTATGCCATATACTTGGAAACTACCCCAACCTTCACCTGAGCTACTAAATCCATAAACAATTCCGCCAAATCCAATTGTAGATAAAAGAATAGATAATACATCCACCTTTGGTTTAGTAGGCTCAGAGACATTTTTTAAATAAATAAACGCAAAAATGATAGAAAAAATTGCGAATGGAAGAACGAAATAAAATAGCCATCTCCAATTCAATGTTTCCAAAATGAGCCCTGAAAGTGTCGGCCCAATGGCAGGGGCAAACATGATTACAAGCCCAATACTCCCCATTGCCGCTCCTCTCTTTTCAGGAGGATATAGAAGGAGAATCGTATTCATTAATACGGGCATTATTAATCCCGTACCTGCTGCTTGTAACAAGCGACCCATTAATAGTATAGAAAATCCAGGCGCAATCGCACTTACAAGTGTACCGAAAGTAAAGATTACCATAGCACCTATGAATACTTGTCTTGTTGTAAACCATTGTACTAATAAAGCAGAAGCTGGAATGAGTACAGCAACTACAAGCATGTACCCTGTTGAAAGCCATTGAAGAGTCGACGCTGTTACATTCAACTCAATCATTAATTGTGGAAAAGCAACGTTCAATAATGTTTCATTCAAAATGGTGAAAAACGCTCCAATGATCATTGATATTAAAATTGGGAGTCTTTTCACATTGTCAAACTCCTTTGACTGCGAAGAAACAGATGCAGTTTGAGCATTCATACATAAACCCTCCTTGTATTTTCTTTTATAAGTTTTTACTACCTTTGCTAGTCATATTTAACGTAGAAACGCCCATACCAAATTGAAAACGGTAGAGCACAACTACAAGTAAGATTAACAATGACATCACGCCGAAGATATTACTATACATATTTGCAGCTTCATTTGCAACAAAAGGATTTAGCTTTAGTGAAGTAGATCCTTTATCAAGCAATTTCCCTACTACACTCATAGCCATCGCGCCAGATATGAAATTAATCATCGACAGTAATCCCATTCCAACACCTGTCTCTTCCTTTGACAGTGTTTGCGAAATTGTATTAGACATTGAAATCTGCATAAAGGTCTGTCCTACATTTCCGAAAATTAAAATCAATGCTATGACAAAAGCCGAGACCCCAATGAAAGTAGATAATAATGAGAAAGCAAGGAATATGAATACTGAGGCAATAAAAACGAGTACAAAATTGCCCCGAGTATCAGCTACCCTTCCTCCCTTTCTTCCCATAATTGCCGAGGCAATTGCAGCTGGAACTAAAACAAAACCAATATTCGAAGGAGTCAATCCATTTACTGCCGATAGAAATTGCGGCGTCATGAATGTCATGCTAAAGCTCATCGCTGTCGTCATAAAGGCAAGGAGTAACCCAATCGAAAAATTCTTATTTTTAAACAGAGTCGGTTTAATAAAAGGCTCTGTAGCTTTTCTAATTCGCAAAATGAAGAAAGCTAACATAACAAATCCTCCAAGGAATAACAGCACTTGCATCTGCGTAATGGCAAGCAAGAAGAACGCGACTGATATAGCTAATAACCCTCCGCCAAGAATATCAATACTACCCGCCTTCCCTTTCGCATTATCTAAATACTTCCTAAAGAAAGGAAGCGTCAAAAGTGGTAGTAAAGAAAGAACAAACATAAATCTCCAACTTCCAAAGCTTGTGATTAACCCTGCCGCAACTGGTCCTAACGCATTACCAAGTGCTAAACCAACTGCTGAAGTTCCAAGCGCACGCCCCCTTTTCTCTGGCGCAAAGTATCTAACCGGAATAATCATTGCTGTCGCAGGAAGAACAGAAGCTCCCGCTGCCTGAATGACACGGCCTAAAATGATAACCCAATACTCAGTAGCAAGTAGACCAAGCAAGGAACCTAGAGCGAAAATAAGCAATCCGTACGTCAACAAATCCTTTAGCCGATATTTATCCGCCAGTTTTCCCATCACGATAGAACCAACGGCGTAAACGACCATATAACTCGTCATAATCCAGCTAACCTCTGAAGGAACAAGGTTGAATTCTTTACCGATTTCAGGAAGAGCTACATTAAACATCGTACCGTTCATAACCGAAAATATTAGCGTAACGACTAAAACTCCTAGCAATTTATCCGCATTTTGTGATGAATGATCTACCATCGTGTAGACCCCCTTTCTCTTTCCCATAATTTATACAAATTTAAATGAGTATCAACATAATGAATATCCTCACTATTTTATTATAATGAGGATATCATTTTTATCGTACGTGCTCAGTTTCTACCTCTATTCAATCAAATCTACAATTTGCTTTACAGAAGTTCTATTACTGCTGAAGAATGAATGAACGCAAGAATTAGCGCTAAAATCATAAGCACGGCTGCTGGCATGATTTTTCCAATTGGATCTTTAACACGCATATGTGACAATACAGCTCCTAACATAATACAAGCAATCCATAATGCTGCTAAAACTAATATAATTTCATTCCAGAAACCAAAAATTAGTCCAACTACTCCTGCTAAAGCAATCCAACCTGTCGCAATTCTAAACCATTGCGGTAAACCTAAATGAGCGAAAGCCTCTACTTGCATTTTTGCTCCCGCAATTTTACTCACACTCGAAAAGAAAAATGCAAAAATTAATAAACATTGAAGTACTAATGCTACAATAGTCATGTACAATCCTCCGTTACATATGTTTTTTTAAAGGTATTTCTATTGAATGCTGAAACGAGTTGAAATTAAATTCCTTACATACACCTCACTCTATTATCGTTTTCTATAGACCCCCGCATCAGTTATAATAGTAATTATCCCGCTATTACACATTATGAGTACGCGATATAATGAGTTTACTCACTAATCGTTTATAATATAGAGAGGATACTCACTAATAATATACAATATATTTATGAAACGTGCAAAAATGAACTACAAAATAATGAGGAGGTCATCCCATTCATGAAATCAAATAATCCAGCTGCAATAGATATCATTCATATTTTAATGCAATCGTCCAACTATGTTCAAAGAGAATTTCAATCTCAATTGTCAGCCCTTGACACACCTTATCATCTAACAGGGCCAAGGCTACGCGTTCTATCTACCGTTTCTGAAAATGGTCCCATTCGAATGAACGCATTAGCTGCTAAATTAGGCGTCAAAGCACGTACAGTTACCGATTTTGTCGATGCACTCGAACAAGACAAGCTCCTAGTTCGTATACCAGATCCAACTGATCGCCGAGCTACATTAATTCAACTTACTGAACGCGCACATTCCAATATGGAGCAGGCGCTCGCTTTCCAAGACAAAGTCGCAAACGATATTTTACAAAACCTCACATTAGAACAACGCGAACAGTTTTTTGAACTTTTATTACTATTAATAAAAGATAAGCAAATTCCAGATTCATGCGGAGAAGTTGAGAACGGAAACACTTGTTAAGTGTGTAAATACAAAAAGTGCACCCCATTTTCGGGGTGCACTTCAAATCATCAAGGCGTCTTTTGCATTCTCGTTGAAATATCTTTACGTCGATATACACTTAACACAATTCCCATTATAAATGCATGAAACAGAGTTGGTATCAATCCGTAGCTAATAAAAGGTAATGATATAGAAACACGCGGTAATATCCCGAGGGTCATGCCAACGTTACAAATAAAATGGATTACAAAAAGAGTCACTCCGCCAACGAGAAGCAATTTACCATAACCATCATTTATTTTATAAGCTATGTTCATTATTCTTACTGCAAAAAGAGAAAGAATCACGACAAGAACTAGCGCAAGTACATATCCATAATAGTAAGTCAAACTTGCAAATACAAAATCAGTATGGGCAGCACGGATAGACTTTATATTTCCATATGTACCAAACCAACCTGCTGAAGACATTGCCTCTTTTAATCGTAAATACCATAGATCATGCTCTGGGTTTATAAATCCTAAAATTCTGGCCATACGGTATTCTTTTACAGCGGACCAGGAAAATAGATCCCTAATAACAAAGGGGAGAATTGGTAATATCGTAATTATCCATGCTGTTTTCTTTCCTAGCTTACTCCACCAAAGCATAACGAATACCATCGTAATATAAATAAAAATTGGCACCATAATTGATGTAATTAAAAATAGATATAAAGAAAATACGTACAACATTAGCAGATGTATAAACTTTAATCTACTGTTATTAAAAAATGAAGCCCAAGCTAGAAAGAAGAATGGTATCGTCGTTAGACAGTCAATTTTGATGGGGCCAATTTTTATTATTGCTTCCCCAATCACGTAACCAGTCGGAAAACATTTTATCATTAACAAGATGAGTATACCAATTGTATAAAACAGCCACCCGAGTCTTTCTAGCTTCCGGTAATCAAGTAGCATCATCCCAATAGCTGTTGCAACACCGAGAATAACAAATATCACCTTATTCATGAATAAGTCAGCATGTCCAAAAGTTATAACCGGCAAAAACCCTAACCCCATCGCAGCCACTAATAAACCAATTAAAAACCAATCAACCTTTGGCTTATGAAGTTTGTTAAGTTCCTGCCCCAGTTTAATCGGACTCCCCATTTGTTCAACGGCCTTATCTTCAGCAACTTCCTCACTTAACCCTTTCCCTATCCACATATCCTTCGTCTGTTTCAAGTGAAAGTCTAGTTCCGTTGCCACTAAGTCCTTCGCTTCTTTTGATTTAATATGGTTCGTAACTTCCTTTAAAAAACGCTCCCCTTTTTTGTTCAATTTCTTCTCACTCCTGTACGAATCCTTTTAATATAAATCGTGCCTTCGTAGCATTTTTCTCTGCTTTTCGCAGCATCTTGTTTCCTTTATCATTTAATTGATAATATTTAGCTCCTTCGTGGTCCCAGCTAGATTGGATAAAGAGATTCTGCTCTAGACGATGTAACAAAGTGTATAGAGACCCTTCATTACCTTCAAATGTTTGAATCCCTCTTCCCCGTAGTAACTGCATCAATTCATAACCTGTTTTTTCATTCATAAGAAGTTGCAACACTGCTAAAAGGATGTCTGCTTCTTTTTCGGACGATTGATTGATTTTTTCACGCACCCGCTTCTGGTGCTGATCAGAAAAACTCAAATGTTTAAAAGTTGTGTTCTCCATTGATTTTCGCAAGCCTTTTAATCGATCTTCCATTTGACTATTCCTCCAATCCTTTCTTCAAAAGCTCCTTTGCTTTTTTCAGCCTCGTTTTTATCGTGTTTTCCTTCACATCTATTACAATCGCAATCTCTTTAATTGATAATTCTTCATAATAAAATAGATAAATGACTTCTCGATATTTGATCGGTAAATTCATTACTGCAGAAGCCAGTTCACGATCCTCCGCATTTTGAATGACAGTTTGTTCCACACTTTCTTTTTGACTCTCCATATACGTAAAGTCATCTTCTGTAACAATAACTTTTTTGTTATACCAACTTTTTAAATAGTCCTTACAATGATTAATTGCAATTCTCCATAGCCATGTTTTTAAGTTCGAATTCCCTTTATATGTATGAAGAGATTTATAACATTTCACAAATATATCTTGCGTTAAATCCTCCGCAACCTCTTTATTATTCACATATGAATACACAAGCTGTAAGACTTCTTGTCCATACTTGTTCATTATTTCGTCGATAAGGTCCTCCTTATCTTCTATTTCAAACGCTTCTATCATTAATTCATCCACAGCCTTCCCTCCTTCCCATATATTAGACGACGCACTGTATGGAAAAGTTTTATAAATTTATAAAAAAATACAGAGGGTAATAACGTTTTTTATAAAACACTTCCTCAGCAACTTACATATAATAAACCGAATAGTCGTTACAATACATTCACCTAAAGAGCGTCTTTCTCCCACGGCGCTCTTTAAGTTTGCAATAAGAGGGTCGTCTTCGTTTCCTATCGCTAAATGAAAAAGAGAACCGATTTAATCGAGTCCTCCTTCTTTCTAACGTTCACTTAAAGAATCTAATATTTCATGGCCATACAAAGATGGATCGATATTATCAAAACCAGTACACTCTTCATACAAGTGTAGTATTTGAAATTCTATACATAACGCAGCTGTTTGTTCTTGTTAATTTATTGCTTTTTCTAGTTCTGCCGTGTATTTCATTTGGATATTGTTATCAGTATCTTTATTTTTTTAGTTATGTTTATTTAACAAGGAGTCAACTACCCCTACTGAGATAAAGCCTTTCAGTGGGGGTTTGAGTTTGAACGCTAGGGCTTTTTATCTATATGTCTTGTTCCCTATTTTAAAACATAATACAATAAATACGTAACTTAATAAGCTATAACTAGTAGGTGTGGTAATCATCTCTTCCATTTTGAAAAAAGGGGGAGGTGATAATATGATCGCGATGTTTGTCATTAAATTAGTGTATGGTATCCTGACCGGAGCTGGCGTTGTCATCGGTAGAAGATACGTCGGTCCATGGCTAATTTCTGTATACAAAAAAGCGAGAACCACCCTGCTTCGTGGAAAAGGTAAGGGCGGTTCTCGGCTAAAACGTTAATGTAATTGTCTTATAACCGCACCTACTACCACCACAATAGCAAGTTAGGTTACAAAGGCAGAAGTTTCTCAGGCTTCTGTCTTCTTTATTTTATGCAAAATTCATACTATATACTCTACCATCATTGTAACACATTTTATTTATTTTTAGTCAAGATAAAAAAACACCTAAAGAGTTTCTCTTCAGGTGTTTCTCTATTTTACGCTAATGCAGCTGCATGTTCTTGTTGATCTACAGGAATGACAGCGTCTCTTAATGCTTTTTCTAGTTCTGCTGTGTATTTCATTTGCTCTTCTTTGCTCCAGCCTAGTTTTGCAGCCATGTAGTTGATTACTGCTTCTTTCCACTCGTATACCCAGTGGATGTTGAAGAATACAGCGCCTCTGCGGCGTACGAAGAAGTCGACTGGTTTTGCTGTCATTTCGTAATCCATTGCGTATACAAGTGGGATTAGAACGTCTAGCGGCATGTTGTATTCTTTCACTTCGTCTTTATGTTTTTTCGCTAGGTCAAATAGTACGTCAACGTTAGAGCCGTAGAATTTCGCGAATTCTTCTGCTTGTGCTGTTGTTAAACCGTATTTCGTACCTTCGCCTGCTTTTTTCGCGATAAATGCTGGTAATCCTTTAGAGCCATCTACATGTCCACCAGAGATTGGCATATGTTTCGTTGTGCTCTTCGGATATGCACTATGGCCTTCTTTTTGTAGTAAGTTTGTTACGTAGTCTACTACCATTTCAGCCATTTTGCGGTATCCTGTTAATTTACCACCTGCGATTGTAATTAAACCAGATTCAGAAGTCCAAATTTCGTCTTTACGAGAAATTTCAGATGCACTCTTACCTTCTTCGTAAATTAACGGACGTACGCCAGCCCAGCTTGATTCGATGTCTTTTTCCGTAATTTTGACGCTTGGGAACATGTAGTTAATCGCATTAATGATGTATGTGCGATCTTCTGTTGTCATTTGTGGTACAGCTGCGTCTTTATCATAGAACGTATCTGTTGTACCTACATATGTTTTTCCTCCGCGTGGAATCGCGAATACCATACGTTTATCTGGTGTATCGAAGTAAATTGCTTGCCCTAATGGGAAACGTTTTTGATCAATTACTAAGTGAACACCTTTTGATAACTGAAGTACTTTTCCTTTTTTCGAGTTATCTTTTTCACGAAGTGTATCTACCCAAGGACCAGCTGCGTTTACAATTTTCTTACCGTAAACTTCGTATACTTCTCCGTCTAGTAAATCGATTACACGTACACCACATACTTTTCCATCTTTATATAAGAAACTATCTACTTTTGCGTAGTTAACAGCTTTTGCGCCGTGCTCAATTGCTTCTTTCATTACTTCAATTGTAAGACGCGCATCATCAGTGCGATATTCTACGTAGTAACCGCCGCCTTTTAATCCTTCTTGTTTTACAAGAGGCTCTTTCTTCAGCGTTTCTTCACGGTTAAACATTTTTCTGCGCTCGCTTCGTTTTACACCTGCTAAGAAGTCGTATACACGAAGACCAATTGATGTACTGAATGATCCGAACGTACCGCCTGTATGGAACGGAAGTAACATCCACTCTGGTGTTGTTACATGGGGACCGTTCTCATATACGATCGCACGCTCTTTCCCCACCTCTGCTACCATTTTCACTTCAAGTTGTTTTAAATAACGTAGACCACCGTGTACAAGCTTCGTTGAACGACTTGATGTACCTGCTGCAAAGTCCTGCATTTCAAACACAATTGTTGATAACCCGCGTGTTGCTCCATCTAATGCAATACCAGAACCAGTAATACCTCCACCAATTACGATCACATCTAATTCTTGTTTATTTACTCCGTTTAATACGTCTTTACGTTGTTTACTTGAAAATTTCATGGTAATTCCTCCCTTTGATAACGAAAAAAGAGACCACAAACTCCGCTATAGATTTCGCCTCTATAGCGTGTTGTGGTCTCTCCAAATCTCCTACCGAATTATTAACTTGTCACCATTATAACACTGTTTATGATTATTTGAAAGCTTTTGTTGCTTCAATTGCTTTTTTCCATCCAGCATATAGCTCTTCGCTTGTTTCCGCTTCCATTGTTGGTTCAAAGCGTTTGTCCATATGCCACTGTTCTTTAATTTCATCTTGGTTTTTCCAATATCCAACCGCAAGACCAGCTAAGTACGCTGCACCTAAAGCTGTTGTTTCATTGATCACCGGACGCTCTACAGGAACATCTAAAATATCACTTTGGAACTTCATTAAGAAGTTATTTTTAACTGCTCCGCCATCAACGCGTAATGTTTTCAGTTCAATACCTGAATCTGCTTCCATTGCGCATAATACGTCTTTCGTTTGGTAAGCTAAAGATTCTAGTGTTGCACGAATGAAATGCTCTTTCGTCGTACCGCGTGTTACACCAAACATAGCGCCGCGTACTTCACTATCCCAGTAAGGTGTACCTAATCCTACGAATGCTGGTACAACGTATACACCGTCAGTTGATTCAACGCGATTCGCATACACTTCACTCTCACTTGCATCTTTAAACATGCGCATTCCGTCACGTAACCACTGAATTGCAGAACCTGCTACGAAAATACTTCCTTCTAATGCATAGTTTACTTTACCATCTATTCCCCATGCAATTGTTGTTAATAGGCCGTGCTCAGAAGCTACTGCTTTTTCACCAGTGTTCATTAACATGAAGCAACCAGTTCCGTAAGTATTTTTCGCCATACCTTCACCGAAACAAGCTTGTCCAAATAATGCCGCTTGTTGATCACCAGCTACACCTGCAATCGGTACATTTTGACCGAAGAAGTGATAGTCAATTGTTTCTCCATACACTTCAGATGATGGACGTACTTCCGGAAGCATGCTCTTTGGTACTGTTAACATGTCTAGAAGTTCATCATCCCACTGTAAGTCGTGAATGTTAAACATTAATGTACGTGATGCATTTGAGTAATCCGTTACGTGCGCTTTACCACCAGATAGTTTCCATACAAGCCACGTATCAATTGTTCCGAATAATAAATCGCCGTTTTCCGCTTTCTCTCTTGCACCTTCAACGTTATCTAAAATCCATTTTACTTTCGTACCAGAGAAGTATGCATCAATTAAAAGACCTGTTTTTTCGCGAACCATTTCGCTATAACCTTTTTCTTTTAACTCATCACAAATTTCAGCGGTTTGGCGAGATTGCCATACAATTGCGTTATAAATTGGTTTACCAGTCGTTTTATCCCATACAACCGCTGTTTCACGTTGGTTCGTAATACCGATACCAGCGATTTGTTCTGGCTTTACATCTGCTTCACTTAAGCAAGTTGCGATAACCGCTAAAATAGATCCCCAAATTTCTTGCGCGTTATGCTCTACCCAGCCTGGCTTTGGAAAATGTTGTGTAAATTCTTTTTGAGCTGAATGAACAATTTCACCTTTTTTATTGAAAAGAATTGCGCGTGAGCTAGTTGTTCCTTGGTCTAATGAAAGAATATATTTTTTCATAATGGTTTCCCCCTTATGCTACTTTTCTACTATTTGTATTGCTTCCACTTTTTTTACTTGTCATATAAGAGATTGCTAGTACAATCACAGTTGCAATAATCACATAAATAAGTGCTGCATTTTGTTTTCCTTCAAATACAACTTGATGGAATAATCCTGCAAGTGATCCACCTAAGATTGGACCTACTACTGGAATCCATGCATACTTCCAATTTGAACCGCCTTTTCCTGCAATCGGAAGGAAGAAGTGCGCGATACGCGGACCTAAATCACGTGCTGGGTTGATTGCGTATCCTGTCGTTCCACCTAATGATAAACCAATACTTACGATTAAGAAACCTACGATAAATGGATTTAATCCATCTGCAAATTTATTTGCACCAATTGCTAATATACCAAATACTAAAACGAATGTCCCAATCATTTCACTTAAAAGGTTTGCAAATGTGTTCGGAATTGCTGGACCTGTTGCAAATACGCCTAACTTTGTTCCTGGATCTTCTGTTTCTTTCCAGTGTGGTAAGTAATGTAAATATACGATAACTGCCCCGATAATTGCCCCAATCATTTGTGCTGCGATATAGCCAGGTACGTCACTCCATGGGAACGCTCCCTTAAATGCTAATCCTATCGTCAAAGCTGGATTCAAATGTGCCCCACTAATTGATCCAACCGCGTACGCTGCAACCGCTACCGCTAAGCCCCAGCCCATTGTAATAACAATCCAACCAGAATCTTTCGCAAACGACTTCTTTAAACTTACACCAGCACAAACGCCGCCACCAAGTACGATTAACAACGCAGTCCCTATTAACTCTCCTAAAAATGCTGACATAGTATCCCTCCACAATCAATTTAAACGCTTTCAAATGTGATAGAGGTAAAATGAATGGCCATTCGTTTTTGTCAAAAGAAAAAGACCCACAGCTTTGCACGCTTCTATATAAATTTATATAGAAACAATGAAATGTGGATCTCTACTTTTCTCCGTCACGTTTATTAACTTGTCTATAATGTTAACCGTTAATGAAAGCGGTGTCAACAGAATTATTTCACATTTTCGTCACTTTTTTTGGTAATGTTTCCATAGTTCACGTTTTGATGTCGTAATTGCTGTCGCACCAGCATTTAAAGCTCTCTCTACATCATCAACAGTACGAATAAAACCACCCGCTAAAATCGGTACACCAGTACGCTCTTTCACTTCAGCGATCACATCCGTTAACGCTCCCGGGAGCACCTCTATATAATCCGGCTTCGTCTTTTCTAAAAGATTACAACTCTTCTCCATTGCACTCGAATCGATTAAAAAGATACGCTGAATTGCCACAACACCTTTTTGCTTCGCCTTCATAATGACGCTCGCTTTTGTCGAAAGTAATCCGTACGGCCTAAACTCCTGACATAAATACTCCGTCGCATGCCCATCACTCTGCAAACCATGAATTAAATCCACATGTAAAAACACCTTTTTACAATATTGCTTCGCAAGCGATATAACACTCTTCAATTGACCGACATGAATATCTAAAATAACGATATACTCATACGAACTATGTAATAGCTTTTCCAAATCTTTAATTTGCCTCACTGCCGGCAAAATCTTTTGTTCATGAAATTCCATTCTATATGTCCCCTTCTTTATGTCATCCTATCCTTTATAGTACACAATTTGAGTAGAAAGAACAGCTAGTGTGGGGAATTATTTCCTCTATCTATATATATTTTCTTCAACTTATCAGATCCTATACCACCTATAACCATTAATATGAGAGGTAAAAAGTTCATTACATACGGTGCATCTGCTACAAGTGTAATGCTCGCCCCAGTAAACTTATTTAATATCCAGACAACGATTTTTGTAACAAACAAATATAGTCAACAAAAAATCTTCAAAAACCTATAAAAAAACCAATGATTTTTTTATATCAACACATATATCATTCATTTTATTTTAATCATCAAGAATCAACTATATAAAGTTTCAATTATTCGTTGTTTTAGCAAAAAATACCCTATCCAGTTCCTTTCAAATTCTAATTCAAAATAATTCCCACTCTTTCTCATATCAACTTTACACTAATTTTTTCTCTCTATAGATACAAATATCCAAACTTCCATTAATAAAAGAAGCTATCTAAAACAGACTGTATCTCACACCCTTTTCAGATAACTTCTCTCTACTATTATAATAACACCGAATCTTTATTACTATCCTGATTCCGTTTCTCTCGCTCTTCTTCTCAACGTCTCCTATAAACTTCGCCTTCTTTTCACGTAAAACGACCGAAAGTTTTTCCTTTGTCATACTGATTACATACTTTTTATAAACAGTATTTGAAATGTGTTATTTAAGATATTTCCCCAAATCATCTAAGTTTCTCGTATGATTTAAAATGATTACATACTCAACTTCAACTTCTGTTACTACCATTTCTAATACTTGATGGACTTCAATATAATCATTTTCATATTCTTTTGCCGAAGATACAATCTCTTCTAAGGTTCTTACAAATGTTTCAGCACTCCAGTCTTTTGTTGACAACGCCACATAGGTTTGAAATTTTTTTGTATTCATGTTAGTTCTTTAAGTACAATGGGAATTGTGTACTTCTTGATGAGTCAGAATGATTGATTATAACCCTATGATGACTTGTTGATGAATCAGAAGTGCTTAAATTACCATCAAATTGTTTAGCATAAGTTGTTGTTCTGTTACCCTTGTTATCCGTTTGACTCCACTTATTTTCATAATTATGCATTGTTTCCTCCCTTAACTTTTTCACGTCAACATCTCGACCATACTGAGTTTTGCTAGAAGTAGATTTTTCTTTTGGATTATATTTATGTCTATTATAAGCGTGTTCGTTAATAAAGCTAGATTTATTTGTTCCACCATTTAATTTATATGGTACCTTTGGACTCGAACCTTTCCCTGGTTTCCCTGGTTTTTTCTTTTTAACTAGAGAATCAACTAGGTTGTCATGTGTAGTGACTTCGTTTACGGAAGTTATATTTCCTCTAGCATCTGTTCGAACAGATAAATCAATTGATTCCTCTATACCTTGTGTATTTTTCCAATAAAAAGTTACCTGATTTTCAGTTTTTTTTGTAAATGTATCTTGAATTTGATTTAGTTGATACATATCAATTTTTTCAGATGTAACTTTATCTAAACTCATTTGTTTTGGACTGAATTTTTCTTCAGTAGCGGCGGATACAGCTCCTGTGAATAAAAGGCTTAAACTTAGTGTGGCGGCCGTTGTTAAATTAAGAAATTTACTTTTTTCATAATACATCCCTCCCAATAATATTAAAACCATATATTACATAAATTAAATGTAAATTACTCTCTAGTAAAAATCAATTACATTTTCATTTTTATGTTAATCTATTTGATTATCTAAAAATACATATGCATAAGAAAACCAAAGTACATATAAAAACAGGCCATAATATAGATTTTTTCTATACTATGGCCTGTCTTTGTTTCCATTCGCATATGCACATTGGCTTTTTGTGATAGCTAACAGCATCTATTTGGTTCTTCCTCTACTAAATGAAATGCTTTTAAAACGATCTCATAATTCTTCAATATTAATACTTCGTAATTGATCTAAATTCACTATAAAAAATGAAGTTAGGGTTTCTTTTCTATATGTAGTAAAAATATATTAAGTAGCAGATGAGTTTGAAATAAAGTCACGATATTAACAATGGAACTGGAACTGGAACTGCAGCAGCTATTAGTTTCTTCACTTTCATACCTCATACCCCTTTAAATCATTTATTCTTAGTTGGTTTTACTACCGATGCTCTTCGCTGCTTCTTCAAACAGTTTTGAACCTTCTTGTGCTTTACTTACTGCTTGATGCATTTTACTCTCGTCTTCTTGGTCTAATGCATCAAAGAGAAGTTGGAAACAATCCGCATACAGTTCCATCGATTGCTTTATCTTCGCCTGTTCTCCCTGTAACTCAGGAGGCGCTTGTAAATTCTTCAGTTTCTTCGTTGTTGCCTTTGCTCCACCTAAACTTAGTTGTACTTCACTTTTCTTTTGTTTGTATGATTTTACGTCTGAATTTGCTATTCCTTCAATTAATTTCATTGTATCTTCAATTTGAGTAGCACTGTTTATGATATCTGCCTTGTACCTTTCAACATCCGAACCAGTTACCTTACCAGTTGAAGAATTAGAAGAGGAACTTTGTTGACTACTTGATGAACTACTGTTTGTACCTTCACCTTTCGCTACAGATAGGCTATCCTCTTTCTTGCTATCAGTTGACTTACTCTCTTTTTCAGCAGCCTTACTCTCTTTCTCTACCTTTTGCGTCTCTTCTTTCTTTGGTTCGGCTTTCTTACCATCCGTTTCAATTGTAATACAACCGCTCAATAACATAACTGGTAATGCTAAACTTACTAATTTTTTTGCTTTCATGATTACTAATACCCCTTTATTTGTAAAATGTATTGCAAACAAGTTAATATACTTAACTAATAAATTCCCCCTGAATAATTTATTAGAAGCTAACATCCACAGATTCCCTGTATATTCATAATTTTTCCATATATATCATTTTACAGAGAATTACATATTTGGTCAAAGGGAATTATGTAGTTTTTAAAGAGACATTTCTACACAAAAAAGAAGCTAACAATACATTGTTAACTTCTCAACTGAAAGCAAAATAGTATCTTTCCTTATCTTCTAATATCTAGGTTGTGATTGAATATTTGTAAGATGAACATCATACATATCAATGATTTCAAGAAATCTATCAGCTTCACGGAAAACGTGGTCTGCTAATAATGGATGGATGATACTCTTTATTTTACATTGCTCAATTAAATCACGTGCTGTTTTCTTAAAATCCCGAAGCGATGCAACTGACACACGATTTTGATCTAAAAATTGATCTAAAAGAGGGACTGTTTGGGATTGCGGTTTCATAGATTCTAAGTCAATTGCTTGATACATTAATGCATCAAAATCATTGCTAAAATTTCGTGCTGTATCTACAAGCTTTCTTTCCGATGGATCAAGAAGATGACCAATAAATTTAGCATGGTCTGCCATAATCCTCAAAAAGAAAACATTTTCTTTAATAATAGCATCAGGAAGAGCATCTAATTTTCCTTCATTTAATTCCATTAAACGTTTTCTAAAATAATCAGCTTCCCTACTCGTATGGTCAACTAACAGTGGAAAGTTATTTTGTCCCGGCAATTTACATGTGAGAATCAACCCTAAAATCTTTCGTTTAAATCCCCAAATATTAGTTGCGGCTTGTTGTACTTCTGCATTAAATCTTTTGATTTGCTCAGGATCTGTTTCATTTGTGTAGGAATGCGCTATTTGTTCAATATGTTCAAACAATCGATAAAATTGATTCGCCTCTTCAATTAATTGCGTATCCTCGCATCTAAACCCTAAGCGAAGAAAAAGAGAATGCTCCTTCATGATTCTAGACCAAAAACGAATTTCATTTAATGAACGCTCAACAAACATTACAGATGTAACACCTGTATCCGGATGTAATGGAGTTTCATCCCTATGCATTGTTAATCCCCCCCAGTAAAATACCCCGCTAGTTCCATTCTTATGAGGAAACATATATATAAATGCCATCAATAAAAGTTCATGATAAATTTCGTATACATGCTCCCCCAAAAAGAAAAAGGCTACCACCTAGATGGAACCTTCTACTAGATGGTAGCCTTTGAACATTTCTATTAAAGCAATACAGAATCTTTATCACTATCTTGATTACGTTTCTCTCGTTCCTCTGCTAAACGCTTCATATACACTTCGCCTTCTTTTTCAATAAACTCATTATCCATCTCTTGCTCTTTTTTTGAAGTATATAAAACCATGTAGCCACTTAATACGATCCCAACGATTACAAGATACACCCACCATGGTAAAGTTTCCACTCTACTTCATTCCTTTCCTTAGACAAGCCTTATTAGTTTCACTGTATGAGGAAAGAAGTAGATTTATGCTTAAAATTTTATCATTGTGGATTCTTCGCGAAGAACGCTTGTACATATTCCATAAACTCGATTGGTTCCTGGCGAAACGGTGCATGGTATCCCTTTTCAATAATATGAAACGTACTATTTGCAAATAGTCCATGATACAGTTCACCATTTTTCCAAGAAACACTCTTATCGTGTCGTCCCCATATAATTAAAGTCGGCACCTTAATTTTATCGGCTTCCATCGCAATGCGGCGCTCTCTCATTTTCGTCAGCTGATCATAGTGCTCTTTATCGTCGCGACTATTTTTCACTTCATTTTTATTGTAATCCGTAATCTCAGTTACAGTTTGTAAGTCTGTCGATAACGGCGGCACTTCATAACTTTCTTTTTGCTGGAAAGACTCTATTCCTGTAGAATCCGCCAAAATGAGATGCGTCACTGCATCCGGATATAAATACGCTAAATTCAGTGACATCTCTCCGCCCATTGAATGACCGAGCACCGCAAACTGATCGTATCCGAGCTTTTTCATTAACTTATAATATAAATTCACTTGTGCAGGAAACGAATACTCAAAATCAATTGGCTTAGAAGAACGCCCAAACCCTAAAATATCCACTGCAATAATCGTGTGGTCCCGCGCAAGTTCCGGATAAATATCACTAAATCCATCTGAAGAACCACCAAACCCGTGCAGCATAAGTAAAGGTGGTTTCCCCTCACCAATTTTCTTAAAATAAATCGTCTGCCCATCAATTTGCGCCATACTCTCTTTCGTATTCAGCTTCATCATAACAGTATCTTTCACTTCTCCAACCTTCGCAATCGGCTTATCAACGAAGTTACATACGATAAGCAAAACGAGCACAATACCGCTAATCATATAAAACTTAAACCGTTTCAACATTCCCGTCTCCTTTCTCTTGTTGCTATTTAAAGTTTTTACATTT
Source organism: Bacillus cereus group sp. MYBKT111-2 (assembly GCF_051915205.1). Lineage (NCBI taxonomy): Bacteria > Bacillati > Bacillota > Bacilli > Caryophanales > Bacillaceae > Bacillus > Bacillus cereus group sp. MYBKT111-2. The sequence continues at coordinate 77,785 of NZ_JBQAEG010000010.1, forward strand.
TTTGGTTATTTTATGATTAATTTTAATTGTAACTACAATAGTTACAATTATACTAAAAAAATATAACTCATTTCTATTACTTATGGTTATTTTGTAACCATTATAGTTACATATTTAAAGTAAGTCAATTCTTTTATTCGTGTTAATGAACAGTCCGATTGGTGTGAGCTAATAATCAATTGGTGCTATCTTCTTTTGTATCCCCGAATTAATTGTTCTTCTTACTTCTTTTAGTTAATAAAAAACACAAGCTTCTTTTGATTAGAAGTTTGCGTTTTTTATCATACACTTTATTTTTTCTCTTCACGAGCTAAATCAATTACAACATCTTTTCCATCACCATCTTTTAATAACACTTTAAAATGATTCACATTATCAAAAATAGTAACATCAAACGTTTTCACCTTAATTGTTTTCCCATTATCCCCAGCACTTGAGTATCCCTTCAATGTTGACTTAAATGTTTTCCCTTTTTCATCCATAAGAATAACACTATCAATTGTTTTTATTTGACGTTTTATTTCTTCATCATTTCCAGAAGAATCACGTTCAAATGTGATATTCATTCCTGTTGGAAGTACTTCTGCAGACACTATTTTTACAGACTCCGGTTGTTGCTTAGGAACAAATTGAATCTCCTGATTTCCTTTAAACCTCGAATCTAATTTTATTCCCCCTTGCCACTTCCCTTGAATTTCCTTATTAAGTTGCATACCATTCTTATGCCAAACTTCTATATCTTCTTTTACAATATTTGATTGAGATTCTGCTTCTGTCCTGTAAGAAACATCTTTATTTTCTAATGGCGCAAACAAAGATATAGAACTAATATTAAAGTTTAGACTATCAATGTTATCAATTGAATCCATAGGATGGAATATTAAATTATAAGTTATTTCTCCCTCTTCTTCCCCCGCCTGAATACTCCATTCGCTACCTGCCAACATCTTACTATTTTCATTTGTTAACCCTTCTGTGTATTCCGCCTTCTCTATATATCGTTCTTTATCATCTGTTAAATCATACTTCATTCTTAAATCTGTCACTTTACTTATTAAACTTTTATCTTCAAATTTCAATTGTAAAGAAACTGCTATTTTAGATTTATCATACAGTACATTTTTAATTTGGATTGTAACCCCATTATCTTTCATCACATGATTCCCATCTACTTTTTGCACATATCCATTATCTGCCGCTTTTTGAACTCCCTGATCTTTCGCAAAGAAGAATTCCTTTACTACAGCTAATGTTGAATCACCATACACGCCAACTCCGACACTTGCCCCAACAATCGTTAGCCCCGCTATCATCGCTGCCACTATTTTTTTATGAGAGGATGGTTGTTTTTGCTTTTTACTTTTTCTAATTGCTTCAAAAGCAAGTTCTTTTTTCTTCAAAACACTAGTAGGAATTGTTACATCATCATTTAATACTTTTTCTAATTTATGCTCGAATTGATCATTCATTTTAAATTCCCCCCATTGTTTATACTCTCCCAGTCTTCTTTTAAATAATATTCTTTTAACTGTTGCCTCGCTCTATGTAGTCTTGATTTAATCGTTCCCTCTTTTTCATTTAAAATCTCTGCAATTTCTTTTGTTTTAAATTTATTTACATAATAGAGTACGATTACTAAACGATACTCCACACTTAAATAACTAAGCATATTGTTAAATTCAAGGTTTTGTTCAATGTTTTCTTTTACGATTTGTTCTTCCTGCACTTTTCCATAATCATCGACATATAAAACCTTATTTTTTCGTACTATATCATTACATTTATTCATCAATATTTTCGTAATCCATGTTTTAAAATGCTCTGGTTCTTTTACCTTTTTTAAATTTGTAAAAGCAGACAAAATTGTTTCCTGTATGGCATCCCCTATATCTTCTTCCTTTTTCAAGCGTGCTTTTGCCACCTTATACATTTGTGGCATTAATATATCAATTGCCTCAATAAAGGCTTCCTCATCACCTTTTTGAGCCCGCTTTATAAGCAGCTCCATTTTAAATTCCCCCTTAGAAATCTACCATTTATGTTTTATATAATTATTAGACTGTATATGCTTTAAAATGGTTGCAAGAAATTTAAAATATAGTTGCACATGATAAAAAAGAGCACCGACCAAACATCAGCACTCTTCCTCATCATCCTCGTTATTTAAGCAAAGTTGTTCCGCTATTTCTTGTACCCGTTCCATCGTTATTCCTTCTCTAAACTCCACTGCTAGAGGATGATCTGTCGGCTCTAGTTCAATATAAGGACGAATGCCATCGGCTCTTGGGTGAATCATCGTTTTTAAATTGACTGTTTCCAGCTCATATGGTAAATCTGTAGAAAGCTACCCAAACATTGGCTCTAACAGTTCTTGTTTATCCCAGCATTCATTCACCTTATCAAAATTTGCTTGACTTAATGAAACCCATACACCCCATATGAAATGTTCATCTGTGCCAATGATAGGAATTTCAATACTCCCTCGCATAAAGAAGTGTTCTCCATTCATCACGCATAAATCATCGTTCATTTCAAATCTATCTTCTCGCTCTTCAGGTTCAGCATCATAATAATAAAAAGGAGCTGCTGATCCATAGCTCGTTGGAATTTCTTCATGATATGTACCGCAGCATCTACAAGTATACCCATTAATTTTCGTCATTCTATTCCTCCATCAGTTTTACATTCATTTTAGCAAAATACTTATAAAGCGAAAACAAAAAAAGCAAGCAGTTCCAGCTATCAGCTAAAACTACTTGCTCTCCTACTTACCATCTCTACTTTTACTCTTTAATAAATTCCTTCGTGCTTCTTACTGTATCAATTGGACGAACTAATTTTTCGATTTCTTCACGTTTTGGCTCTAGGAATGGAGGTAAAGATAATTTTTCACCAAGTGTTTCGTATGGCTCATCTCCCATAAATCCTGGGCCGTCTGTTGCAAATTCAAATAAGATTTGTGGTGCAACTCTTGCGTATAATGACTCGAAGAAGTGACGGTCTACATAACCAGATGAAGGAAGCCCTACGCTACTGATTCTCTCGATCCATTCTTCTAATACAGCGCGATCTTCTACGCGGAATGCAGCATGGTGCACTGTACCAAAACCTTGTCGTGCTTCTGGAAGAACTGTATTATGTTCTACAATGACAGATGCACCGTTTCCGCCTTCGTTCACTTCAAATAAATAGAATTCTCCTTCTTGCGCAACCTCTTTAAATAATAGAACTTTTTCTAACACTTCTTTGAAGAAACTAAAGTTCGCAATGCGGATAAATACAGGGCCTAAACCAGTAATTGCATATTCTAATGGAACTGGACCTTTTTGCCAAGGTGTACCTGATTCGATCCCTTTATCAAGTTCATCTGAGATTAATTGATAATGTTGGTCATCAAAATCAACGAAAGATAGAGTTTTCTTACCAAATTGTTCTTTAATTCCTGTATGTTCGACTTCCAGGCGGTCAAAACGTTTCACCCAATATTCTAAAGCTGCATCAGTTGGAACACGGAATGAAGTTTTTGAAATTTCATTTGTACCGTGTACTCCTTTTGGAATACCTGGGAAGTCAAAGAATGTCATATCTGTTCCTGCACTACCTTTATCATCTGCAAAGAATAAATGATACGTTTGAATGTCATCTTGGTTTACTGTTTTTTTAACTAAACGCATTCCTAAAACGTGAGTGAAAAACTCATAGTTTTTTTCTGCACTACTTGTAATTGCTGTAACGTGGTGAATTCCTTTTAATTGGTTCATTTTATATTCCTCCGATGGTTTTAAAATTTATATTTTCTCTTCTTTTACTTCTCTTCAATAGGTGCTAAATTCGCTTCAATCTCTGCACGCTGATCTTCTAAGAACGGTGGTAAATCAAGTTTTTCTCCTAAATGTTCCACATCTCCATCAACTGTAAATCCTGGTCCATCTGTCGCAATTTCAAATAGGATTCCGTTTGATTCGCGGAAATATAAGCTTTTAAAATAGAAACGGTCAATGATTCCTGAAGACTGGAAGCCCCTTTGTATCACCTGTTCTTCCCAATAAGCAAGCTCTGTATCGTTTTTCACACGAATTGCTAAATGGTGAATGCTACCGCGGCCCGGTTTTTCAGTAGGACCATCTAAATATTTCACAACGATTTCTCCAAAAGCCTCGCCTTTAATGGACTGAAAAATCGCTTCCTCTTCGCTGCGGCTAACCTCTGTATAACCAAACATCTCTGTAAGTGTACTCGCCATTTTATCAAGTCTACGAACTGTCATTTCCACAGAACCCATTCCTTGAATTTGATGCTCTGCAGGAACTTCTGATTTCTCCCAAGTTTCCCAGTGCTCTACTTTTTCTCCGTTTGAAACGAGTAATACTAAGCGAAGACCTTCAGCATCCTCAAATTGCAAAGCAGGACGATTTGCATATGTTGTTATTTCACTATGTTTCACATCAAATGTCTCAAATCGTTCTTTCCAGTAATGCAAGCTATCCTCTGAAGGAACGAGTAACCCAATTCGAGTAATGGCATTCGTACCGCGATATGTTTTTCCTACTAAAGGAATTTCAAAAAACGTTAATTCCGTACCTGGACTTCCTGTTTTATCTCCATAAAATAAATGATACATTGACGGATCATCTTGGTTTACTGTCATTTTCACGCGACGTAAGCCAAGTACATTTTTATAAAAGTGATTATTTTTATTTGCATTTTTCGTAACCATCGAAATGTGATGATGCCCTTTAATCTCATGCATTGTTTATTCCTCCGTTTCGTTTTACTAGTCAAGTGATAACTAAAAAAATAACATTTCCCACAACTAATATGGTTTTTAACGTTTCAATTTATTCTTCATTATGTTTTTGTAAATTCATCTTAGTTTTTACTGCATAACTTACTTTGTTTTTTATCGAAAGCAACTGAGTGTATGTTTTTCATATGACTCAATCGCTTTCGTTACTATCACTTTACACCTCAAGTGATTAAAAAGCAAGAGAAATATCTCAAATTCGAGACATTTTTTGTATCGTACGATTTACTTCCTATAAAAATAGCCTCACTAAGCTTTTAAAACTTAATGAGGCCACTTTATTCACACTATTAATTATGGAACGTCGGTTTATAGAACGAACGATTATCAAGAGCAAAGACACGCTCTGTGTACTCGCCTGGTTTTGTGCGTCCTAATGCACGGTCCATCATGTTCATTTTTGCATCTAAGTTATCGATGTAATGCAGAATTTCTGCTTCTTTTACTAATGGTGGTTTTGGGCTACCCCATTCTGCTTTTCCGTGGTGAGAAAGAACGATGTGTTGAAGAATTAATACTTCTTCTGCATCGATTTGCAGCTCGTCTGCTGCTTTACCAATTTCGTTCACCATAATCGAAATGTGTCCTAATAAATTTCCTTCTAACGTATACGTTGTAGAAATTGGACCAGATAATTCGATTACTTTACCAAGGTCATGTAAAATAACGCCTGCATATAGTAAGTCTTTATCTAACGATGGGTATAGATTTGAGATAGCTTTCGCTAAATCAAGCATCGATACGACGTGATAAGCTAATCCAGATACGAACTCATGATGGTTCTTAGTCGCTGCTGGATAGTCTAAAAATTCGTTTTGATGCTTATTTAATAAATGTCTTGTTAGACGTTGAATGTTCGGGTTTCTCATTTCAAATATGTATTGCGTAATTTTCTCAACCATATCTTCTTTTTTCACTGGCGCTTTTTCTACGAAGTCCGAGATGTCTGTTACTTCATTTTCATTCGCAACACGAATTTGTTTCACACGTAATTGAATACGTCCTTTGTAGTTTAGAATGTCACCAGCTACTTTCACGATTGTTTCCGCTACATATTGTTTCTCAACTTCTGGTGATACATCCCACAATTTCGCTTCAATATCTCCACTTGGATCTTGTAAGATTACTGTTAAAAATGGCTTTCCATTGCTCGCGATACCTTTTGTCGCTGTTTTAATTAACAAGAAAATATCGACTTGTTCACCAACTTCATACTCTGCAATTTTCTTTTTCATTCGAATTCCTCCACCAAATCAGTTACTTTTAGTATAGCACACTACAACTCATTTTCTTTACGCATATGTGTTAATTTTATAATCTGTTTTTCTGTAAAATACGCGAGTAAATGCGCATGACATGTAAAGAATATGACTTGTCTATCTTGCGCTATTTCCTTTATTAGTTCAATTGTACGATTTGTCCTTACCGCGTCAAAATGCACGAAACTATCATCAATAATAAATGGATAATCATGCTCAAATGTTTTTGCTAACGCAAATCTCAGCGATAAATACAACTGCTCAGCTGTCGCTTGGCTTAGTTCATGACTATAAAAACGCATACCATCGTTACGCTCTACAATAAACGGCTCCGCCTCTGACGGTGAAAAGATTTTACTATATCGTCCGCCTGTTAAATAGACGAAATACTCTTCTGACTTTTGTAAAATACGAGGAAGATGTACTTCATGATAATATTGCTTCGTTTTCGTTAACACTGTCTTGGCAGCCGCATAAGCAGCCCATTTCTTCACTTGTTCACGCACTTGCGCTTTTTTCATTTCCCATTCATGCAGTAAATCACCGTACGTACTACCTTCTTCTAAATTCGCAATTTCCATACGATGTTTCGCAATGCGCTCTGTCAGTTCTTTCTCTTTCGTAAGACAGTTTTGCGCGGTTGTCATTTCTTGCTTTAATTTTTCATCATAACCATCAGCCTCATAATGTTCAGCTAATGATAAACTCGTTAAACGTTGTTCTAAAAGATCAATTTGCGGTAATAAACGCCCGACTTGTTTCTCAGCATCTTCACGTTTTTCCGCTAGTTTACCTGCTTCTAAAAACATCTCTTCATTTGTAGCTTCTGCAATATGCCATAAACTGTCTCGTTCTACTAGTAATTGCTTTAATTGTTCTTGCATGAACTCATATTCTTCTTGCCATTCCGTCAGTTTTTCTTTTAACTGCTTACAAGTTTGGCGCTTCTCTTTCTCATTTTGCATACGACTTTGCGCCTCGTGCAGCTTACTATACTCCGCGCTACCGATAACAGTTTCTAGTTTATGTTCAAATTGCGAAATCATTTCATATAATGAAGATTTTCGCGCACCTTGCTTCTCTAATTCACGATATAATTGCTGCATTTTTTCCATACGCTCAAACGCCGGCAATATGTGTGCATACGTATAAAATTCAGGGAACGTATAGCGCTTTTTATACACATTGACTTGTTCGCTTGTGCGGAACGTTTCTCTCTCCCATTCCTCATACGATGAAACGACTTTATCATACGCTCGCTCCATTTGCTGCAATTTATATGACTCACGCTCAAATAACTTACGAATCTCTTCATCTTTTTCTAACTCATAACGAACAGACATCGCTTCTTCACTTTGTCTCCCGCCAGCACTTTGCTGAAGAGTAAGGAGCTCTTCTTGTAATCCACTTGACGGATCTTTATATAAAACAAGAGCAAGAACAATCCCTACAAAAACAATGACACTAATAAATAAGAGCGGGCGGTTATCTATAAATAAGCTTGTGAATAACACGCATGTGTTAATAAGAAGTAACAGAAGACAAACTCTTTGCCACTGTTTTTTCTTTTGCATCGCTGCTCCTGCTTTTTCCTCATATTTGCGCTTCATTCTCTCAGCGCCCATACCGATAAACGCCGCATCTTGGAGCGATTTTTCTTTCTCAACTAACGTATTTCGCTCTTCATCCGCTAACATTTGCTTCTGAATTTGTCTTATATTTTCTTCTTGTTCTTCTAATTGCTCTTGCGCTACTTTAAAACGATCGTCAAGCTGTGCTTTTTGCGTTTCTAATTCGCGCGCCTTTTGCACCGTTTGCGTAATTAACTCTTTCGTTGCCAAACTCATATCAAACGAAAGAACTGTTTCTTTTTCAAAAGTAGCACCAATTTGCTGTTCTAATTCTGCCAGTTCTTCTTTTATATTCGTAATCGCTCTTGTTATATCACGCATTTCTTGGCGTGCATTTTCGTAAGACATATGCTGCATACGAAGTTCTTCTACATAACTTTCTTTTTGTAAAAACTCTTCATCTATTTGAATCGATTCTATTTCTGACTGCACATTCTCTATTTTTTTATGAAGCGAATCAACTTGTAATTGGAGCGGCTCCATTTTCGCCTTAATCGCTTCATAGCGCGCCATTCCGTTTACAGGGAATTGCCTGCTCTCGTTTTCTAACACTTTCTCATACGCACGCTTTTCAATAACGAGAGGCTCTAGCGCTACTAATATTTCATAATCTTGCTTTCGCTTTTCTGCACTCTCTTTTTCTGCGCGAACAGAAGCAAGCTTCTCTTCACTTTCTTTTAACTGCTCCACTTGCTTTTCATACGTGCCAATTTTTCCTTGCCACTCTTTCATCTTCTCTTCCAGTTTCTTCATCTCTTGCAGTGACACATTAATTTCCGGTTTACGCCCGCTCGGCTTAAAGCGCTGATCCATTTCTTTTTCTAGCTTTTTATCGAGCTGCAATAACGCATCACTTCCGACTGCACTTGCCGAAAATAAATAATTGCCGATATCCGCTTCGCCTAGCTGATGAATGTTTTGAAGGCCATGCATATCAAAAGAAAAGACCGATTCAAATAAACTTTCATTCATCCCGGTTAATATATCGTGTAAAATTTCTTCGCCGCCCGTTTTCCCGTCTTCAAAATAAACGGTTACCTCGCCATTGGCTGTCTTTGGTAATCGTTCAATTTTCAAACGGCCGTACTTCTCTGTTTGTACAGTGATCGCACCGCCATACTTGCCGCCTTCTTTCGGTTCATAACGGCGTTGTCCTCTCGTCGGAAAACCGAATAAAATACTTTTCATAAATGAGCGAATTGTCGATTTCCCCGCTTCATTTTCACCGTACAACACCGTCAGCATTGACAGATTCATTTCTACATTTTCTAATTTTCCGTATCCATAAATATGGAGTTTTTCCATTCTCATTTCTTATCCCTCTCTTGCTGGAATAATTGTTCTAAAATAATATTTTCCGCTTCCTTTTGAATCTCTTTCTTCTCTTCTTCTGTAAAAGATTCAATACTATTACGCGCTACAGGAGATGTCCAAATCGTGCGCAATACTCCGTCCATATTTGTGAAAGCTTCTAACTCCTTTAGCACACTACCGACGAAATGATTTTCTTCTTTCAAACGTTCGATTTCCGCAAAAGAGACCGTCTCATTTTTCCACTTCATCGCATACACGAAATCTTTTCGCTCTTCGCCAGATGCTAAAATATGAAAAATCTCTTCCACACGCTTTTCGTCACGTAAATACGGAGAAAGTGGGCCTTGTCCTGTAAATACGACAGTTAATAGCGTACCTTCCTCTTCTCTTCGGCATTCATTCATCGCAGTTGACACACTCGTCATAAGTTCATCAACAGTTTCAAGTCCATCAATATTCACTTCTATCTCATCCCACACAACATCAGCCGTATGGAAAAATGAACATTGCGTTCCTTGTTTCGTAAGTTCAATCAGGTACGCACCCTTTTCCCCTGTTTCCTTACGATGACGCCCTTGTATATTACCTGGATAAATAATATACGGCTCTTCTGATAAAATTTCACGTTTATGTATATGGCCAAGAGCCCAATAATCAAACTGTTTTTCTTTCAGCTCACGAATTTGAAACGGTGCATAGCGATTATGCTCTGAATCGCCTTCCACACTTCCGTGAAGCATGCCAATATGAAAAGGCGCATCACTCATTTTCGTATACTGCGCTGTCATATTATCCGTTACCGCTTGCTGCAAATAACTAAATCCGTAAATAGAAGCTAACAACTCACCATTTTTATAAAATGATTTCTCTTCTACATAAGGCTCGGTAAACACATGAACATTTTCCGGAAACTCAATTGCTGCCCAGCTTCCCCCTAAATGATCGTGGTTACCGTGAATAATAAAAACAGGGATATCGTACTGCGAAAGTCTCTTCATTTGCTCGCGCACAAACACTTGCGCCCTCAAACTTCTCGTCTCCGCATCATACAAATCCCCGGCTAGTAATACGAAATCAACGCGCTCTTGAATCGCTTTATCAACAATACGCTCGAACGATTCAAACGTACTTTGCTTCATTCTCTCCCAAACAGACTGCGGTACATTCATCTCCATCCCTTTAAACGGACTATCCAAATGCAAATCAGCCGCATGTATAAACTTCACTTGTTTCACAAATAACGATCCTTTCTTTTTCCGTACTTTACTACGAATAGTAAATCTAGTGCTCATAAAACTTTCACTCTATTTTAACACGCAATGTCATATATTTCTTTGCATATTCTAGTGATTTATGCCAAAATAGTTATAAGATTCTGATTTTTATTATTGGAGGGAATTTTCATGGGAGTATACGTTCTAACAGTCTTTGAAAAAGATGGTTCAAAAGCATTAGACGAATCATTCGAGGCGGCAACTGAAAAAGAAGCGAAAGCAAAAGGTGAATCTATTTTACGAGAAAAAGGATTGTATGAAAAAACACATCGCTGCACATCTACTGCAGGTAAGCTCGTTTTATTCCAGCGCTAAAAAAAGAAGCGTCATCCGCTTCTTTTTCACTCTACTATATCTTCGTCACACCACGTAAACACCACATCTAGAATGCGATTACCGATACGTACGCGTTTATTCCATTTTCCTGTTTGGATCTGATGTTGCAATTCTGCTTTCATCTTTTCCGTCCAATCGTGAATCGTTTCACTACCGTCGTACGGATATACGCCCGGAAACTCTTCCTGCAGTAGATGCAAGCTCTCTGCATCAAAATGAAAATGGAAGAAGTAGTTTGCTGTAAGCGATGGTTCTTGCAATCGTAAAAAATGATCATCAATTTGCTTTCTATTTCTATAGAAAGTAAAGATATTCACTTTACCGCTCGTAATTTGGTCAATTTGAATTTCGTGCTTCTCTATAATCACGTCTTGTCCACCTCGTTGTATACTATCTTTAGTATATATGTCTTTTGCAACAAAGTTAACCATTTTCGCGCGAAATTCATTTCCTTCATTATATTACCTGTACCTCCATATGCAATCAGAACAAATAAAACAAAGTTGAAGGGGAGCGATCACATGTATTTCGGAAGCAAAGGTTGGTATGTAAAAGAACTTAAAAAATTAGGTATCCGTACTTATGAAGGTAAAAAACTAGAGTCGTATCGTACGCATGTATTATCTAGTTTACTTGAGAGAATGAAGAGAGCTTCGGCTTAATAAAAAATAGAAGAGGCCACTTTTCAAGTGGCTTCTTGTCAGAGTATTAGGAAACCCTTCCATGGTAGTATCTTTATCCATCTCTTTAACATAAGGTTTATCCGTGAGAATTAATTCCGTATGCTCACCAATCCACTTATGTATCCGTAGCAAATCTAGCTGCTCGTAAATCAGTGTCATTAATTTCAAAGCCACCTCCTTGTAAGGGTTCATCTGCAACATCAACTAGTGTAAAATTATGTCTTTCATTCACAAAGACATTTTTATTTTCCATTAAACCTGCTATGTGCATGGCTATCAATAATCATATTATTCTCCATCCCTTACGTTTTTTTACTTTGTTGCCATTTTTCTTTCTTCAAATACTTCCGTAGCAACTGTCAAAATCGTATTTAAAGCTATTGGAAAACCACCATAAATCAACATTTGCATCATTACTTCTACAATTTCTTCTTCTGTCCACCCTACATTTAAAGCTCCATTAATATAAAACTTAAGTTGTTGCGTATTTCCTAATACCGTTAACCCAGCTACTGTAGCTAATAGACGAGACTTTAAATCTAATCCTGGTCTTGAAAAAATTTGTCCGTAATTAAATTCAACAGCTAATGTGCCTAAATCTGGTGCAATAGAATCTTTAAAACTATCGACAATCGCTTGATAATTCTCCTCGTCTATTTTTTTCAGAATATCTAGACCTTTTTGATAATTCTTTTCATTCCTTACCATTATGCATCGCCCCTTTTCATATTTTCAACCATTTTTAAGCTCTTAACCTCATTTTTCATGTTTAAAAGACTCGTAAATCCTAAACTCACCATCACCATACCTGTTATGCAAACTCCTAGCCAACCCCAATTGCTCCAAGCTAATACCCCTATATACGATCCAAGTGCCCCACCTAAAAAAGTGGCTACCATATACAGTCCATTTAATCTACTACGTTTATCTGGGGAGAGCTGAAATATTCTGGCTTGACATGCAACTTGATTTGCTTGTGTACCTACAGTTACTAATAATGCAGATAAAATTAAAGCAGTTAACCAGTAACCTAACGTAATAGAAATAATAAATGCTATGAATGTAATTGTCATACAAAGAGTATTCGCATAAATTGGACTCTTTTTATCAATTACCCGCCCAATTATAGGAGTAGCAAATGCACCTCCTATTCCAACTAACCCGACTAATCCTACAACATCACTTCCATATGAATAAGAAGGTGATTGTAGAAGGAAGCCAAGAGTTGTCCAGAACACGCTAAATGCACCAAATATCATTCCTTGGCTTATACAAGCTTGACGCAGTACTTTTTCTTGTATAAACATGGGGCCTAATGAAGTCAATAACTCACTATACTTCATAGAAGCAACCCCTTGACTTTTGGGTAGTAAAAGTCTTGTGAGTACAATGATTACCAGCATACTTGCAAAGGAGACCCAATACATTGCTCTCCAACCAAAATGCACGTCAATCAAGCCACTAACAAAACGTGCTCCTAAAATCCCACATACCAAGCCTATGGCTACATTTCCTAGGACCTTTCCGCGCACCTTTTCATCAACCAAACTAGCTACAAGGGGTACAATTATCTGAGGAATAACCGTACAAATCCCTATCAAAAAGTTGGTCACCACAAGCCAAGTCACATTTGGTGAAATAGCGGCTGCTGCTAGTGAAAGACTTACTGCACATAGCAACGTTAAAATTAATTTTCTTCTCTCAAATATGTCCCCAAGTGGTACTACTAAAAGATTCCCTAAAGCATATCCTACTTGTGTTAAAGTGGCTACAATACCAATAGATGCTGCTGCTACATTAAATGTCTTCCCCATGCTTACAAGCAAAACCTGATTTAAATACACATTCGCCACTGTAAATCCACAAGCAACTGCCATGAAAAAGATTACTCCCTTTGTAACTCTTGGGTTTTCTTGTACAGAAGCATTGGCTTTATTCACTTTATTCACCCCCTTTATCAAAACTACAACTTTAATATAAAACAAATATTTTAATGTAAATAGATATCCAGTTATACTAGTATTAACAGTACTACCTTAAAGAAAGGGGCTTTTTATGAACAGTGAACAGGAAAGAAAAAAAGAACTCGGAAATTTTTTGAAGTCTAGACGCAATCGACTTTCTCCACAAGATTTTGGATTACCAATTAGTTCACGCAGAAAAGCCAAAGGATTACGTCGTGAAGAAGTAGCACAACTAGCTAATATTGGGGTAACTTGGTACACGTGGATTGAACAAGGCCGAGATATCCAAGTCTCAATACAGGCTTTAGAAAGTTTAGCTGATGCCTTACGCTTAGATAAAGAAGAACGTGAGCATATGTTTTTATTAGCTCATCAACAGTTACCTCCTGAAAAGCCTTTAAAAACTGATGACGAAGTAAGCCCTGTACTACAAAATTTTATAGATGATTTAAAGTTTTACCCGATATATGTAACAGATCAACTTTGGGATGTTGTAACCTGGAACCGTGTTGCAAGTGCAGTATTTGGAGATTTTGAAACTATGAGTTTCAAAGAAAGAAATGCAGTTTGGAGATGTTTTGCCTCCCAAGAATATCGAACCTTATTAGCAAATGATTGGGAGGCCCATGCAAGGAGACTTTTAGCACAATTTAGAGCTACATGTAGTCGTTTTGTTGGTGAAGAATGGCTCAAAGAAGTAGTGGAAGAATTAATGGCTATTAGCGTAGAGTTCCAAGAATGGTGGCCCGCTCACGATGTTCTCGGTACACCGAGTGGAAAAAAGGAAATCCATCATCCAATAGTAGGCACACTATTATTCGAACATATTACATTCCGGGTGTATGACGCTCCAGACTTAAAACTCACTATGTATCGACCTAAAGACCCAGAAACTTTAAATAAATTAAGACAATTACTACAATTAACTTCCAATTAAATATAAAATACATACTCATACTAATTATTAACATAAGGCCTACACTGCAAATTATGCAATACTAGGCTAAACCTTACAAACTAGAACGGGAAGAATAATAGCCTTTTGTTCCCTTTTATTCATTTTCAACAAAATAGCCCTTCAAACCAAAAATGCTATAATAAACCCAATCAAACTAAGGGGGATCATTTATCTTGCACGGAAAACACATTCAATTTCACAAGTTCGGCAATCCAAAAGATGTACTACAAGTTGAATATAAAAATATAGAACCATTAAAAGAGAATGAAGTTTTAGTTCGTATGCTAGTTAGACCGATTAATCCATCTGACTTAATTCCAATAACGGGAGCGTACGCTCATAGAATCCCATTACCTAACATACCTGGTTATGAAGGTGTTGGTATTGTAGAAGATGTGGGAGCTTTTGTTTCAAGAGATCTGATCGGCAAACGGGTTTTACCGTTACGCGGAGAAGGTACTTGGCAAGAGTATGTGAAGACGTCAGCTGACTTTGTAGTCCCTATTCCTGATTCTATTGATGATTTTACAGCGGCACAAATGTATATTAATCCTCTTACGGCGTGGGTTACATGTACAGAAACGCTAAACTTACAACAGAATGATGTTTTATTAGTGAATGCTTGTGGATCCGCCATTGGGCATCTTTTTGCGCAGTTATCACAAATTTTAAACTTCCGATTAATTGCTGTTACAAGAAATAATAAGCATACAGAGGAGTTACTACGCCTTGGTGCTGCATACGTAATCGATACTTCCACTACCCCGCTTTATGAAACCGTTATGGAATTAACGAACGGGCTCGGCGCGGATGCTGCGATTGATTCTATCGGGGGACCGGATGGAAATACATTAGCTTTCTCCTTACGTCCAAACGGGCACTTTTTAACGATCGGGCTTCTATCAGGTGTACAAGTTAACTGGGCAGAGATTGTCACGAAAGCAAAAGTGCACGCGAACATATTTCATTTACGACATTGGAATAAAGACGTGTCACCATATAAATGGCAAGAGACGTTTCGTCATTTAATTCGCTTAGTAGAAAATAAGCAATTACGTTTTATGAAAGTCCATTCTACATATGACTTAGCGGATGTGAAAGCGGCGGTTGATATTGTGCAGTCTGCTGAGAAAACGAAAGGGAAAGTCTTTTTGACGAGTTATTAACTACAATTGAAGAAGAGCCTTTTTGATTAGCCTTTTAAATAGGCTAGATAGTATCTTCAGGAACAGCTAATTGTAAGTATCTGGTATAATTATGTTAAAAGGTGAAAGGAGATCCTAACATGTGGTTACTTACGGCAATTGCGCCTGTTGTAATAGTCGGGGGAATTGTATTATATGTGATTGGAAGGCTTAAACATAAATATGAAAACGGTACATTAGGTAAGAAAAAGTCAAAAAACGCTCAAATTTTATTAGACAGCTTTATACCAATGGGAATGCTCGTTGGCTGTATAATCGGTTTGATTTTCGGCATGTTTTTCCCGGATTATTCACTTCTTGCGGTGAGTTTAGGAGCTGGAATCGGCTATTTATTTGGATTTTTTGCTTATGAAATTTATAGCAAGACAGGAAACAACTTCTCATAATCCAAAAAGAATAAGCGGAACAGTACATAGTAGTCATATACAATATGTACTGTCCTTTATATTTGTATCAACACTATCACCTTACCTTTCGCCTACTATACACCTTTTTTATTGATTTTCCTCTCCTCCCTCTTTCGTATATCCGCTTTTTTATTTTCACTGGATCTATACCCATAGTAAAGTAGTGCACATGTAATAACTGAACCTACTATATAACCTAAAAAACATCCTAACCAAAACATAATGTAATCGCCTCCATTCATTATAAATTTTATGTAATATAACGCTTTACATGCTCCATCGTTTATTTCTATCAACTATACACTCTCTAAAGCTATTCATACCATTATTTCTCCCCTTACCTCAAATAACAATTTTATTATTTATCATAACATTCGCACCCGTGTTACATATATGTTGCTGTTTCTTTTCAACTTAACCCTTGAGTCCCCCCTTTTGTACAAGATACCATTTATGGTAAAAAGAAACCTAGAAGCAAGGAATCTTACAACTTAAATAAAAGAATGGGCTTTTTAAGGAATACAGCCCATTCTTTTTTGCTAAAGCTGCAACTGAGTACGGATAATCATAATCATCTATTCCGCCTTTTCAAAATTTCTAAATTGCAACGTTACATATTATTTTAAAAACTTTCGAATGAAGTCCATCTTCTTCTCACTGTAAGGAGGCATTACAAAACTTACGTCCATTTTGGTACTTTTCTTTACAATACTTTTATGATGTGAAAAAAGATCAAAACTATATTTCCCGTGGTACGCTCCGATCCCTGCATTCCCAACCCCACCGAACGGTAAGTGACTATTAGCAGAATGGAAAATCGTATCGTTTATACAGCCTCCGCCAAAGGAAAGTCTGCTTAATACCTCTTCCTCACATTGCTTATCTTCTGTAAATACATATAACGCTAGGGGTTTCGGACGTTTATTAATGGTCTGAATAGCCTCCTCTAGCTGATTATATTCTAGAATTGGTAAAATCGGCCCGAAGATTTCATCTTGCATAGTTGCATCTGACCAAGATTTCGCTTCTAATAAGGTAGGTTCTATATATAAATTTTCTTTTACAGATGTTCCGCCAAATATTACATTTTCTTTATCCTGTTCAATGATCGAAGCTAATCTATCAAATTGACGCTCATTCACAATGCGGCCGTAATCTTTACTTTGCATCGAATTTTCTCCATAGTAATTCACAATCGTTTCTTTCATTTTTGAAATTAACTCTTCTTTCACGTCCGAATGTACCATCATATAATCCGGTGCAATACAAGTTTGACCTGTATTTAAAAGTTTCCCCCATACGATTCTCTTCGCTGCTAAATCTATGTTTGCTGTCTTATCAACAATTACTGGACTCTTTCCTCCAAGTTCTAACGTTACTGGAACTAAATTTTTAGCAGCGGCTTCCATAACAATTTTCCCAACCTGTACGCTTCCAGTGAAAAAGATGTAGTCAAATGGGGCATGAATAAGTGTAGATGTTGTTTCCTTCTCACCTTCAATTACTCGAACATAACTTTTATCAAATAGTTCACTAATTAATTCGTTCACCACACTCGTAATATGAGGTGTATTTTCAGATGGCTTAAGCACTGCACAATTCCCAGTAGCAATTACACCAATAAGAGGCTCAATGAGTAACTGGAAAGGGTAATTATAAGGACCGATAATTAATACTGTTCCGTACGGTTCTTTCATAATAAAACTTTTAGCCGGCCATAAAGTGAAAGGTGTTTTCACCTTTTCTGGCTTCATCCATTTTTTCAAATTTTTCATCGTGTTATTGATACTATCTAACAAAAAGCCAACCTCAGTTACATACGCTTCAAATTCACTTTTCCCTAAATCTTTATATAATGCTTCTATTATTCTCTTTTCATAACGCTGAATACCGTCTTTTAATTTTCGTAATTGTTCTAACCGAAATTGTAAAGTTTTCGTCGAACCTGTATGAAAAAACTCTTTATGTTCTTCAAGAATATTATTTATGTCTATTTGATTCATAGGTATACACTCCTTATTTATAAATTAATTTTTAAACTTTTAAACGTTTAATCTTTTAAACGTTTAGACCAATATAAAACCTTTAGATACATTCTAAAGGCACTCAGTTTCAATTAAAGATAGTAATTTTTTTAACGAATCGACAGCAACGTCCAAAGTAACTGAATAATAACGTTCTGTGGCACGCTTTTCAGCTTCCACTAATCCTTGTTCTCTTAACAATTTTAAATGATGTGAAATTGCTGGACGAGATAAAGTTGATTGTGCCGTTATTTCACTCACTGTTAAAGGTCCACTTTCACTAAGCAAAAGGATTATATCTTGACGGTGCGGATCACATAACAATTGAAAAAATGGAATACATGTACGAAATTGCTCTAAAGCTTGTTTTCCCATATTATATCCTTTCTTGATCACATTACGACCAAATGTTTAAAAGTTTAAACGTTTAATTCTGAACTCATTATAATATACTTCCAAGACTTTAGTCAAATACAAAAAAATCCCCTCAAAGCATAAGCTTCGAGGGGTGAGCCTGTTTTTTTACTTATATACGTACAGCTGTACCACTTACAGCAACCATTAACATTCCATCACGAACTACTTCGTAATCTACGTCAACGCCAACGATAGCGTTCGCACCTTTTTGTTTTGCAAGTTCTTTCATTTCATCCATTGCGATATCACGAGCTTCTTTTAGCTTACTTTCGTAAGAACCAGCACGACCACCGACAACATCACGAACAGAAGCGAATAAATCGCGGACAATATTTGCACCCATAATAGCTTCACCATTTACAATATCGATATACTCAATAATTTCTTTACCTTGAATTCCAGACGTTGTTGTTACAATCATGACTGACACGCTCCTAATAATTTGTAGTTTTAATTAGCTTTCTTATGTCTTTATTATGACATGGAACAAGCAACGAATCTATTGAATTACCTTACAGGAATGTGACAGTTTTGTAAGAATACAGCGACTATTTTGTTTAATAAAGTGCTTTAACATTAGGATACATAAACGATTCCCTATTTTCTTTCCAGTCGCGTTCTACTTCTTTAAAAGTTGGTCGTCCTAATTCTTCCTTGTTTTCATGTTTACGAAACCATTTCTTCACATACTTATCTCCATTTTTATTTTGCACTGTACAAAGGAAGCTATTACTACTATCCTTTAATATTTTTACAATCACGACAAGACACCCCTTCTCTCTGAAACTTGATCTTTTACCATAAGCCCTTCCTCTCTTATAGTCATACGACTCCTCGGTCGCGCCAAAGTTGTAAGATCAAAAAACGATATTCACTTTGCTTATTTAAAGAAATCAGAGTTATACGCATTATGCTTATCAAATATTTTGTAGATTTCTAACTTATCATCTAATTTTGCATCTACTAAAATTAATATATTTCCATCGTAAATGTATTCTTCATATTTCTTAGCGTGTTCTTCTGGAATGCCTAATCCGATAAATGCTCCTATTAAACTTCCAGCTCCTCCGCCAATACCGGCTCCCCCAATTGCTGCTGCGATCGGTCCCGCTGCTACAATTGGGCCCAGTCCAGATACAGCAAGTACACCAAGGCCTGTTAATAAACCTCCGAGTCCGCCTGCTACTCCTCCAGCTACAAGCCCTGTCGCTGAAAAGATATCCGCTTTATGTGCAGTTTCATGATTCACTTTCTCACCTGATTTTTCTTCCAGATGTTCAATTTCCTTTTGATCTTTCGCAATAGCTGAAATGTTATCTGCCGGGTATCCTTTTTCCTTTAATTCATTAATAACGAGTGCCGCATCATCAATTGTTGGAAAAACACCTACTATTTTTCTATCCATATTCATAACTATTAACCTCCTAAAATTTTATATAACGTATCTTTATTACTCTTCGTTTTTATATACACTAATTTTTTTATTCACATAACCATTTACGAAAAATGCTAATAATAAAAGGACTACAAGAGAACTACTTAACAAGTAAATGAAATCAAATGTAATATCCGTTATCATTTTATCCATATGTAACAGTCTCCTTTTTATTTAAAGTAAAAGTATAAAACCTTACAATTCATCTTCGTTCAATCTCGTTATAGTACATGTATACCCTTTCCAACTCTTTCTAAACGTAAAAAACTATAATTATATTTTTTTAATTTTATATGTTTAACATTTTTTAAAACGGGTATGTTTATATTGTTGTACTTACTATATGGAAAGGAATATTACAATGAATGCCATTCACTCTACTACTATTCTTTATAATGAAACACCTACAATAACGCAGATTCATCATTTTTATGCTTTAATGACAACATTTCAAACAAATGTATTTATAAGTAAAAAAGGAACACTTACTTCTATTAAAAACTTAAGCACATTAGTATCATTTTTCCTTACTATAAAAAAGAGAGAGCTTGTATTATTTATATTTGAAGGAATAGATGCAAAAAGAGCTTTAAGAACACTCTTTCCTTCTTAAAGGTTTTATTATCCCCTATTCCCTCGATTGTTATTTTTCATACATAGTTTTATACTTCAAAATGATTTCCTCTATTCAAAACGAGACCCCCTAATACAATAGGGGGATTTCTAGTTTAGCCCTATGAAAACTGATATAATATATATTACGTTTTTCATTCTTTAAAATAGAAAACTTTTAATAACCTTGAAGGTAGGAATTTTTAATGAACTCGAAAGCAAAATTTAGTATTCGCTACAAAATTATGGCTGGTTATTTAGTTATCATTTTGTTCTTACTTATTTCTTTTATTATGCTAAACAATGAGATTTCTAATTTACAAAAATCTCGTAATTTTATTATTGATCACGATTTTAAAGTTCTTAATTTAACGAATCAAGTGGAGAAAGACTTGCTAACAATAGAAAATAAAGCGAAAGGCTTTATTACTTCTAATAACGCGAACTATTTGCAATCTCTTAACTCTGCCGAAAGAGATTATGAAAAACATTACCATGATCTTTTTTCTTTATTAGAAGATAATCCATCTCAGCAAGAAAAATTAAAAGAGATTAATGGAAACATTACTAATTGGATAAATAAAGAGATTCACCCGTTAATTGCAAATCATAATAGTAATAAAATACAAGAAATCGACACTACCGAAATCCAATCATTACAATCACAACTAACTGACTTCCGTAGCACTGAGGAGCAATTAACGAAAAAAAGAGCTGCACAATTAGATATTGAAAATAATAAATTAGAGATTTGGTTATACAGTTTATTGTTCTTACTTTCTTGTGTTGCCATTATCGTTTCACTTTATATTTCCAATTCCATTACAAAAACGATTAAAAATGTAATTCAAGCTATTAAATCCATTTCTTCGAAAGAAAAAATTACGGAAAGAATTCATGTAAATACACATGATGAAATAAAAGATCTTGCTCATACAACAAATCACCTACTAGACGAAATATCGAAAAGAGAATGGTTACAAACTGAGCTTGCAGAATTAATTTTAATGTATCAAGGTGTATCTTCTATTGAGATGTTAGGTAACAAAATTTTGAGTGGAATTATACAGAAAACGCAAACTTCTTGCGGTGCATTTTATGTACGTGAAGAAGTTGAAGAAACTGTCTACTATGTGAAGAAAGCTTCTTTCGCTGAGCAAGGTGCTGATATTGGAAAACAATCTATTAAAATGGGTGAAGGTTTCATTGGACAGTCTGCTTTAGAAAAGAAAAGTTTTATTCTCAGGGACATACCCGAAGAGTTTCGTTACGTTACTACTGGATTATTAGAAATACGTCCTAAAAATCTACTAGTCATCCCTGTCTTATTTGAAGATGAAGTGATTGCAGTAATGGAGTTAGTAAGTGTAACTGACATTTCAGACTTACATCAAGATTTAATTCAACAAACTGTTGATAATCTAGGTTTAACAATCCATAGTATTATGGGACGTATGCGAATTCAAACTCTTTTACATGAATCACAAGCAATGACAGAAGAGTTACAAGTTCAATCAGAAGAATTACAAACGCAAGCCGAAGAACTACAAATGCAAGCCGAGGAATTAAGAACAACGAACGAACAGTTAGAGTCTAGAACGGAAGAAGCCGAGCAAAAGACAGCTGACTTACAAGTGACTAAATTAGAATTAGAAGAAAAAGCAAGTGAGTTGTTACGTAGTTCAAAATACAAATCAGAATTTCTAGCAAATATGTCACATGAATTACGCACACCGTTAAATAGTATTTTACTATTATCTGAAATGTTAAAAGAAAATCATGATAATCATTTATCCGATGATGAAATTGAATTGGCAACCGTCATTCATTCATCAGGGAAGGATTTACTTACTTTAATTAATGACATACTAGATTTATCTAAAGTAGAAGCCGGAAAACTAGATGTCATTTTTGAAGCAACGAACATAAGTGATATGGCTGCAAGTATGCAGCAAAACTTTTTACATATCGCTGCACAAAAAAATGTTGAATTTACTGTTGAAAACAGTGATACGATTCCCGATCTGTTTTATACAGATGCAAAACGGATTGAACAAATTATTAAAAACTTATTATCCAATGCATTTAAATTTACGGAAAAAGGATCTGTCTCTTTACATTTTGATTCAATAGAAGCAACTAATTTGAGCCATGAAATGCAGTCTATCAGTAATGATTGGATAACCATTTCGGTAAAAGATACTGGTATTGGTATCGCTAAAGAACAGCATCAACTTATTTTCGAAGCCTTTCAACAGGCAGATGGTGCAACAATTCGAAAGTATGGTGGTACAGGATTAGGTTTATCTATTTGTAAAGAGTTTGCTAGACTATTAGGTGGTTGGATTACGTTAGAAAGTCATGTAGGAGAAGGCAGTACTTTCACTGTATATATTCCTAACCTTCCAAATGGATTACATGATATACAGTTATCTAATTTAGAAGTCGCAGCAACAGTAGATGAAGTTATTCCTGCTGAAGTTGTTGAGGAAACTATCGTGATTCCAGAAACAAATAACGTCTTCCAAGAGAAAACTATTTTAATTGTCGATGATGATCATCGAAATATATTTGCATTACAAAATGCATTAAAAAAACAACATGCCAATATCATTACTGCACAAAACGGCCTAGAGTGTTTAGAAATACTAAAAAACAATACAAATATCGACCTTATTTTAATGGATATTATGATGCCAAATATGGACGGTTATGAAACGATGGAACATATCCGAATGAACTTAGGGTTACATGAAATACCTATTATCGCATTAACTGCTAAAGCAATGCCAAATGATAAGGAAAAATGTTTATCTGCTGGCGCTTCAGATTATATAAGTAAACCATTAAATTTACATCAACTCTATTCGGTAATGAGTGTATGGTTAATAAAATAAGTGAGGTTTCGTTTCAGTGGAAAAT
The DNA here is from genome assembly GCF_051915205.1 of Bacillus cereus group sp. MYBKT111-2. Taxonomy (NCBI): domain Bacteria; kingdom Bacillati; phylum Bacillota; class Bacilli; order Caryophanales; family Bacillaceae; genus Bacillus; species Bacillus cereus group sp. MYBKT111-2. Next base: position 101,030 of record NZ_JBQAEG010000010.1, read on the forward strand.
AAGTATTATAATTTCGATCCATCAGTAGATATGGATAAGCGTACGAACTTAGAAATTGACTTACTATTAGAAGCGGTATTTAAACTATCAGGATTTGATTTTCGCCAATACGCTCGCACATCTATTTATAGGCGGATTTGTAATCGAATGCAGATTTCTAATATCCCTACCATTTCAAAGTTAATTGAAAAAGTAATTCATGAGGAAGGGGTTTTAGAACAGTTATTAAATGATTTCTCAATCAATGTAACTGAGATGTTCCGTAACCCTATCTTTTTTAAGGCGCTAAGAGAGCATGTTATTCCTGAATTAAGAAAGCATCCTGAAATTAGAATTTGGCATGCTGGGTGCGCAACTGGTGAAGAAGTATTATCCATGGCCATCTTACTTCACGAAGAAGGATTAAGTGAAAAAGCTGTTATTTACGCAACAGATATGAATACAGACGTGTTAGAAAAAGCAAAACAAGGAATCCTTCCGTTAAATAAAATGCAAACTTATACGAAAAACTATTTACAAGCTGGCGGTACACAAGCGTTTTCTAACTATTATTCAACGGATAGTCGTTTTGCTTATTTTAATCCTTCACTGTTACAAAACATTATTTTTGCACAGCATAATTTAGTAACTGATCAGTCTTTTAACGAATTTCATATTATACTTTGCCGTAACGTTTTAATTTACTTTACAAGTAAACTTCAAAACCAAGTACAGCAACTATTTTATGAAAGTTTAGGTCACAATGGATTCCTATGTTTAGGAAATAAAGAAACTCTTCGTTTCTCGGATATCATGCCGCATTATACCCAATTTAATCCGAACGAACAAATCTATCAAAAAATACAATAAAAGCGTATGAAATCCTCTATTTGGATTTCATACGCTTTTTATTTCGCATTCGCTTGTATCATAATGAGACACATATCATCTGATTGTGCTTCCTTCTGTTCTTCCTTGTAAAACCCTTCTATCTCTTCTTCTAACTCTCCCCATTTTCTTTCTGTAAAAGTACGTAATTTCTCTTCAGCCTCAAACTCATCACTTGCAATTGCTTCAAGAACGCCATCTGTAAACAATACGATTTGAGCGTTCTTTTCAAAAGGTATAACTGTCTTTTCAACTTTTATTTCATCAAAAAACCCTACCGCACAACTTCCGCGATTTAGTTCAACTACATTTGTTTCATCAACTAAAACATATCCAGAAGGATGTCCTGCATTTACATATTCAATCGTTCTATCTTCTGTATTAACTACTAAGTATATCGCTGTAAAATAATAGGGAATATTGTCATTCTCATTATGTAAAAGAGTCATATATTTATTTAAGTCTTTCATAACGAGTTCTGGATCGATTAAACATTTAATCGTTTCACGTAATACAGACGAAATAAACATGCAAACTAATGAAGCAGATACACCATGTCCCATCACATCTAATAATATAATACCGTAGCGATTTTCATCGATTTTATACCAATAATACATATCTCCAGCTAGTTTAAATGAAGGTAAGTAACTTGCTTCAATTTTTATATGCTCTTCTCTTAATGGTCTACTTAATAAGTTTCTTTGTACTTGTGTAGCTAAATCTAGTTCATTCCGAAGGTTTTCTTCCTGTTCTTTATGCCAATTTAATTCTGATTTCAAGCGTAATGCCACACGCATACGCGCTAACAATTCAACTTTATTTATAGGTTTCGTAATATAATCCATTGCCCCCATATCAAGAGCTTCAGCTAATTTATTTGCATCTTCTAAAGCTGTAACAAAAATAATAGGAATATCTTTAAACTTCTCCTCTTTTTGTAATCGCCTACAAACTTCAAGTCCATCAATTTCAGGCATCATAATATCTAATAGTATTAAATCTATTTCGTTATGCCTGGAAGAATCTTTTCCAAAATGGATGTATTCGAAAAGCTCTTGTGCAGAATTAAGCGATACAAGATCCTGATATCCGGCTTGTTTTAAAATCTTCTTAATTACAAAGATATTCACCGGATTATCATCTACAATTAAAATGGACACAAGTGATTTCCCCTTTTCTTATATAAAATGTAAATCGATTATCATTTTCTATTTTTCTAGTATTACATACTCAGTTATAAAATGAAAATTTCCTACTCAAACACATTTATACAGCAAAAGAACAAACCCCCAGAGATGAGAGTTTGTTCTTTCACTCTATAAATTATTTCCACTTTTAATTTAGCACCATTGCTTTATCATTTAAAAGACGATCTAATTCTTCCATATGATTTGTTTCATCTGCAATCATATCTTCTAACTTTACAACTAACTCTGTCATATTTAATTTCGCTGCTTGTTCTTTTCTCTTTTCATAACGCTTAATTGTTTCATATTCTGACTTTCTAGCTTCTTCTAACATTTCTCTAACGTCTTCTACTTGTTTCACTGGTAAAGGGATCGTAGTAGGTGTACCACCTAACGTCTTAATTTTCTCCGCTAAATATAGGGCATGTCCTTGTTCATCACTAATTTCAGATTCAAAGAAAGGTTTTAACACTTGTCTATATATACCAGAAACTGTTGCTGCATTATGGTTATACATAATAATTGCTGAGTATTCTCCTGCTAAATCTTCATTCAATCCTTTGATTAGTTCTTTCACATCGTGTGACATTTAATATCTCCTCCTATACTTAATACGTACCCCTTTTCTCATGTTTTAAACATCATTATTTTAAATTTTTTATGTATCTAAAAATGCTGCTTGCTTCAATTTACTTATTGCTTGTCTTTTAATACGAGAAACGTGCATTTGTGAAATACCTAACCGTTCCCCTGTATCCTTTTGATTTAAATTCTCTTCAAATATATAATGAATAACACTCTTTTCCGTTTCATTTAATACGTTAAAAATATCTTTTAAAACGAGACGCCTTTCTGTCTCTTCATATCCTTGCTCTACTTCACCTACAGATTCAATTCTCGCTACCGAACTTCCATCAGATGCATTTTCAACTACATCATCTAAGGAAGATACTCGATAATTATTTTTCGCATCCATAATTTCTAGTACTTCCTCTTCGGATAGTCCTAAATGGTCTGCAATCTCTATAATCTTCGGTGAACGTTGCAAATGATCTGTTAGCTCCTCTATCGCAAGTTTAATTTTTCCGCCTAAATCTTTAATTCGCCTTGGAACGTGAATGCCCCAAGTTTTATCGCGTAAATACTTCTTTATTTCCCCTACTATCGTAGGTATTGCAAAAGGCTCAAAAGCATTCCCTATCGAATAATCATACCTCCTTATTGCGCCTAAGAGCCCTAACATGCCTACTTGTATAATATCTTCATGCATCGGCCCGCCTTTTGAATAGCGATATGCAATGGAATATACAAGATTTTTATAATGCTCAACTAACCTTTCCTGCGCTTCATTACATTGGTTTTGTTGGAATTCTGCAATTAGTTTAATAACGTCTTCTTTAGTAAGAGTTGTAGGTTGAGATTGGATTTCCATCATTCTCCACCTGCTCTCTTTGTATATATTTTGTCATTAAAACTGTCATGCCCTCATCATGCATGATTTGTATATCATCCATTAACGTATTGATTAAATATAAACCTAAACCATTTTCCGGCAAATGTTCTACTGGTTTACTAATATCATACGGACCAACTTTCCTTTTTAAGTTGTTAAAATCAAAGCTAACCCCATTATCCGCAACCATAATTTCTAATCGATCTTCATATAGTCCAAAGACAATTGCAATTTCTCCAACGTCTTCTTTGTATGCATGTTGTACAATATTTGTACATGCTTCACTAATAGCAATTTTCATATCTTCTATATCGTCATAAGCAAAGCCCATTCGATTCGCAACACCAGCCATCGTTAAACGAATAATAGCCACATATTCTGCCTTTGCAGGAATTTTCATTTCTATCTTTTCAAATCTCTCCATCATCCCTAGTCACCTTCTTTCTACTTTTTCAAAATCGGAATTCAAATTTAATATTTCTGTTAACCCTGTAATATCAAATAATCTTTTTAACCTTTTAGATACACCAATAAACTCTAGTTTTCCATCATTTTTCTTAACTGTTTTTAATAGCGCTATAAACACGCCTAAACCTGTACTATCCATATACTCTACCTCAGTAAAATCTACGACAATATGAACCTCTTTTTCGCTTGCAATAGGCATAATCTTATTTTTTAAATCTGATGCCGTATACGCATCAATTTCACCATTAAGCTGTACCGTATAACCTACATCATTTTGCAAAATATTTATTCCCAAATTCATCATTTCCGCCCCCTTATCTCAAACTACTACTATGTTAATTACCCATAAAAATTAGTTTTAAACATATTTTTTTATTTTTATTATAAATAAATTTTCCACACCTTTCTCGGCTTAACACTTAAAAAATACTACTAAATGTTTAAACCTTATAAATTTGTGTATATATAATGTATAAATATTATTTTTAGGGGGATCTATCTATGGAAGAGCACAGCTTTAAAAAGGGAGATTTTGTTCAATTTTCTTATCGACACGATCATGCTACAAAATTAGTTGGTTCCATTATTAATATACTAACGAATACGATTGTAGTTGATATAGGTAATAGCGAGGACTTATCCCATATAGAACCAAGGCAAGTCGTAAGAATAAATAATTGTAAAAAAGTAACGATGGTTTAATACATAATAGAAATTGTAATTCCAATGAGCGGGGGACCTTCATCCCCCGCTCATTCCTATGCAAAATACATAAAAAAAAGCATCCAAATTATTTGAATTGGATGCTTTTTTTATGTATTTTTACGAGCTTATTAACTTTATAGTCACATATAACAAACTTAAGATTACCATTCATTATCATACTTACGCTTTCCGTAGCATTCTAGAGAAGAATGTAACGATTAAAATAAAGACGATTGCACCTAATAAAGCTGGAAGAATAAAGATGCCTCCCCATTCAGGACCCCAATGACCAAATAATGCACTACCTACCCAAGATCCGATTAATCCGGCAATCACATTACCAACTATACCTAAAGGAAAGTCTTTTCCCGTAATCATTCCAGCTAACGCACCAATAAGTCCACCTACAATACACGTAATAATAAGTCCCACAATTAACCCTCCTATATTCGTTTTATATTGTATTTATCAAGCTTTGGTATGTAACCAAAGCTTGATAAACATGTATTATTCTTTATTATCCAACCCATCACTTATCTTTTGTTTCACTTTTCCGACTTTTTCTTTTATTGTTCCCTTCGTCTTGTCCCACTTCCCTTCATTTTTCAACTTTCTATCTTCTGTAACCTCACCAATTCCTTCTTTTACTTGTCCCTTTGTCTTTTCCACTTTACCCGTAATTTGTTCTTTTAGTCCGTTCTCACTCATATTTCCCATCTCCTTTTCGTAATAGATTTATAGATTTACAGGATACAAATTTAAATAGAATACATGCATCTTCTTTCTTGTAACCATTCACCGACTCTCTCTAAATCTTTAACGAATAACAAGATTTTGCCTTCATCTAGCTTTTCTTCGTAGAAGTTCGCTTCTTCCTCATTAAGCCCTAACTCCTGCATCTTATTTCTTAACTGATCTCCCGTTTTTTGAAAGACGTTAATAATACTTGTCCCAAGTCCCTCCTCTTGTATACCAATTGTATTCACGTCTGCATTGTCTGCGATTCTATCTGTCCTTTCTTTCTCGTGTGTTAATACGTAAATATCTTTTTGGTCTATTCCTTTCTTCACTAGATCATTCGCCGCATTCATGACCTCTTTCTCCGTAATAAATTCATATACAAAAGGTTTCCTATACTTCGTTTCCATCTTTAACTTCCTCCTTTAAAATGAATTATTTGTTATATTATATGTAGTACACCTATTTTCGAAATGTTAAACATAAAATTTGAAAAAAAAAATGAAAAGGAGAGTACATATGCACTTTCGTCTAGAGTTATTTGTAGAAGATTTGCAAAGATCTATTCGTTTTTATGAGGAAATCCTTACCCTTGTATTCTCAAAAAAGAATGCAACTAGTGCAATGATTAAACTAGGGGATTTTTCTTTATTATTAACCCCTGATTATATTCTCAATGAAAATCATTATTTAAAAACAGGTGGACTTAAGCCAAAAGGTAAAGGTGTTGAAGTTATCATGGTTTTTGATAATATTGAACAAATATACCAACATGTATTAGAAAAAAATTATCCAGTGGAATCTAACCTTAAAATGCAATCTTGGGGAATGAAAGATTTTCGTATTGTAGACCCTGATGGTTATTATTTACGGTTAACCTCCTCTTGAACTTTCTCTATCCTAAAACTAGTAGAATAAATCCCCTTACAATAACTACCTAAATTAACAGAAAATTGTTATAATTAAACCAAGGAGGGGATATAATGAAAAAAATCACTTATATATGCGCTCTAACCGCTCTATCTTTCACTTTAATAGGCTGCACAAGCACCTCAGCTACAGATAAAGCTTCACAAGCTAAGCAAGAACAGAAACAAAATGCCTTTCAATTAAACTCCGCAAACATTACAGATATCGAAATACTTCAGACAACCAATAATACTACTTCTAAATCTCAAACAGACAACGAAGAAATGATACAATCTATCGTTTCCGCAGTTCAAAAAGGCACGCCTAAAACAATCACTTTAGATCAAAAAAAGCGAGAATCGGCACATTCTACTATTACCGTTACATATAAAGATGACACAAAAGAAGAATTTCTTGTTTGGGTTGATAATAATGAGAAAATTACGATTGCTAAAGATGAGAAGAAGGATAAGGTTGAAGGTGTAACAGTGAATATTAAAGATGTGAAAATGATGAAGGATTTCTTTTAAAATTTTAATATAATTGATGTTAAAAAAGAGTAGGATGTAATCCTACTCTTTTTTAATCTTGTCCAATAAATAAACTTTTATAAAAGCTATTTAAGATCTAATTTTGCTAAATCATGTTGTAAAACATTATTTCCTTCTTGTGGGTTAAATACTATTGCACTAAGACCAAAAACATTCGTAACAACATCTCTATCTTTCGAACGAATGATTCTTACTTCATAAGCAAAAACACCTGAAGAAAGAGCTGCTGAACGAAAAGTAACACGTCGATTAGGTGCCAATGTTTGTGTTGAAGGGTCTACTAATGGTAACAATACCGGCGAACCCGATGACCAATCAAACATTTCAACAGTTACTGTATGAGTATCATCTGGATCAACATTCATAGCTTCCACAGTAAGAAACAACGTAGCGGAATGTCTACGTAATACACCCGTTGACAAAGTTTCATTGTGGTGTTTATGATGTTTTTCAGGAGGATGATTATAGCCATAACTCATACTAATCCCCCCTTTCATTTACAATTAAGGATAAGTATTCCTTACAATATATAATGCTAGTATTATTTTAATGAAAGGTATAAAAGCGGATTTCTATCTGTGTTTTTGGAAATTTTATTTCCCACTTATTCCCTATTAATAAATAATATAGATTCTCCTATTTTGTCCTTGCACTCCTTCAAAGAATAAATCTATTTTGAAAAGAACCTGCTCCATTCATAAATACATAAAGTAAATGGAATCCGTTAACACACATAATTGATCCTTTATTTTCCCCCTCCTATTTAAAGGAGGAACTGTTCTCGGCTTTGGTGATAGTTATGGCTTCGCGGGAGGATTTGCTTTATTAGTTGTATTGTTTATTTTATTAATCATCGTTGGAGCTGCTTGCTTCTGCTAAAAAACTATTGGAAAAGACATGCGATATGCAGAGATTCAAGTGCAACTATTACTTTAATGATGTAATATTACATTCGCCCCCAAAATGAACTTCGATGCTATAAAAAAGATAAAGTGTTCATTTATACAACCTTAGCTTGATAGCAATATCATGAGTTCCCATCCCAGACAAACTAGTTAACATCTCAATAATTGCTATTGCAGAAAAGTACAACAAGCTGGACAACATAGATTTCAAACTGTAAGATTAGATGTTGGTGAAATCGGACAGCAAAGTATATATAGAAAATAGGTGTTAATTTTGAAAATCAATAAAAAATTTGAACCGATAATTTTTAATCTCTTTATGATTTTAGGTATATCTAGTATTATCTCTTTCGTCATGGTTTCAATGAATGTTGGGTATACAGCTTTATTTCTCAAATCATGGATAAAAACATGGGCAATTGCTTTCGTACTTGCATTTTTAGCTTCTAAATTACTACCCTTTGTAGTGAAAAGGATAATGAAAATATTCATATTTGTTGAGAAGGATGCTTAAAAATAAAGTGATGTACTACTCTAGTTCATTTAAATGAAAAGAAATAATCATCACAAAACTTAACCTAGTAAAATGTTTCAACTCGAAGGAAGGCACCTTAAAAGTTGCTTTTCTTTATATGTTAAAAAAGCTCGCCTATTTCCGTAGGCGGGCTTTATCTTTATTACACAATAAGAAAGTATACTCTCTTTTTCTCGGAAATTTTATGTAATTTTACATATTCATGAACATATATGTTTTGATGGACTTTATCTATATACGCATGGCAGTAATCCATTAAAAATGTATCTTCTTGAAAGCAAAACTCTCTTTTAGAAAAAAGAAAAGACACCCTAAAGTGCCTTCCTCCGACTTGAACCATCTTAATTTTAATAATATGTATTGGACTCTTATCTAAAAAATAATCTAATGTATTACAATAAGAGAAAGATAATGATAAAATAAAAGTGCAACAAGATGTTGCTTAGTTTTTAAATTTTATGGGAATAACACAAAAGCTAGGTTTGGTCGCCAAGTTTTTTCATTCCTATCGGTCATGAAATACCCCGGTTGGTCGCTGGGGTATTTCTTTTTTATTAACGTATATATAGGTCTATTATGGACAAAATAAAATATAATCTTAGTAGAAGATAGAACACTGACACCTTTGCCGCTTCTAAATCACTTTGGTCTTGTGCGAAGAAAGTATGGTCAGTACTTTCAGCTCAGTGTTCCATCTACTTTAGTTTTGAGTTGAGTGTTGCTAATCATAGCAGCACTTTTTTACATTCCAATTTGTTCTTTGATGAATTGAATTATATGTTTTACAAACTGGCTTTGCGTGAAAAAGTAATGAATATTTCTCATTACTGTCGTCCACGATGCTAGATTACTTACGAAAGACTGGGATTGTGTCTTTTTGGTCGCCTTTTTTTTACGTTTTTTCATGCCTGTCCCTCCCTTCATAAGGGAAGGGCAAAGATGGCACATTTTATATTTTAAAGAGTTATATAGAAGAGGACAATCTATTCATTAGCAAAATAAAGAAAAGACACCCTAAGGTGCCTTCCTCCGACTTGAACCATCTTAATTTTAATAATATGTATTGGACTCCCATCCAACTATTATTTTACCATGTTAAGTTGTTTTTGTTTATTGAGAAATATGGTTCAAACCTACATTTCATTTTCTTTCTAAATCCTCATAGTTAAGAATTTATTTTTTTACTATGTTTGGGTTATTACTTTTGTAGTATTCTCTATAAAGTTCGGATGTTATATTTAAAAATACGGTAACAGATATTTTTAATAAGGTCATATAATCTTCTATCATTTTGTTCGAAATATATAATGAATTACTATGAATAACTTTATTCCTAATTTTTCGTAAGTCGTCCCATAAATCGTAAAAATCTTTGTCATACTGCTCTATATGTTGTTTTAGACTTTTGGTTCTATTTTCATTTAAATATTGAATTTTTTTATGGAGCGATACAAATGGATTGCTATGTTCTTTTATTTTTCCAATTCTAAGTGCATCTTTATAGTAAATATTAAACATTAGTTCCATTGTAGAAGCTATCAAAATTACAATTGGTTTCCTAAGGGGTGCATTTATAACATGGAGTGAAGCCACGATACTTATCGCTAAATCGGTTGGATACATTTGAACTAATACATCTTCTAAATTGTCATAAACATTAGATTTAATATCAATACTATATTTCACTTCATCTTCAAGTAGACTGTCTAGTGCATGATAAATTTTTGTATATTCCTCTAAAGTAAAGTTGTCATTAGTATCTTTAATTTCATCAAATATTTTATAAGCTGATTTTATTTCTCCAGTTAAATTTTTTTTGTTTTGTTCATACATTTTGTCTATGGTCTTTATAAAATCCTTTACTGAAAAATGAGGATAATAGCAATCCTTGAATCTTTTTCTGGATTCACAAAAATTACATTCAATTTCATAATTTGAAATATTCAACATTTGTTCGAGATTGATATCCCCGATTATTTCTCCACATTCATAACAAAAAAGAGACAAATCTTTCACCAACTTTCATGATTTTAAATACTTGGTGGTGCATCAATTGAAACATTGATATCTGTAGGACTTCCGAAAATAGATATCCTTACACCATCAACTACCATATTTTCGCTATCTTTATTTGATTCTTTTCCTTCAACCATTTTATCTAGTTTATCTGACCATGTTAATCCAGTAGCTTTTATCATGGCTTTAACAGTATTAATGTCAGGCGCACCATTATATAACATGCTGTCAATTGTCTTACCATCTCTTCTCAGGTTCACACTAACCCATTTTGCTTCTGATGTAGTATCTTCGGCTTTTGTGTAATAAAAACGATAAGTTTTAGTGCTTTCTTCAACCTCAAGACTGAAAGGTAGTATTTGAATACCTTGACCAGCTAACTCGTCTTTAATTTTATTGTAGTTTTGTAGATATTGATCTGTAGTCATATCTTTAAATGCTATTTTCTCTTTAGGTTTCATCTCTTCTTTTTTGTACTTTGGTTCAGAGGGTTTTGATTCCGTTGTGTTTTTTTCATTTGAACTACAAGCAGCCATTCCCATAAGTAAGGCACTACAAGTTAATGCGGTAAGTAATTTTCGTTTCATGTATGATTCCTCCATTATGTATTAGTTACTTCAATTTGTTACGAACCGCTTTTAATACCCCATCAACATTGTAATCAGGAATATTACGGATTGTACGCTTCTTTGTTCCAAACATTTTCTTCATTTCAAGATATATAATTCCTGTATTCATAAGAGAAATCCCAAATGGCCCTTGTATAATATCAAAATCAACCATTTTGATATCTTTATATTTCACAACTTCAGCTTCAGCGCCACCAAATAAGCCACCTTTCATCATTACTAGGTATAAATTATATTCCCCGACAACAATGAAACCAGTTTTTGTTAGCTTCGGATCCGCAACTTCAAAGTAATGGATATTTTCTTTAGCTCTCATAACCTTCCTTAAAGCATCGAAAGCATATTGATAATATTTGCGATCAGTTTTTGGTATTTCTTTAGATATTTCAACCATTTCATTGATTGTGATCGGATATTTAATAACGCCAAAGCGTTCATCAATTTTAGTGTGTTTTTGAGTAGCCATAATGTATCCCTTTTTAAAATGTAAGATTTCTCACTTCATGGTAGCAAACAAGTCATCCAGATATTGTCATATCGTGTCGAAGATAAATAAAAAAGAGAGCGAACTGCTCTCTTATCTAAACTTGTAATAAACAAGTTCATTTTTTCGTTTTGAGGTAATTCTAAATTTTAAGTTGATGAGCATGGGACATGCTCTATACAGCAGATTTTCTTGAACGGTGTAACATATCAATACAATTTATACTGTATATATTAAATACAGGAATAAAAAAACAACCTAGATCCCTTTTATGGATCTAGGTTAATTTCAATACATAAACGTAATCGTCACTAAAGAATATCCTTCTTTCGCATTATACGGCTCCGCTTTATAAGAAACACGGTTCGCCCCTTGCGGATAACCGATTTCCCCAATTGCTTTTTTCACATCTTGCAATGCGCCATCCATTGATTGTTTATAAAGGATTTCGATCTTTGGTGACTTTTCGTTATAACGTTGCTGCATTTTATTTTTTAATTCGTTATAGTTATTTGCGATGTATTCATTTCCTAAATAGTTTAACTTTGTATCTTTTAATATTTGCTGATAGGCAGGGATTTTCGTACCACCTGCAGCAATTTTATTTGTTAATGTACTATAATAATTTGTTGTAGCTTGCGGATAGTCCCCGCGGTTCCACTCATGATTTCTTGCGATTTGCTCATCTGATAAGTTGAAATAAGAATATGTTACGCGGCCTTGTTCATCTGGCAGAGGATCATCGAATGTTGTATCAAGGTGATACCATTTGTTTTCGATTTTCACTAAGTTCCAAGCATGAGGCTGACCGTCTCCAGTTCCTACTACAAAATGATTCTCAATTCCTGCTTCTTTTAATAATTGATAAGTTAATAGTGCGTAACCTTGGCAAACCGCAGAACGATTTACGAGTGCTTCATATGCTGTGTAAGCTTTATAAGACGTATCATAAGAAACATGTTTTACGACATAATCATGAATCGCTTTCACTTTTTCGTGATCATCCATCCCAACTTGTGTAATAGAAGAAACAATTGCCTTCGCTTGCTTCATTACATATTCTGTTTGTTCTTTCGTTTCACGATATGTAATTTTTAGTGTAAACGTATAATTTCCAGGTGATCCAGAAAGTCCATATGAAACATTCGATCTATTATTATTTGTATACTCATTTTTACTTGCCACTTCTTTATAAGCGTTAAAAAGTGTATTCATCACTTCTTTTGTATTACTATTTGTCGTTTTATATGGAAGTGTAATATTCGTTTCGTACGCATTAATACGCTTTTGCACTTCATCTTTAAATGCTGCTAATAGTGCTGCATCTCCTGTATTTTGCACCGCAACCGCAGGCTTTTTATACTGCAAAGCATTATATAAAAACTGTGCATATTGTTCACGCGTTACCGTTTTAGCAGGTTCAAATTTCCCTTCGCCTGTACCAGATGCAATCCCGTTTGACTGCACCGCACTAATCGCCCCTTCTGCCCAAAAACCATTCGGAACATCATTAAATGTATGCTTTTGCTTAGCCGAAACTTGAAAAGCATTTTTAATAATTTGCGCCATTTCTGCACGGCTAACAGAATCTTTCGGTCTAAAACCTCCGTTTCCATCCCCGTTAAAAATCCCTAATTTCGTTAACGTTAAAACCTCTTCTGGAAACAATGTGGATCCTGAGCGAATATCTCGATACGGATTGTTTAAAGTAGATCCATCTTGTAATACGTAACGAGCACCATCATTACTAAACGTACCACCTTGCTTATTCGGTAACAACGCACGATAAATTAAAGCTGCAACTTGCTCTCTCGTCGCAACATCACCGAAACCAAACTTCCCATTTCCATAACCAGAAATAATATTTTTACTCGATAAATCTTTAATCGCCGGATACGACCAATGCGACGTAGGCACATCAGAAAAAATACTTGCCTCAGCTGCTCTTACATCACTACCATTTGTATATAGTAAAGCACCACCAATAAGTGATAATGATGTAATTGATTTTAGTAGTTTTGTGTACATAATTCCTTCTCCCAATATCTTTTCTATTTATGTTATTTTTTGTCGAAAAATCTAAAAGAATATGACAAAACATATTATACTATTAAAATTTTTTGAAGGATATATTAGGTTTTGAAATATACAAAAATTCATATTGTTATAGGGATTCATGGTGATATTATGTTGTTTTATTTGTGGATATATAAATAGTAACTCGTTATAACTCCCTCATGATAATCTCTAATTTAGTATTGAAATTCTCTAAATCTCAATGTATTATATTTTTGTATTTTCTCAGTTTCCCAAGCCGAGAAAACATCATCACTTCTAAAAGGACCCGAACTCCAGGGGGTCCTTTCTTTTATTCCTCATTTTTATAAACGTATTTATCGTTTTATCTAGTACAATACTAAGAGACTCTCGCGTTTGCTTTCGTGCCATATCACCACTTATTTCATTATACAAGCTACAGCCTTTTCTAATTTCTGGAGAGCAATGTATTTCCTTACTAATCCTAAACCAATAGTATGATTTTTTAAATCGTCTATAATAGCTGTTTGTTCTTGGTTTCCCCTTGGAGATGAGCAGTTAGTTTTTGCTAACTGCTCCTTTATTTATAACAATGATCAAATTCTTTAAAATAACTCTTCTTTATTTCTCAATATAAGAAACCTTGGATTTTCATTAACACTCCTGTAGTATATAAACAAAGAGTAAGGTAAGAGTTACTCTTTGCCATTTTAGAAAAGGTTCTGTTGGAGACAGCAGAATCTTTTTTCATATAGAGATAGTTTTACTAAATTTTTCACTACTAACCACAAAAATATCCTATAATCTTTATATAACAAATAAACATATTAGGAGCGGATCAAATGCCAGTTACACTAGAACTTATTCTTTTCATTCTTATAGCAATTAGTGCTATTGGCTATTTAATAAAAGAATTTCAAAAAACTAGGAAAAGAACACTTGGAATTTCACTAGAATTCTTGGTTCTTTTCTGGTCAATATGGAGAATATCGACTATCGTAATCTAATTTATAAAATATGAATTCCTTCGAATAAAACTCAATATTATGTCCATAATGTTGATAGGCTGTATGCCAAAACTCATTTAGTTTTCTCTGTATCTCCTTGTATTGAGCAGTTAGCACTTGCTAGCTGCTCTTTTATTTGTCACCTTGTTAGACAAGCTTTCATATAATGTATTCATTCCTTTCTTATAAATTAAGCTCGTCACTTGAATTATAAAAATGGGATTATATCCTATAACATTTTCAGGAATTATCCATATTTTATTTCTGAAAAAGTGCTTTATTTTGCTGAAAGGTGGTTGCGGAAACAACCGCCTTTTTATTTATGAAAAATGAGATTTTTATTAAGCTTCATTACAAAGTATGTTATTACTGGTACAATCCGGTATAATAGATACAGATCAAACACTGAAAGGAAATATGACAATGAAAAGATATTTTAACTTCATTTCACTTTTCTTAACTGTACTTGTAATAATTAATCTTACAAATATACATACGAAGTACCAATTCTTTATAGGTGCATCTATAGCAATATGTTTAACTATTATTTCTACAAATGAAATTATAAAATTCCTTGCTACTAGTAGCTTATTAGTTTATGGATTTGCCGCTTTTACTTATTTAAGTATTGCTTGCTAACTTTCAATTTCGTTTTATATTAAAATAACATTTTTATTTAACTTCATCACGTTAAGTTATATAGAAAACTATATATAATTGAATATTAAAAATGTTATTTCGATTCTAATATAGAGGCACATACGACTTTTTTCTTTGTTTATGAAGTTCTTACATAATAGTAAGGACCTTTTTTATTTCAAACACAATTTGTTCATTTTTTTGATACATTTATGAAACATTCATGTGTTATCTTCAGTACGTTCTATTCTTTTTATAATGTCGTGTGAGATATACCAAAACGTGAAACCCTAGACCCCTTAAACCTAGGGCGATTTTATTTAATTACTAGTTTTCATCAACCCGAGAGCTTAGTAATTACCTCTTCAGGCTCAACTCTCTCCCTTTTGAGAATTGAGCCCTTTATTTATAATATTATCTCCATACTTCCTACTTATTTGTACAAAATTCTACTTCAACCTCTCCCAAAAACTTTAATATCACATAAAGCTTACGTAAAGATTGCTATAATTCAATTATTCCCTCAATAAACGTTATATAATAAAATTGAAAATATCCAGTTTGCATACAATTGTCTTTCTGTATGACATATAACTCTTTTGCTAAGAGAAATCCTAGCTTTTTTATAGAGAATCAGTTTAAAAATCAAAAATAAAAGAACCTCAATACATGAGGTTCAAAAAATCTACTATTTTAAATTACCTTCGTAAAAAGCAACTCCATTTTGAACATGCTTTAAATACCATGTAATCGTCCCGCCACAAACATTTTCATTAAAACTATTAGCATATACTCCATTTGAGTAATAAAGAGTTCTTTTAAATTTACCATTAGAATACTCATAAGGAATTGAGCATGCTGCTTGCTTTGGAGAACTCACAGCTTTTTGCGTATCAGCTGAAGCCGCTCCAATTCCTCCTGTTAATGCAATACCAGTTGCCAATAGCCCTACTACTAATTTCTTAAACATAATAAATCCCCCTTTAATAGTTTTTATAGCTAACAACTTAAATGTATCACTTTTGTAATTTATGTAAATATCTTGAATATGTAGAAATATTTATTTAATTTTTGGTAATATTAGGATTTTATTTTATCAAATGAAAAATAGAGGAATTTAGAGAAGTATGTAACAGTGCATAATAAAGTGAAACTTTAATCAGCGGGGGGTTCTTTATCCTCCACTGATTATTAGTTGAACCAATCGGACTTTTATGGACAGTTGATCCCCCACCTAACTTCTTTGCTTTCGCTGGAGGATTTGCTTTATTAGTTGTATTATTTATTCTATTAATCATTATCGGATGCAGTTGTTTCTGCTAAAAAACTATTAGAAAAGGTACCTATATGGGTACCTCTTCTTTATATGCCTTATTCATTATCTCGTTCCAAATTTTTATCACGATTGAATTTGTTTTTTCATTTTTCGTATTCATCATACCTGAAATAAGAATCGATTTCAGACATGTGTTTTTAACGAAAAGAATTGGGGACCATTTTTTCCCACAAAGGAAATACCTTTTTGAAAATCTCTACCATGGAAGGATCAAATTGTGTACCAGATCCTTCTATAATACGTCTATACGCTTCTTCAGGAGATAGAGCCGAACGATAAGCTCTTGAAGAAGTCATCGCATCAAAAGCATCTGCTATTGCAACAATTCTTGCGCATAATGGTATTTGATTTCCTTTTAGTTTTTGAGGATAGCCCTTTCCATCCCATCTTTCATGATGAGAAAGAATTATATCTTCGCTACCTTTTATTAAAGATATATTTTTAAAAACTTCTAATCCTAATTGTGGGTGTGTCTTAATAAGATTATATTCTTCTTCTGTAAGAGAAGATGCTTTCTTTAAAACTTCATCCGGAATACCTATTTTCCCTATATCATGTAATAAACAAATAAAATGAAATTGTTTTAAAGATTCATCATTATATTCATTTGTTTCTTTAGCAAGAAGAGTAGCATAATTGGCTACACGTTCACTATGTCCTTTCGTATATTGATCCTTTAATTCCATTATCCTCATTATCGATAAAGCTGTTTCTTTCATTTGTTTTTCATAGGATGCTTTAATTTTTTGTACTAAAAATTTTAATGAAAGAAATACAAAAAATGACGTAACAAAAATGATTAGAAACAATAATATTAATGATATTGGATAATTAATTTCAAAATAATAAATAGCAATTAAAAATCTACATACCATACAAATAGATACCGTTAGAAGATAATGAATACTTAAAAATAAAGGTGCAGAAATTACTAGGAAGCACTCTAAATATGGGATATGTAAAGACGAACCTGGATCACGTATAAACATAAGATCATATGCCAAAAGATAAATAATACTAACACCAAGAAAAATATATTTTGTAAACATTTGTTTATTCATTTTTTGTAAACACTTATTACATAAAAAAAATGAAATGAAAATAAATAAAAATACGAGTTCAAATAAAAGCTTCTCTAGTGTAAAATCCTTTCCAAGAATAAAATGTTGATAAATATTATCAAACAAAAGAGTACTACAGGGAATAAATAGAAACATGTTTATCGGTTCTTTCGTTTCAATATTTTTAATCCCTTTCATCATTTTACACACCGCCAAACTTTTTTAATAAAAACATAAGTTCATATAGATATTATTAATAATATCCAAGAATAGATAATAGTGCAAAAAATACCCTTTCTCATAACCTATAAATGGGGTACCGCCATGATAGGAATGTATAAAGAGATGGATAGGGTTATAGAAAAAGAAAAAGGCGAATTCCTTTTGAAATTTGGAATTCGCCTTTTTCTTGCTACCGATAATGAGACGTTATATTAACCTCATATGTATAGAATATACAGTAAACTAAAAAGGAAAATTTTACATTTTTTATTGTTTCTTATAAGTGAACTATTTGTATTCCTGCCTATATAATTTAAACGAATAAATAGCTCCAATAAAGAATACAAAGGCTTCAAATAATATAAAGATTTGACGGAAATTCTCGATATCTTTACCAACTAAAGAAATAAATATGCAATTCATTAGAATTTGAGTAGTAAACATACAAGAAATAATTTTAAAATAAATAGGATTTGTTCTTTCATCTGGTTTACCAATTTTTTTGTAAATAATAATAAGTGCAATTACTGAACCTAAAAATAGAAGTGCTGTAAGTCCTACAACGATATTGAAATTTCCTGTACTTTCTAACATCCATTTATTTAATAGATCAATCATTATTATCTTCCTTTCCTACATAAGAGAATATTTCTTTCTTCTTTTTCACTATAATAAAAAAAGAAAAAGGAAAACATCGAACTTTCTTACAAACATTCTTGTATTCTTACAATTTTGTCATTTTGCAAATGTATTCATCGCCTTTCCTTTCATTATTTTCTTTGGAAAACATAGTAAATTACGAAATAGAGCGCTACATGATCAACTTCCAAGAAGTAGTACACCAAACCTCTTAATTCATGCAGTTAGTATGTGGACTACTAATGAGTTATCGATTAAGAAGATAAAGGAATGAGAAATACGATGAAGAATTAGAATAGATAATGTAAAAAGTGGAAAGAGGGGAAAAGATGAATCTAAAATTAATAGATGTAACAGAAGAAAATTTCATAGAAAGAATACTCGGTGCATCATCTCAACGCGCTGAATAGGTACATTATTGCATGTTAAAAATTTAACTTAAGGTGGAATTGTATATGACTGAAGATAAAAGACTGAAAAAGCCGGTGGTAAGTTTTATATTACTAACCAACATTATTTTTTGGCCACTTTTTCTGCTTGTAGGAATTACAAAGTTATTACATTTTCCAACTTGGATTTTTGATGTAATGCTCTGCATATCAGCTTGGTCTTCCACTTTTGCTTTTATGTTTCTATTTAAAAGAATTTATCCTGGACAAAGTTTTATTCAATTCGTAAAAGATAGATTTAAAAATAAACTTAACTACTCTAGCGTTCTTACTGTCAGTATGATTCAAATAATTATATTTTTGACAATGCTGTTTCTCATTTCGACTAATAGTGAAGCAGACTCTATTTTTAATAGAACTACATGGGGCGTGTTACTTTATTATGTTGTTAAAACTATTGTATCTGGACCACTAGGAGAAGAATTAGGGTGGCGGGGTTTTGCATTAATGGAGCTCCAGAAAAAATACTCGCCATTAAAATCTTCAATCATTATTGGTTTTTGGTGGGGAATGTGGCATCTACCTATATGGTTTACTACAGGTTTTACAGGCAGTAATTTAATTAAATATATTTTATTTTTTATGATTGCAATTATATCTACTACAATTATCATGACAACATTTTATAATTTAAATCAAAATTTAATTGTTCCAATCATCATCCACTTTTTCTTTAATTTATTTATTGGCATAATAAATGGACAATTAATTGAATTAATTATGTATACTGCAATTTTTTATTTAATAGTTGCAATTTTACTTATAGTTATAAATCCAAAGAAATTTTTATATGGAAATAAAATCAAAAAAATTATTAATAAAGAACAGGATTCGATTTAGTAATAGTTTTTAGTTTTTACATGCTTGCTCTATACAAAATTAGTAGACATAGCGTCTCATTGCCGATAGTCAACGATGCATAAAATTTTCGTTACGGGGGAGTTGTATTTTCTTAGCTTGATGGTGATGTAACCTCAACTTAGTAAAATATCATTTGGATGCGATTCCAATATATATTATTAAAACTACGAGGGTTCTTGTCAGAGAAGGGCACCTTTGGATGTCTTCTCTTTTAGGGCAAGGAATAACATTTACCGGGATATATATGAAAATAAATTATCTGATTAAAAAATAAAAAAACGCTCATTTGAGCGTTTCATCTCTATACCTAATAATTACTTTTTTCACTTAAAACTCTTCTTCAGTAATAAGCCCTTGATCTAATAGCTCTTTATACTTCAATATTTTATCAGCCCCACGGCTCTCCGTGTGTATATTGTATAACGCTTGTTGTATTAACCTTTGTTTGGTCTGTTGAAACATTTACTCCATTCAATAGTACGAGCGTAATTACAAATCCAATTGAACTACTTATCATTCTTTTCATTTTAAAGCCCCTTTCTGAAAACCTTTTTCTTTTTCTTTATAGCCTAAATAAAAGTATTCACTAGATTTCATTGAATTTCCTTCTTTATGATATTTAACCGCTAATTTTTCAGCGTATTCCTGGACATATTGCCATAAACCTACTTCATTAAAGAAAGAAATTCCTTTAGAAATAGCTAACTCTAATTCTTCAGCAGAAACATTCTCATTCATTCCCTTTAGAATGGTAAAATGATGTTCATATTCTTTTTGTTCTAGTTCATTACAGATTACTAATCCTTTTTCAATTAAAGAGGCTGCAAGCTTTGTTTTTCCTAACTTTAAATTCTCTCTAGCTTCCAAAAAAATCGCTCTAAAGTGATTCGGGATTTTTTGTGATACTTCTGATAAATAACGAAGCGCTAAATCAGACAGGTTTTGCTCTGCATACATAACCCCTAAGCTATGTCGAACTCGTAACATCAGCTCTTCTTCATTCTGCTTTTTCAAAATATCCAGAGACGACATAAAATAAACTTCTGCCTGTTCAAATTCATTTAGCTTTACACATGCTAACCCAAGAACATTGTCACATGCCGCGACCTTCCTACTATACCCGTACAGCCCTTCAAATATATTTCTTGCTCTAGTTGCATATTGAATAACTAAAATAGGCTGGCAAACATGATAATAGTAGCTAGATAGCTTAAAGTTAAATTCTGCTTTTTCGATTGGATCCTGAATATTTTCCAACAAAGATTCTGCTATTCCATAATGCTTTTCAGCCACTTTAAAATCACCGTTTACCGTAGCATGAGAAGCCTTAAAGAAATGGTAATAATATAATAAAGATTCATCTGATGGCGCTTCATCTAACTTCATTTTTCTTAGATCATTCTTAGATATGTCAGATTGATGGGGATAAAACTCTGCACTTAACATTTTAAATCTAAAATCTAAAAGTGAATAAAACTCTGTATTCTTTTGATTTTCTTCCATACTATTAATTTTTGTATCAATACTTTGTTTTAATTCCTTTGCCTTAACGAAATTCTGTGAACGAATTTCTCGATACCAATCATGTAAAAGTAAAGTGATTTCTTCCTTTTTTATTACGTGTACACTCATATAGCCCCTTCTCCTTTGTCTATAGATTACTAATATAATAACAAAAATAAACCTAGAAAACATTTAATTTTCAGAATACTTCTACTCAAAAAAATTTCTCAATACATTTTCACCATTTCAACTCTTTAGACTTATAACTTTTTCTGTTCCTTATTCGTTTCTATATAAAAAATAAACATATAAATCGAAGATACTATAATTTTTTATAATTCTTGATTTCTCAATCTTCTTGCATGATAAATTTCTCCATACTAATTAACAACTAATATTAAAACTATTAATCCAATAAATCCTTAGAAAAAATGGTTATCTATACACTAACTTAGTTAAATATGGATATTTTTCAAGGAGATAAAAAAAACTAATCCCTATAAGGGATTAGTTCAATATCTCAAAAGCTATTATATTACATAGTTTTATGAGCAAACGTTATATAATGTTGTGTGGGATACATAACCTGTCATCCCTTTATAAGTAACTTTTAACCACTGTTTAGAATTACTATAATGCCCTTGAACATACTCACCTGTTACCCATGTTCCAGTAATTTTCTGACCACTAGTAAATGTATGTAAGACAGGTGATCCCACAGTGTAACCACTGCGCATCTTTGCACCATATGTACCTACCGTACCTCCCTTTGCACAAGCTGCTACTACTGTTTCATTTTCAGTAGTATTCGTAGCCGCGAAAGCAGAGCCGTTAAATGTAAATAAAGTAAACATAAAAGCTGTTAATAAAGTACAAATAGATAAGCGACGTAACAAAATAAATTCCCCCTTTTTTTATAATTTATTTCTTCACAAACGATTATCTTAAATATTCTAACTATTTTCAATATATTAATGTTGAGAAATATTAGTTGTATTTTTGAAATAAAATTTTATCAAAAATAGTAACAAATTCATATTTTACAGAGAGCCCGAAAATAGTCTTCTACCAACTATATAAAAGCCCCTTCACCTTAAGGCAAAGGGACTTTCTCATTCCTATTTCAAACTACCCGCAATCTCCGTAAAGATAACTCCAAGCGCATGTGCACCTGCATCTGGATATCCTAAACTTCTTTCGCCAACTGTACCAGCGCGGCCCATGCGAGCTACGATTTCTTTTGTGTACTCTGCTCCTTTAAGCGCTGCTTCTGCTCCTTTTTCAAAGGCAGTTTTCATGTCTTCTTCGCTTGAAGCGCTAGCTAACCAAGAGTCTACACATGGAGCAAGTGCGTCAACAAGCGTTTTATCACCAACTACCGCTCCTCTGCCGAATGATCTTTCACCGATCGATTGTATGCCTTGCAGTGCTGCTTGCAACATTTCAGCGAATTCTTTCACTGTTAGCTCACGTTTTTCGCCTGCTGCTTTACTAGCTGCGCGGAATGCACCGCCCCAAATTGGACCAGATGCGCCGCCGCAATGTTCCATAATAATCATGGAACAACCGTCAAGGAATGATCCGATCGTTACGTTTTCTTGTTCTACAATCGAATGCCACTCACGTTTTAATTGCTTAAATCCTTTTGCTACACTCATTCCGAAGTCTCCATCACCAGCATGCGTGTCTAGCTCACAGAACGGTACTTCATTTTTAATAATAATATCGCTCATTTTATCAACGAGATAAATCATGTTGTTTAATGTGATAACATTCTCTTTAATCACAGCGTGCTCTTCCGCCGTTTCTAGTTCAAAGGAAACTTCCTTCTCTTCTGCCTCTTCAAGTACATTTACATACTCAACACTTTCAACTGGCCCATCTACTTTAAACGCAGGTGTATTACACTCTTTTGATAATAACGTTTTCAGATCGTCATCTAGCTTCATCACTGTTAAAGACATACCTGCCATATCAATACTCGTCATATAGTTACCGACGAATACTCTATTAATTTTAATGTTTCTAGCAGCTAGTTCTCTCGTCACTGCGTTGTTAAATAAGTAAAGCTCTTGCAGTGGTGTTCCGCCAAAACCGTTAACTAGCAGTGCGATTTCCTCGCCGTCTTTTACTCCTAAATCTTTCATTAAATCATTTGTCATACGGTTCGCTAATTCATCTGCTGACAACATTTTTTCACGTTTAATTCCTGGTTCGCCGTGAATACCTACGCCGTATTCCATTTCATCTTCCGCAAGTGTGAAAGTAGGTGATCCGCTCGCTGGAACTGTACAAGACGTTAACGCTAAACCGATTGTGCGCACGTTAGCCGCTGCTTTTTCTGCTACAGCTTTCACCGCTCCTAAATCCATACCTGCTTCCGCTGCTGCACCAGCAATTTTATGAACTAAAATAACGCCCGCAACGCCGCGGCGCCCTACTGTATATAGACTATCTTCTACCGCAATATCATCGTCCACTTTTACGTAGTCAACTTCAATTCCATCTTCCGTCGCTAAATGCGCTCCGTTTTTGAAATTCATAATATCGCCGCTATAATTTTTAATAATTAATAACGTACCTTTTTTACTAGCTGTCTCTTTAATCGCTTGGTATACCTGAATTTGTGAAGGTGACGCAAACACATCTCCGCACACTGCCGCATCTAACATTCCTTTTCCGACTAATCCCGCATGTGCCGGCTCATGACCACTACCGCCGCCACTAATTAACGTTACTTTGTTTTCGTTCATTTCTTTCTTCTTAATGACTTTATATTTTTTCAAAAGCTCAAGCTCTGGATGAGCCATAACCATTCCGTTGCACATTTCCATTACTAATGTTTCTGGTTTGTTTATAATCTTTTTCATTGTGATTCTCCCTCAATTCCTTTAATATATTGTGATATATTTGAAATCTTCTTCTTACTATCCATGTTAAAATGAAAGCGTTTTATAGTAAACGGACAAAATGGACAATCTGTCTAAAGACACCGCTCTCATTTATGGGTAGGATTTTCATATTACTAACATTCTAGGGATGATTGAGATGACCTCTTCTATAATTTCTAAAAAGATAATCGCGAATTCATTGAAGTATTTAATGGAAACAGAGTCATTTCATAAAATATCAGTGAGCGATATTATGTTACACTGTCAAATGCGTAGGCAAACTTTTTATTATCATTTTAAAGATAAATTTGAACTATTAAGCTGGATTTATAGAGAAGAAACGAAAGAAAACATTATCGACTTTCTCGACTATGAAACATGGGAAAATATTTTCGATTTATTATTTGATTACTTTTATGAAAATCAAAAATTTTACCGAAACGCTTTTAAAGTCATTGAGCAAAACTCGTTTAATCACTATTTATTTGAGCATACGAAAAACTTATATATGAAGATTATTGATGAACTATCTGTAAGCTGTGGATTCAGCCTTTCTGATGAGACAAAAAATACAATTGCCTCCTTTTATAGTCACGGCTTCGTTGGAACGATAAAAGATTGGATTGAAAGTAAGTGCGAAGTAGATCCTTCCATTATGTCTTCTCTCATGAAAAATATGATAAACAATCAATTACTACTATTACTGGAGCAATCAGCAAAGTAATTAAAGGGTGGCAAAAGCAATGAAAAAGATTATGAATGATGTACAAAATATCGTTCAAGATATGCTGCATGGCTTTTATTTTGAACATAACGACAAAGTAAATTATGACGAAACAAATAACATCATTTATGTAAAAGATATCGAAAAACTGAAGCAAAACGTTGTCATAATAAGCGGCGGTGGTAGCGGACACGAGCCTGCTGATATTGGTTATGTAGGAAAAGGAATGCTTACGGCGGCCGTAAACGGGAGCATCTTCACTCCGCCTACAGTGGAACAAATTGTGGCGGCAACTCGCCTCATGCCAAAAGAAAAAAGTATACTATTCATCATAAAAAACTTTAAAGATGACGTAGCTAACTTTTTAGCGGCAGAACAAATCGCAAAAGAAGAAGGAAGACAAATTGACCACATCATCGTAAATGACGACGTTTCAATTGAAGATGATGCTTCTTTTAATAAAAGAAGACGCGGCGTCGCTGGTACTGTTTTCGTTCAAAAAATATTAGGTGCGGCCGCTCTTGAAGGTCATTCTTTAGAAGAACTGACAACACTCGGCCGTTCTGCTACCGAGAACTTACACACATTAGGAGTCGCCCTTTCACCTGCCAACGATCCAGTGAAAGGACAAGCTTCATTCACATTAAACGAAGATGAAGTCTTTTACGGCGTCGGTATTCACGGCGAAAAAGGTTACCGTAAAGAAGCACTATCCTCTTCTGAAATATTAGCGATTGAACTAATGAACAAACTTAAAAGTATTTATCGCTGGAGAAAAGGCGACAACTTCGCCATCCTCATTAATGGACTCGGCGCCAATCCATTAATGGAACAATACATTTTCGCAAATGACATTCGCCGTTTGTGTGAGCTGGAAGGATTACATGTGAAGTTCGTAAAAGTCGGTACACTGCTCACTTCTTTAGATATGAAAGGTGTTTCACTCAGTTTACTTAAGGTAGAGGATTTGGATTGGGTAAAGTGGTTGAAGACGGATGCTCGAGTGAGTAGTTGGTAAGTAAAAATTATGATGATAAAAGCCTTTAACTATAACAAGTTAAAGGCTTTTTGCAAATTGAAATATCGTACGAGCGTTAAAAAAATTCGTAATCACCTCACTGAAGGATGACAGGTCTTCCAAATAAAATTGGATAATAAATTAACATCGCACCTACAAATGAACACACTAAACAAAAAACAGCCTCGTATTTTATAACTAGAGAAGAGTTCGTATCCAGCTTTTTTTCCTTTCTTTTAAATATCAGTTTAAACAAAACGCTATATAATAAATACCCAATAACCGCCCCGAGGGTGTTCGTAAATAAATCATCAATATCTGTAATTCTATTATTTAGTAATTGATTTAACTCAATTGCCAGTGAAAAAAAGAATCCTGCACATACGGTATTTTTCATTTTTCTAAACTGAGGCCAAATAGTCGGTAGTAAAAAACCGAATGGCATAAACAGTACAATGTTCAAAAGATACGTAGTACTACCTGCCGTATCAAATAGAGTCAAGTTGATTTGATTTACACGAATCCACGTTTCATATCTACTTATGTCCCATACAGTCGCAATCTGCGTCACCTTATACACTAGCGAAAGGTAGAATAGAAAAACATACACCCATAGAAAATGCCGAATAGATATATTGTGTTTCGCTTTAAAATAAAATCCAATTTGAAATAAAATACAAAACATAATTGTAAAAAAATAAGTATACAAATAACTCATTAAAACTCCTGTATGCATGTGGAATCCCCTAACTTTACATTTTCATCTATTATTTAGAACATAGTTTAAGAATCGGTACTTTGTTCATATATTTAATCTTTTACTTTGTCTTCGAATATAGGGAATATATTAAAAATACAAAATCCCCACTTCTTCATTTTCAGTCTCCTCCTTGATGTAACTTGTTTATAGGATAGGAAAAACTTTTAAAATAAAAAGTGGGGTAAATATAAAATTTTTCTTAAATTTTCAGTTGGGTTTTATTTTTACTCTAATTACTAATCCGCTATTCGTTGTTAGGCAACAGTATGCTTAAACTTAGTTTTTACTTTATTCCTCCGCATCCCTCATACTGTAATACCCCAAATTAATAATAATCAAGAAATACCCACCCATAATTCCAGCAGCAAATGTCCACATGTACTCACGGTGTTCAATTTCATACATAATAATCGCGCCGAGAATTGCGGCTGCGAACCGGTTCATCATTCCGAGCATCGGTGCTTTTTCTTTTTTTACGATGCTGTCTCCGAACTTTTCAATACGTCTTCCTAAAATCCAGGCGCAGTACATACTTACTAAAAGGCCAATGCTTATCCCTACGAACTGTGCTGAAAAAGGTGTCACAAGCCACCCCAATAACATCACGCCTAGCAAACAATACATTTGTATATTGAATGATCTTAATGCCATACGAATCATGTTCTGCTCCTTACCTTTCTCTTTAATTCCATCTTTCGGACTTCAAGCTTTCCGATATATCTTTTTTTAAATGAGGGAATTTAATTTTACTCACCATTAAATAAGCGAGTACGCATGTACCAAATGCCACGGAAACTGGATTATTCAAAAAGCATAAAATGAGGAGACACATGGCTGCGAATGGAATTGGCATTCCGATAAATGTCGGGAGTTTGCTTTGCTGCGTGTTAAATCTTGCAAGCCGCAGCATTCCACAAATACTGTAAGCGAGCGCACATATCATCCCAATAGACTGCAAATCTTTTAAAGCGACACTATAGGCAAGAATAGACGGCGCCACACCAAAGGTAACTAAATCCGCAAATGAGTCTAACTCTCCGCCAATTTCCGAAACAGAATCAAGTTTCCGAGCAACCATGCCATCAAACAAATCAAATACCATACCTGTAATAATGAACATGACTGCACCATACATATCGTGAACGAAAACAGCGTGAATAGCGAGAAGTCCACATACAAAGTTTGCTATCGTCATCATATTTGGTATGTAACTCATCACATGCTTCTCCTCCTTTTTACTCATTACAATCAAGATCCTTCTGTTTTTCTTCCAATATCACCTTATTTATTTTCTTTAACGTATCCGTCATTTGCTCTAAAGCATTTATATCGATTTTAGAAAAGTATTTCTCAATTAATACATCATCTAACTTAGACAACTGCTCCATATACTTACTACCGTTCGGACCAAGTGTAAGGAAATACTCCCTTTTATTATTAGGATTTACTTGTTTTGAAATCATCTTCTGCTTTTCCAATTTCGATAAAACTTGACTCACAGCGCTTTTCGATATATTAAAAGTAGTCGCAATGTGATTCGCTGTCGTGTTTTCATTTAAATGAATATGAAATAACATACTCTCTTGCTGTCCTGTAAGACCGTACTCATCTTTCAACTCCTGAAATAGTAAAATGTAGAATTCATTATAGGCTCGGTTCATTTCATTAATTATTTCTTTATACGTTCTAGTCATAGCACTCTTCCTCCATGCTGTTATTTCGTTTAATAGTTAAGTTCACTTAACTTAACTATATTATACCGTTATGTTTGTGTAAAGGGAAATCAATTTCCATACTTTAAAAAAGAAGACATCCATTAAGATGTCTCCTTCTCATACGTAAAGCTCTAAACTTTCACTATTCTTCTCAATTACATCTTTATACAAGCAAAAGTGTTTCTCTCACCTCAACTTATATATTAGACAATATATAAGTTTTATGTTGTAAACTACTAACCGTTAATTAACTGTTGCTTAAATTCATCTAAAACTCTCTTTCTCTCTTCATAATCTTCCGTATCGGCTTCTTCCCAAAGCTCAAGGTCAGCCCCACGTTCAATTAATGCAATTGCCTTGTTACGAACTTCTTCTTGAAGACAGCCTTTCTCCAATTGTATTGCCGCAAGACCAATATATACTAAAGATATTTCTTCTAACTCTTCCTCTATATCAAACTCATCTACATACTCTTCTAAAATGAACTTAGTTGCTTCTTCCGCACTATTACCCTCTTCTATATACTCAATAAATTGATCTTTCACATCACAAGTCGTGTCATCATCAAATAATCCAGTTCCCCAAGCGCCCATATGCTACAGCTCCTTCTTTGTGCTTTTTTCATTTCTATTTCAATCTTAAATATAATAAAAATTCATTACAAGACTAGTTATATACATCGTTATATTTTACAATTACTATAGGCAATAAATATCTTTCACTACATGTACCATTCTGAATAATCAAACATAATTATCGATAAAATTCCATATAGACCCAGTAATGGTTAAAATGTTATAATGAAATCACCCTACATAGTTACTCATATTTAACTTGAGGAACTAGCGTCTTATTAAGCAATGCGCATAAATCAAATAAAAAAGACACTTTTTACAGTGTCTTTTTTATTTATATTCTCATAGAAAATATCTCTTTTATACACAAAATCTAGCAAATGAAAAAGGAGACTATCATATGGAGCATCCTCTAGCAAGAGAATTACGTAACATACGTATATGCCTTATCATCTTAATTATCGTCATCGCATTTTGGGACCGTGAGAAACCTGTAGAAATCACTGACCATAGTAGCGATCCTATGTTAAACACTAGTAATATGACCCAAATTGGCGATCATACATTTGCCTATAAAGATGAATCTAATCAAATTAAAATATTTAAGTTTAACCCAGATACAAATGAAATAAAGCTAATAAAAGAGTTTTATGCTGACGAATATTAATGAAATAAATGGGACGGAAGGCACCACAAGGTGTCTTTTTTTATTTTCAAAAGGACCTGCTCACATTCATGCATCGAACATAAAGTAAATAGAATCCGTTAAAAAACACGAGTGACCCTTTGTTTTCCCCTCTTATTAAAGGAGGAACTATTATGGGATTTGGTGGTAGTTGCGGCGGAGGCTGCGGTTTTGCTGGAGGATTTGCATTATTAGTTGTATTGTTTATTTTATTAATCATCGTTGGAGCTGCTTGCTTCTGCTAAACAAACTATTGGAAAAGACACTCTTATATGGGTGTCTTTTCTTTGTAAACTAAAAAGTATATGAAATGAAGACATAGCAAAAACGGGATACTTACTCAAATTGTTTTTCACCTTATTAATTATATCCAAAAAGTTGGATAGCTTCTTTTACTACTCATGTTATTAATGAATAAAGCAATAACTACAATAACAAGGGAACCAACTAAAACCGGCGTTACTAAATAACTCCAACTGTATGCTCCTAAAATAACGACAATTGGATCAGCCCCTGCCGGAGGATGCGTTGTTCTCGTTAACATCATAACGGCTATTGCCATCCCCACTGCTAAAGCTATCGTCCAATATTCATTCCCAAACAAATGATATATTGATAGACCAATGAAAGTTGAGATCAAATGTCCTCCAATAATATTACGTGGCTGTGATAACGGTGCATTCCAAACTCCAAACGCTAATACACAACTCGCCCCAAATGGAGCCATTAACAATTCTGTAGAAGTTATACTCGTTAAATATGTTAAGGTGAGAATTGTTAAAAATCCCCCTAATAGTCCCGTCAAAGAGTCCTTTATGTTTACTTGTAACGGACTTCTTCCTTTCCCTTTCATTTTTGCAAAATATCGTACACTTATTGGTGGAGCCTCTTTCTGCTTAGCTGCTGTTATATGATTCATCATTCTCCTCCTTTATTTACCAATAATTATATGTCAAACAAACTAACTGGTCAATATTAATTTTAGGGGTTAGTTTGAAAATACATAAAAAAAGATCAACTGCTATAAGTTGATCCCTAAACTTCTTCACATTTTCGATCCTGGAATTTTGCTACCTTTTTTCGGTTCCCACATATTTTCATAGAACACCATTTTCGTTTCCCACTTTTATCTATAAATAATAAAACACAGTCGGGATTTGAACACCTTTTAAGAGAAATAAGCTTATTTTCTGTTATTAAGGTTAAAGCATCAAATGCAATTATCGATACAAGTACATCCTCAACTTCTCCAACTGGGACAGGTACTAGACGCTGTTCAATGACTTTATATGTAAAGGGTGCCTTCTCAATTTGTTTTTCTAAATACGTAATAAAATCATTAGAAATTTCGTGCTGATCAGCAATTGCCTCAAACTGTTTTCTCAGTACTTCTCTTGCCTCTAATATGCTAGATGTAACTTGATCCATTCGTTCTTGAATTCCTATAAGTGTTTTTTCATCCCAAAAAGGAAGATTAACCTTTATTACATATAGCCATTCTAATACATCTTCATCCGTTATTAATAAATCATAACGTTGTCCACGCCTAACTAACTCTGTATTCACTAAATCTAATGAGAGATTTCCACATATAAGCGGGAATTGTTTTGTTTCCTGCATGTACTCATCACCTACTCTTTAAATAATCATATTCCAAATTCATACAGAAGTACAACTTTTTTATTAACTGTAAAGTATGAAGATCAAAGCCTTTAGCCATAATTACGACTAAAGGCTTTTTTCTATATAACTAAAAAGGAGCTAACTGTATGGAACATAATAAAAATGGAATGCTTGCTTTAATCGTTTTGTTTGTAGGACTCGCATTTTTTGTTTTCGGTATGGTTTATCATTTATGGGGAACGGTTTAAAAGTAAGTAGCAATTCATTTAGATGCACCAGAAATCATTTATCTAATTATGAAACCCCTTATACTGCTTCAGGGTTTTCCACTTTAATACAATTATAAAGAAAGGTACTATCACTCAGGCGCTCAAAAAATAATATAAGTCAATGAATTAAAACAAATAAAAAACAACTAAAATATATACGATAAAAATTGTATAATTCATATATATGCAATATTACATAGAAAAATTTCATTATTACATGCTATACTAAAATAGGAGTCGACAATCGTTATTTTCTTCTTAGTTTTAAAGCAATATGGATATATACCTTCTTATCGCATTTGGATTGTACAAGCAAAAGAAGACATCTTAATTGATGTCTTCTTTTCTTATATTTTTATGAATTCCTTTGAGCAGATGCTCTCCAAGCACGAAAAGATGTTGGGTGTCCAGAATGAGCTCTTTGCTTTGCAGCAGCAACAGCTGGTTTTTCTTCAATAGTCTTTGGTTTTTCTTCCACAATCAATGATTTTTCTTCAAGAGTATTCACAGCTGTTTGCATTTTTTCCAGCTGTTCTTTTAAAGCTTGCTGTTCAATCTTTAAATCTGTAAGTAAACGTAAAATCATTTCAGAATTAGCCATAAAGATCCTCCTTCCCCCAATACACAGAATAAAATAGAATATGTCATCAGCGGAATAACGGTGACAAAAATAAGATCGTCAACTCTCTTAAAATCTAAGCACCTTTATTTTTCAAAAGGACCTGCTCAAGATTATCCGTAAAAACATAAAGTGAATTAAATCCATTAATTAATGGTCTTTATGGAAGGAGGAGTTAATATGGGCTATGGCGGTAGTTGTGGTGGAGGCTGCGGTTTCGGCGGCGGTTTCGCTTTACTTGTTGTACTGTTTATTTTATTAATCATCGTTGGCGCTAGCTGTTGGGGCGGCGGATTCGGCTGCTAAGGGGAGGCACTCTTGAGAGTGTCTTTTTTTTGTGTTTTTGGATGTACAGCCCCTCCCTATCCGTCGTTTCCCAGCGCTAAAAAAACAATGTTCTTGTTATTTTCTCCCTCGAAATTCGTACATTTTGAAATTGACATAACACTTAACACACCATATACTGTTAACAACAGTATACTGTCATTAACAGTATGAATTCTAATTCATTCTAGGAGGAAGATCCATGAAACATACAGGAAGACATACAGGTGCATTTCTTTTGTTATTTCTAGCTGAGGGTGATAACTATGGCGGGCAATTACTGCAAAAGTGCGAGGAAGAACTTCCCGTCAATCCAATAGATAGCGCCATTTTATATCGCACGCTAAAGAAATTAGAAAACGAAGGTGCGATTGAATCTTATGTAATTACAGATTATCAAGACAAACCGAGAAAGATGTACAAAATTACGTCTGCTGGAAAAGAACAACTGGCAGATTTTCAAATGGATATTGAAGAAAAAATGAAGAACTTATCCTTTTTCCTGGGTAAATATAAAGACTTACAGGAATCCGATCATGATTAACGGCGTGATTCTTTACACGTTAGCCATTATTCTTACTGGGATTTCTTTTATGAAGGACCGCAAGAAAACGAAAGATGCTCTCATGAAGTCGTGGAAAATGTTTCACAACCTTCTCCCTGCGATGCTCTCCATCATGCTTTTCGTTGGCTTATCGCTTTCAATCTTAACGCCGTCCTTTATCTCTTCTATCATTGGAGAACAGTCCGGATTGTTAGGTATTATGTATTCAGCAATACTCGGCTCCGTTGCACTTATTCCAAGCTTCGTCGTATTTCCTCTTGGTCATACGTTAGTCCAACACGGCGCAGGCCTACCTCAAGTTGCGGCACTTATGTCTACACTCATGTCAGTAGGACTTACAACTTTACCGATGGAACAAAAGATATTTGGGCGAAGCTTTGCTTACGCACGTAATGCAGCTGCTTTGCTCATGTCTCTTTTATTCTCCTATATCATTTGGATGGTGATGGTATGAAAGAACTAAAAAGATATCGCTTCTTTTTCATCTTACTAATCGGGCTCTTCATATTAACGTTTATAAATCAATCTTTAGGATGGAGTGCATTACAGCTAACAGGAAATAGCATTTTAGATATGCTGTTTCTCCTCCCCCCTGTCTTACTATTTGTAGGGCTACTTGATCAGTGGGTGAAAAAAGAAACACTCATGAAATATATGGGCAAAAAATCAGGTATATACGGAATCTTGTTTTCTCTATTATTAGGAGGCATTGCAGCTGGTCCCCTCTACGTCGCCTTTCCAATCGCAGCACTACTCTTAAAAAAAGGTGCAAGCATTCGGTACATCGTATTTTTCTTAGGCGTTTGGACAACTGCGAAATTGCCAATTCTCGTGTATGAATTTTCTTCATTTGGAGCTACTTTTACACTCATTCATATTGGTTTCGGGCTAGTATTTTTCTATGTAATGGGGATTATTTTTGAGAGGTTTTATGATCAGGAAGAGTTGCTTCGGTATGATGTTACGGAGGAAATGTAAGATTCTTAAAAAATCTTACATTTCTTAATTTTCCCTATTGTATTTTTGAATATTTGAATGTAAAATATTTCAATGTAATACATAATATTGGGAAAAGGGAGAAAATCATGAAAAAATTATTAGTTTCAGCAACAGCGTTCACACTTTTAACTGTGGGGTACAGTTCTTCTGCATTTGCAGCGAAAAATCCAAACGACAAAAACTGTGGGCACTTCAAAAACAAGCAAGAAGTTATGGAGTTCTGGCACAGCAATGGATATAGCGCAACTAACGACCCTCACGATCTAGACCGTGACAACGATGGTTTACCTTGTGAAGTTAAAAAAGGGGATTATGACCAATTTATAGCTAGTAAACAAACTACTAAAAAAGATGAAAACAAACCACAAGAACAAACGAAGCAAGAACCTGCTAAACAAGAAAACACTAAACAAGAGAATACTAAGCAGGAGCCTGCTAAGCAAGAACAAACTAAACCTCAAACAACTACAAAAGAAACAAAGAAAAACAACGATACAGCTGTGAAAAAAGAAACTAAAAAACAAGGTGAAAAATTACCAAACACAGCATCAAACGGTGTTACAATGATGTTAGCAAGCTTAGGTTTAGCTGCAGTTGGATCTGTATTAATGTTCCGTCGTAAAAAAACAAACGCATAACATAATTCCTTTACAGGACAGGGTTCCCCTGTCCTTTTAAAATGGAGTGATAGAAATGAAAATAAACCAATGGATCGGCTTATGTTTATTTATCGTTGGAATTTCGATTTTTTCTTATTGTTTTATAGAATGGTATAGTGCTAGAAGCTCAGCGGAATCTTTAGCCTCTAGTGAAATAAAAAAATATGAAACGCACACACCCATCATAGCACCTCCTGAAGACAATAACGATACAATAGAAACTCCGCAAAACCATGAAGAAATTTTACGAATTCCGTCTTCAGAAGTAAATCATAGATTAGGACAAAAAATAGCCTACTTAATCATTCCTAAAATCCAAAAGAAATACTCCATATATTGGGGCGCTGATGATAAAGTACTAAAAAAGGGTGTCGGTATGTTTGTTAGCGAATTAACGACTACACCATCTGGAAATGGTCACACAGTTTTAAGTGGCCATCGAGATACTGTATTTACCGAACTAGGTCAACTAAAGGAAAATGATCAACTAATTGTAGAATATGAGAATAAAACATACACATACAGCATTAACAAACATTGGATAACAAACGCAGAAGATCGAACTGTCATTGTAGAAAAAGAGGAACCAACATTAACATTAACAACGTGTTACCCTTTCAACTACATTGGTGACGCCCCAGATCGTTATATTATTGAAGCGTCTTTACTTTCAACTACTTAAAAGGAGATGTCCCAAGAGTCATTTTTTGACTATGTGACACCTCCTTTTTATTTTAAAAACATTACCGTAACTTTAATTTGATACAGTATAATAAATGTATAATACAGAAAATCCCATATATTTGTTTTGTAATATTTTTTAGAGGTGATTATTTTGAGTAAAAACGTCAATTTACTTCTTCAAATAGTAATTGGAATTATCATTATGATCGCACCTATTCTCATTACAGGGACTATGTATGATGTCACGAAAACGATGGGTGACTTATTAGTTGCAGAACTTATTATAAGAACACTTTCCCTCATTATTGGACTTTTAGTTATTAGTAAGGCTTTATATCGTTATTCTCAATAGCTCTTTATACTAAAATACATACACCACATTTCCCTTGGCTGTTCGAACCATTATTACGAAAGAAATATAAAAAGACATCTTTAATCATAAAGATGTCTTTTTATATAAACCTTAATTTTCGTTCTGTAAAACCCCTGCTACCTTTACTCCCTTTTTCTCTTCTTTTAAGAACAACGATACGATAAAAGCAACAACGATAAAGATTAATCCAAGTGCAAATGCACCTTGGAATCCAGATGTTAAACCGTTTAACTTCTCTACTGGGTCCATTGGATTTGCAGAGCTTTCCATATAGCTAGCTGTTCCTGAAGACATTTTTGAAATAAAGATAGCCGTACCAATTGCCCCAGCTACTTGCTGCAGAGTATTAAACAACGCTGTTCCGTGCGGATATAGGTCTGGTGTTAATTGATTTAAACCGTATGTTTGTGCTGTCATGACAAACATGAGTCCAACCATTAATACGCTGTGCATAATAATAATTTGTAACATTGATGTGTCAGGCGTAATGCCTTTAAATAAGAACATTGCAACCCCTACTAACACAATGCCGGGAACGATAATAACTTTCGGACTAAATTTATCGAATAGTTTACCTGCAATTGGTCCCATTATAGCGCTAATAATACTTCCCGGAAGCATGATAATTCCTGATTTAAAAGCTGTAACGAGTAAAACTGTTTGCAAGAACATCGGTAATAAGGTCATCGTTGAAAATAAGGACATCATCACAATGACAATTAATCCAACTGATAATGTAAACATCGGAACTTTAAATGCGCGTAATTCTAAAATTGGATTCTCAATTTTTAATTGTCGAACGACAAAAATACATAATGAGATAAGCCCAACAATTAAAGTGCCATATACTTTCGCATCGGACCATCCTAAGTCACCTGATGCACTAAAGCTATACACAAACCCGCCAAATCCTAATGTCGATAAAAGGATAGATGGATAATCTACTTTTGGTCTTGTTAACTCTGAAACATTTTGAATGTACTTCATTCCAATCATAATTGAAATGATCACGATAGGAATAACAATATAGAATAACCAGCGCCAATTTAATGAATCCACAATTACTCCAGATAATGTAGGGCCAATTGCTGGAGCTGCCATCATCACAAGTGCGATTAATCCCATTGTGGCACCACGTTTTTCAGGCGGACAAATAATTAAAATCGTATTCATTAATAACGGTGAAATTAACCCCGTCGCTACAGCTTGGACGATACGGCCAATTAATAAAACAGAAAATGTCGGTGCAAATCCCGCAATTAATGTACCAGCTAAAAACGTTACCATAGCGATCAAAAACATCTGTCTCGTTGTAAGCCATTGCTGAAGTAACGCTGTAATTGGGACTAAAACCCCAACCACCAACATGTATGCTGTAGAAAGCCATTGAATCGTTGAAGCTGTTACACCGAATTCTTTCATTAATACTGTTAACGCATTACCAAGTAACGTTTCGTTTAATAATGCAACCATTGCCCCTAAAAGTAATGCAATTAAAATGGGGGTATGTTTCATATTAGAAGTATCAACTTTGCCACTTGCAGGGCTCTTAGTTGTCATATTCATTTGCAGATTCTCCTCCTGTTTCTTACTTAAAAACTTTAAATATACCTAAACACATGTAATATAATATACATATGTAGATTAAAAAGGGAGAATCAATTTTCAGCCACTGTATATTTAATCTACAAAAAAGGAGAATTGTAGATGAACGATAATGAAAAACAAATTGATTTACGTATTAGACGTACACATAAATTACTATGGGATTCCTTATTTGAATTAATGACGCAATCAAAACAGAAATATAGTACCATCACGATTAACCAAATATGTGATCGCGCGATGGTACACCGAACAACCTTTTATAAACACTTTGAAGATAAAGATGCTTTATTAGCCTTTGGATTTAAACGATACAGCAAGATGATTGCTGAAATACCCGTTTCAGATCGATTAAGTAAACCATTTCAAGTAATGGAACAATTTCTACACCATGAAGAACTCGGTAAAATATTAGAGACGCAAATGTCTGATGAACAATTTATTAACCGGACACAGTATTTAAGTCACGAAACGAGAAAACAAGAAATAGAAGCGTTATATCAACTGCGCAAAAATCATACGATGCCAAATGATTTAATCATTGAATTTTATTCAGGGGCAATCACCTCATTAAGCGCATGGTGGTTTAAAAATGAAAGAAAAGTTTCTGCGGCTGAAATGGATAGGTATCTCCAACAACTTATTAATCGAGATATTTTTCAGTTTGAAGAGGAATAAGACTACACCTTTTCAATCATGCAATCAAATTGACCCAAAAATAGGAATATGATATATTTT
This sequence comes from Bacillus cereus group sp. MYBKT111-2, assembly GCF_051915205.1. Lineage (NCBI taxonomy): Bacteria > Bacillati > Bacillota > Bacilli > Caryophanales > Bacillaceae > Bacillus > Bacillus cereus group sp. MYBKT111-2. Next base: position 139,060 of record NZ_JBQAEG010000010.1, read on the forward strand.
CCGTAGAATACTATATAAGTGTAACAGCGAATAAATTGGCATATAATAAAAAGAAGAGATGCGCGAACATCTCTTCCCTAACTGCTACCGCTTAGGGTGGTAGTTATTATAAGCTATTTCTTTTTGCGGAACCCACCCTTTTGCTTCCTACGGCGCGGAGTGGGTTTTTTGTTGTCCTTATCTAGAAGTTGCTTCCGCAAAAAATACGCTGAAACTTCGCGCATAGTCGCTTTGACAAACTCTTTTACAAGGTCAAACAAAAAGTCCATATTATCCCCCCCTTTCCTTCCAAATGGAAAGAAGGGATAACCACCCACCCTCACAATACGCAGTTGACTTTATTTTATCAAATGATTGTAAAGATATTATGTAAATAAAACAAATGAAATTTTATATGGAAAAATATGAGTTTATATTATTTTCATTCTCTTCACTTAGATTACTTACTGCACATAGTCATACAGATTTTTCGCTAACAACAAACAAGTTACGGTAATGAAAAGGGCGCGAACATACCCGCTTCCTTTTTTTATAGCAAATCTGGATCCAGCGATTCCTCCAGCAATTTGAGCAATTCCCATTATGAATCCATACACATAGTTTACTTGACCTACATACATAAACATGAACAATGCACCAACGTTACTTCCTAAATTAAGAAACTTCGCCGTACCTGCTGCTTTTAAAAAATCATACCCAATAAATAAAAGAGCAAACATTAAAAATGAACCTGTACCAGGACCTAGAAATCCATCATAAAAACCAATAACAAAAATAAAAAAGGTAAAAATAATGACGTGTCGACCAGACAATTTTTTATGAGTGGAAATACTTCCCCAATCCTTTTTGAATATCGTATAAATAGCGACCACACCAAGCATGATCAGCATTAATGGCTTCAATACTTCTGGGTTCATTAAATGAACGGTCCATGCCCCTATTATGGAACCTATGAAAGTGATTGGAAATAATTTAAACGCCGATTTCAAATCAAGATTACCAGAACGATAAAACACAATATTACTAGTTGCACTCCCCATTGTTGATGCTAATTTATTCGTGGCTACTGCACTTGCTGGATTCAATCCTGTAAATAATAAAGCTGGTAAGGCAATCAATCCACCACCGCCTACAACTGAATCAATAAATGCAGCCACAAACCCAAAAACAATCAAAATCATTAATACAGATGGGTCTAAATAAAAATCCATACTAGTAGCCTCCCCTTTAGTCACTATTGTAATAGTAACTATCAATTTGCTAAATGTAAAGAGTTATTGTAACGTTGAAATATAACAGCAAACATCGGAGGACGAAAAAGTGGACTACATAGTGCAACAGCTTAAAAAAATTGGTTTTAATGAATATGAAGCTAAATCTTATGTATCTCTTGTGAAACAAGGGCCTGTCACAGCCTATCAAGTGAGTAAAGATTCGGGTGTCCCAAGAGCGCGAATTTATGAGATTTTAGGTAACCTTGTAGAAAAAGGAATTGTCATGAAAGAAGAAATAAATGACACCACCCGCTATTCACCTCTACCTGTTGAAATCTTTTTACAGAAGGCTCAATCAGAATGGCAGTCTACTTATGAAGGGATTAGTGATTCATTAAAGAAACTAGAAACTTCCGAAGAAAAAACGGATAATCGAGTCATTACGTTAAAAGACAATCAAACAATCATTAGCTACTGTCAAACATTAATAAAAAAAGCTGAACGACGTATTATCATTTCGATGTGGGATGAAATGTATGAAGCGTTAAAAGAGGATCTAGCTGAGGTAGCTGATAAAGTCACAGTACAAGGCATTACCTTGCATGTTGAAAATCCTATTAAGAATCTAGAAGCCCATCGTATAACAACTTATACAGAAACCCTCTCTACAGAGCATTGGTTTATTTTATCAATAGATTCTAAAGAAATGATTTATGGGCCATCACTTGAAGAGCGTAATATCGCTTTTTATACAGATGACCCCGTTCATATATACTTATTAGAGGATTATGTATGGCATGATGTTTTAGTAAATCGACTTGTCCGACGTAGCCAAGTTGACTTGGAGCAATGGATTACTGCGGAGCGAAAATCTTTCTTTATGGGGAAATAAGAAACATGTTCAAGAGCAAATAAAAAAATTTGCGTATTAAACCTAACAACTTCTCCGTACCAAAATAGCCGACTATTATATAGTAAATAGTCGGCTATTTTTATATAAATTTATACAGACGCTGCCATTACCCCAGCGATTAATGAGATAAACGCTTCTCCCACTCTTTCACCTTTTCAATTGTTACATCTAACTTTTTAGCTATTTCTTCTACACTCATTCCTTTAAAGAGCATTCCAGCTGCCGAAAGTGCTTTATCAATTTCTTCTTGCTTCTCTTGCTCATATAAACGACCTACTTTTGTCATCCGTAACCACTCCTTTACCTTTTTCGCGTAGTCTTCATCAATAAATTTATCTGTAGCTACAAGAATCCCAGCAATAACTTGAATTTGTTCTTGCTCATCGGAGATACACTTTGCTACTTCTATCGTTTTTTCAATTAAAATTTGTCTTTTTTCTCTACTATGCATAAGTGGTACAAGTATTAATTTCATGGTTTCTTCATCCGTCAAAGATTTTCCTTCTTCCATTTTTCTAATAATCTTTTGAAGAATGGCATCACCATTGTATTCATTTAGTAAAACCGCTTTGGAATTTAAACGTATACTACATACATCTATTTCTTCTATCGGATTCATTACCTCACTTGTATAAATAACTACGATTCGAATATCTGGTAACCCTTTATTCTTATTATAGTAACGATACATAATTTGATTCGCATAATCCATATACTTCAAATGGTTTTCGAGGAAACGGGTATTACTTTCATACTCTAACATTAAAATTGAACCATCTTCCATTTCAAATAAAGTATCTGAGCGCCTTTGATCTGCACGAACTCTCGAGAATTCATTTAGCAACAATTCTTTTATTCTTGGAAAACCTTTTAACCCATATGCTTCAAGCCCTTTATCTCTATAGCATTCACTTAAAAACTTCATCAGAATATCTTTATTATGATAAGAAATATCATTCCCTGCCAATAGCTAATCCCCCTTAACTATTAGTTACCATTTTCTTTATTATATAACTTATGAAATTAGCGTTACAACTTTGGTTCACATGCACATACTATTTTCAAAGCAACTTATTCTCTCACTACTTCTCCCTCTCCACAAACCTCCCAAACTCCTTCAAAAATCTCAACTTAAAACTCCCCACAGGCCCATTCCGATGCTTCGCCACATGAATCTCCGTCATCTCTTTCTGCTTCGTTTCCTTATCGTAATAATCTTCGCGATACATAAGCATAATAACATCCGCATCTTGCTCAATTTGCCCTGTCTCTCTTAAATCAGATAAAAGAGGACGCTTATCTTGACGTGACTCTACAGAACGAGACAATTGCGACAATGCTACTACACAAACATTTAACTCACGTGCTAATAACTTAAGTTTACGAGAAATCTCACTAATCTCTTGAAAACGATTGCCCTTATGCTTCGGATCGCCCGTAATAAGCTGCAAGTAATCTACAATAATTAAAATCTTTTTATCATCGTGCTTCCTCTTTAACTTACGAGTTTGCATCCAAATATCTTGCACCGTAACCCCTGCATTGTCGTAAATCTCAAGAGGTAACTCACCAATCTCCGCAAACGCCTTACTCACCCTTTCCCAGTCTTCCATCGCAAAACGATGCTTCGGATTTTTCAGTCTGCCCCCTGACACTTCACCTACGCAAGAAGTCACCCTTTTCAATAATTACTTACTACTCATCTCTAACGAAAACAACCCAACCGCCGCGCCAGACTTCGCCGCATGCAGTCCAACATTTAGCGCAAACGCTGTCTTCCCCATCGAAGGACGAGCACCGAGAACGACAAAATCTCCTTCCTGCAATCCGCACGTCATTTTATTTAGCGATGTATAACCCGTCTCAATACCAGTAATCTCTTTCGCATCTTGATGAAGCTCTTCATATAAATCAACTAGCGCATCCTTCAAATCAAACTCACATACACAGTCCTTCTCCTCTAACTCACAAAGTGCCGTAATCGTCTCACCAATAATTTTCTCACTCTTCTCCGCAATAAGACGCTCTCCCATCTTGTGCCCAAGAACACCCGCCTGATACATTTTCCAGGCACCTCGAACAAGCCCCTCATAATAAGAGAAGTTGGCAGTTGTAGGCACACCATCCATTAACCCTATAAAATACTCCATTCCCCCGATCCCCTTCAAAAACTTCGGATCCACTCTAGAAGTGAACGTCACAAGATCAATCGGTTGCCCCTCATCTTCCATCTTTCGCATTAACTGAAATATAGACTTATGCACCGGCATAGAAAAATACTGCTCCGTCAAACGGCACTCCTTAATAAGCTCTCCATCAAGTAATAGAGAGCCTAACACCGTCTTTTCCGCCTCCACATTTTGAATACTCATGGACGCCACCCGCGCTCCGCTAAAAAGCGCTGCAACTCTTCCTCAGACGGCGTATTCTTCTCCCACTCCTCACACCTCGCCAAAAACTCCTCCGTCTCCCCCGTACTAACAGACGACCCCTTCTTCCGGAAATTCGCAGCATCCGCCTCAACCTCAGACACTTTCGTAAACCCTTTCCCATACCAACCACGCAAAATCCCCTTCACATAAGCCATCTTCCGATTTTTATTCTCATACGAAATTTGAAGAGCCTTCAGCACCAGCTCCTCTGACAAATCATTCATCCATGCATTCAATTCCTCCACCGTAAAAGGAGACAAACTACCAAAATGTTGCTCATAAAACGTGAACACCTTACTTCCCGTCTCTTCCTGAACAACCTCTTCTTCCTCTTCTTCCTCTGCCTCCTCACAAGCCGGCTCTACATCATCCATAGCCAAATCACCAGGCATACCGAAATGCGCTAACAGCATCGGAACATTCATCTCCTCCTCTACGCACTTCTGAAGAAACATATGTACAAACTCCTTATTCTTCACACCCTTCAGCTCACGAAGCACACACTTCTCCACATTCGTATTTGTTACCGGATTATAACGAAGCCAATTCAAAACGAATAACTCCCGCGTATCCGCATCATAAAGAATCTTTCCATAATCAACAAAGCGTTGCACAAGCTTATCAACAGTCTCCCGATTATAACCAGTCTCCATCTCAGCTAACCGCTTCGGAAAAGGAAAAATCCCGCATTGCGTCGTCTTCGAACAAGTTAATAAGTAAACATAAAAATACCGCTCCTCCGGCGTCAAATCCAAAACAAAATCATCCTGCCAAAAATTCACCTGCACAGTACGATACACCGCCATCCTAATTCCTCCCGTCCTAATTCAAAAATGAAAATTTCCTCTTTGTACTATATATAGGAAGGAGGGCTGGGTTTTTGGCGTGTTATTTCAAAAATTTTTTCGACTCCTACTACGGTGTTTGTTGGTGTTTTTGTTTTGTTATGTTTTTTCTTAGTGATTTATTACTTGGTAGGGGCTTGTAAGGGGCTTAGGAGGGGCTATTTTAATTAGAGAATCTCATTTTGGAAGATAACTCTGTCTTCTTTTTAGTATATTAAAACCATTTGCTCTCTTTGTAATACCTGTAACATTAAATTTATAAGTTAAGTAATCGTACAAATTACTTATTGAATATTCATTAATAAACCCTAAAACAAGTAGGTGGTTTATATTGAAATTTAAAAGCATCCCCTTAAAACATATTAAACTAGAAGAGGAATTCCGGAAGAATTTAGAGGATTTTAGTCTTGCTACAAGCATTAAACAAAATAGATTAATAGAACCACTTATTGTAGAGGAAAAAAATTCAAATTGTTTTATACTAGTCGAGGGTTATCGTCGTTTTTGGGCTTTAAAACATTTAAATGTTCCATTCGTAACATGCAAAGTGGAAAAACTCACCTCAAAAGACTTAAGGGTTCTAAAACGTCTTCGTGTTGAATTAAAATCCAAGAAAAAAACAGGTTATGAGATAGAACGAATGATTAGTTTTTTACTTAATGGTGGTTATACAGAAGAAGATATCGCTAAGCAATGTAACATACAAAAAAAGACCGTAAAAAAATACATTAATGGAAAAGATGTTAATACCCATTGGAAAATTAGAGCAGAACAATCTAGAGCTGGAATACATGGGTTAACTGAGATCCATCATTTAACAAATATACATCCTGAAAATAAAGAATACGTAGCTGATATTTATATTAAACGCAAAATAAATGCTAACAATGTAGAAAGTATAAAAACACTTACCAAGTTACATGAATTTAATAAATCCTCAAAGGATTTTCAAAGAGACTGTATTAACGATATGATCAGCGATGAAAATTCAAATAACAAGAGACTTAAAGATATTGTTTTTACAAGATCATTAAAACAACAATACACTCTCTCCGTACATCAATATGTATTTGATAAAGTTCTCCATCTATTAGATAAAGTAATAGATAGTTGCTGTCATAACTTTGTTAATCACCTTACTCCCATACAAAAGAAAGATCTACAAAGAAAGATAAAAATAATTTCTAATAAAATCGGATTACCTCCTCCTTCATCCAGCTCTCCCAAAAAAATATTTTCCACTACTATTAAAAAGCATCAAGAACATACAATATTAATTAAAATCGATAAGAAACCCTAAAAACCTAATCGCTACTGTAATCCATTCTGTGTTTCTGAAGAGTATTGACATGTTATTTAAAGTTTACAAATTAATAGAACAGCAACGCTTATTTAGAGAACTTGGTATTTTTATCGAATATAAATACCAGGTTTCATTTGAAAAGCATATCAAAAATAGAAAAATCCATCATAATATAAGAAGCAGAAACAAATTTTCAGCGTGTTATTTCAAATCTTTTTGACGAAAACTACAGTAATTGTTTTTGTCTTTTCTCTTAGTGATTTATTACTTGGAAGGGGCTATTTATCGGTTACTTCGATTAGAAAGACTCGATCTGAAAAGCCGCCTCTTTCCTCTGCTTTCTTTTTACGGATGCTGTTGATTTCTTCTAGCGTTGTGCCTTCGTGTTCGGCTAGGGCGTTTATTAGTTCTAGTAGGTCGGATAGTTCTTCAAGTTTATGTTCTTTTGTGTCTGCTTCTAGGTATTCGGTTAGTTCTTCTTCTGTTTTTTTACAGATTTCTTTTATGCATTCTTCTTTGGATAGGATTCTTGTTGTGGGTGTTTTTCCGTTAGCTTTTATTATTTGCGGGATTTTGTCTCGGATTAGTTTGTTGTAGGTTGGCATGGGGGCCTCCGTTTGGTTTTTCTTCTATTATAATGGAAAAGCAGTTTAACTAGTTGTTAAACTGCTTCATTGCTTCTTATTAATTAATATCAATCTTTTCTACTAACATTGCTGGGATACTAATTTCGCCACCCATAGTAGATTTATAAGTAAAGATACCTGCTGATTTTCCCTTAACAGTAACATTATCTTTTTCTAACACTCTTGAATTTAAAATATCGCTTTTATAAGCAACATATAATACTTTATCATAATCCCCATTAACGGCTACTCTTAATTGCGTCTCACCTTGTCCTTCCATTACTTGAAGAACTTTTCCTGTAAATTTAGCTTTCTTTCCTTTAAAATCATCCGGTGTTCTAGCTAATTGATCATATGTAATTCCTGTTTCATATCCAATTCGTTCTTCTTCCTCTTTTGCTGCCTTCTCCGCTGCCGCTTTCTCTGCCGCCGCTTGTTCTGCTGCTGCCTTTTCTGCTGCTGCTTTCTCTGCTGCCGCTTTCTCTGCCGCCGCTTTCTCCGCTGCCGCTTGTTCCGCCGCTGCTTTTTCCTCTGCTGTTAACTCTTTCTTCTGCTCAGCTTTAGCTGGCTTAGCTTCAGTTGTTTTTGCTTCTTCTGTCTTTTTCGTATCCTCAGAAGTCACACCAAATAAAATAAACATTGCTATTACGCCGATTCCATAGAATTTTAGTACACTTTTTCTATTTCGTTTTTCTTCTAATCCCCATCTAATTACTAATTGTGGTTTAATAACCCCAATAATTAATGCTATTAAACATACAAAAAACAATAATGCAAATAAAGTATTCAATTCACTTGGCCCTCTCATTCTTTAATCTAATTACAATTAATTTTATACAAACTATATATTCCCATGTTTTAATGTTTTTTTCAACATTAAATTATTTAATTGATTTGTCAGATAATACAATTTAAAATTCATCAAATGAACTACCTGTAAAAATACTTATAAAGCAAATAAACAGAAGAATTTATATTACGATGATACTCAATGAAAAAAGAATAAAACATGATATCAGGAATAGTTTTAGTCTTAATAAAATAGAAAGACAGCTTCCCTATTTTATTACTAATAGGGAAACTGTTTACTTACAGGCTATCTTTTATTCATTGCTTCTTTTATATACTGTTCTTCCTCACTCGTAAAAAGAGCGGGAAATTCGTCCAATGGGATTTTGGCTTGTTTGATTATATCCTCTATATCACTTTGAGGTATATCAAGATAGTTCGTTACCTCTTCTATTAAATTGAAAAATTCCTTCAAGGTAACTTGAACGTCTTGATGACCCGGATCTTTCTCTTCTACCTGATACTTTTTTAATTTCCCTATCACATCCATAAATCGCCGATCGAACTTTTCTTTAACTTCCTTATTACTATAAAACGCTTGAACACACTCATTTGAAAAGTGTTCCTCTAACCATTCCTTATTTTCTTTCTCCCATATAAAAGTTTGCAGAAAAGAAGAAAACAAAGCGACATCCACTCGTTCTTCCTTTTGAAACTTCTTCGTCATCTCATCCATATGCGAAAGCACCTTCGCAATTCTTTCTTGCTCTGCCAAAAGCAATTCCCTTTGAAAATGCATTTGCCTTAAAAATTCTTCCGTCTCTATATCACGCTGCAATATAATATTTTGAATTTCACTAAGTGAAAAACCGAGATGCTTAAACGATTGAATTTGCTGCAACACATACAGATCATCTTTCGTATATAACCGATGCCCACCCTCAGTATAATCGCTCGGCTTTAATAAGTTAATCTTGTCATAATAACGAAGCGTCCGCACCGTAACATCCCCAACACTTGCAAACTCACTAATCATCCACGCCATATCATCACCTACTCCGATAACTTCTCTCTCACATACTGAATCATATGAGAAAAATTCATCTCATTCTGCCGATAATATTGAAACAAACCTACAACAAGTAATAAAAAAGGAACATTCCCTCTATAACGATTTTCATACTCACTAATACCATCATAAAAGTACTCATACTTTCTTTTTCGTAAAACAATATAAATCGCAATAAACAACACAGCAATCATAACGAAAAATTGCTTTCCCTTTATCTCCACTTCTTGTTTCATCACCTATTCTCCTTCCACCACATACTTCTCTTCTTTAAATAACGGTATTCGAATGAAATAACGATATGGCTCATCTCGTATTACTTTCCACGTAACAATGATCACTTGAACTACCTCAAAGATAAATACGATCCAAAACAAAACATCACTAATACGCGAACTAATATTAAATAAAAGAAAGATTAACAAATGAAAGTTGAATGCCTTTCGGCAATGATATTTGTACACCTCATTTTTACGTGCCAGCGTGATGTACATGAGTAGTGGTGAAAAGATTCCTATTGCGGCTGAGAGTAATAGCATGATGATGGTGTTTCTTTTTTCTTTTGTGGTGGTTTTCATGGTAGTTTGGTCCCCCTTTTTATTTTGTCTTCTTTAGGTTAGGGGGTGACGTTGGGGGAGGTGCAAGGGAATGTATAGAAAAATTGATTAATACCGATAGAGATAAAATCAGATTTTCACCTTAACAGGGTGTCATTCGGAGGTTCAAGCCCCCTTGGCCATACTGGTAGAAACCGTTTTAATTTAACATTTTATGCGGTTTTTATTCCTTTATTTATAATTACTCTCTACAAAGCCAGTGATCACAGAATTAGTCACATTCCCTACAAATTAAACAATAAAAAAAGAGCACCCAAATTATATATTTGAAGTGACCCCTAAAAGTTAGACACAGTTATTTCATTAGGCAGCTTGATAAAAGTGAGTCCGGTATTGTACCGGGCTCATTTTTAATTTTGCCTTAATCCGTTTCGTAT
>NZ_JBQAEG010000011.1:0-149024 GCF_051915205.1 Bacillus cereus group sp. MYBKT111-2
AATACGAAACGGATTAAGGCAAAATTAAAAATGAGCCCGGTACAATACCGGACTCACTTTTATCAAGCTGCCTAATGAAATAACTGTGTCTAACTTTTAGGGGTCACTTCAAGCACCCACATGCTTTACTCTTTTTTTCTATTCGATAATATACTCGGCAGTTGTACATTAACTGCCAACTTATGAATAAATCCAAATACTAATCCAATCCCAATAAATATGTATAAGATTGTAAATATCTTCCCAAAATCAGTTTGCGGGCTAAAATTCGCATCACCGACAGTCGTCAGCGTCACAACGCTAAAATACAAAGCATCAAGAGGACGTAATTCTTCAACTGTACTATAAAAAATCGTACCAGATGTTAATGTTAAAAATGTTAATACGAATAATACTTGAAATTCTTTATCTTTCCACGCTCGTAAACAAGCTTTTAGCATTCGTTTCAATGTCAACATAAATGAAAGCATGAGACTTCCCCTTCCAAACAAAATACCTGTAGTTACAGGAAAGTCTATCACCTTTCTGTACAGAAAAAAAGTAGCCCTCTTCTATTTCTAGAAAAGAGCTACTTTTTACTATTCTATATTATTTAGGTGAAACAAGAATTTTCACTTGTGTTTTATCTTTTACAAGTGCTTCAAATCCTTCTTCAACAACTTGATCTACTGTGATTTTTTTCGTAATTAATTTCTCTGCTTGAATTTGACCAGAGCTAATTAATTTAATAACAGCTGGGAAGATATGACGGTATCCTAAAATACCAACCACTTCTTTTTCTTTTAGTACAAGATTGTTTGGAGTAATTGTTGCGTCTTTTTCCCATACACTAACAATTACAGTTTGTCCTTCGAAACTTGTACTTTCAATTGCTTGACGAAGTACAACTTCAACACCTGTTACTTCAAAGCTCACATTTACACCTAAACCATTTGTTAAGTTACGAATTTCTGCTAATACATCTTGAGTAGCTGGATTTAATACGTAATCCGCACCTGCTAATTTTGCTAACTCTTGACGTTCTTTAGAAAGTTCAACTGCAATAACCGGAGTTGCTCCTGCTGCTTTAGCTGCTTGGATAACAAGAAGTCCAATTGGACCACAACCAAATACTGCTACAGCTTCCCCTTCTTTTAATTTACTTTGACGTACTGCATGAACTGCTACAGCTGCTGGTTCTACAAGTGCACCTTGTTCATATGTCATTTCATCTGGAATATGGTGAACCATATCTTCTGGTACTACTGTATATTCAGAGAAACCGCCGCCTTCTCCGCCAAGACCGTGGAAAACAAGTTGTTCACAAACATTGTAATGTCCATGTTTACAAGCTTCACATTTACCACAAGAATAAATTGGTTCTACAACGACGCGGTCTCCCACTTTATGAGATGTAACGCCTTCACCGATTTCAACTACCTCACCGCTAAACTCATGACCTAAAATAACCGGTGCTTTTACATGTGTTAATGGATGCTCTTCTGTGGGAATAAAAATAGGTCCTGCTAAATATTCATGCAGGTCTGTCCCGCAGATACCACACCATTTCACTTTAATCTTAACTGCTCCTGGTTTTACAGTTGGTTCTGGTACTTCTTCTACTCTTACATCACGTTGATTATGCCAAAGTAATGCTTTCATTTTATACATCCCTCTCTATGTATATACTTAACCTGGTGAAGTTTACAAATCTATTATAATACTTCTATCCATATATTTCAAAAAAACAATATCATTTCCACTAATTTTTAACAAATAACGTTCAATATTTTGTCACTTTGTACTTTTTTCCACATCTGTTAATTCAATTTCATTGCGGTTGAAATTAGCATTATGCCATAATAGCATAGGAGAGGTGAATATCGCTTGAAATATTTTATTTACTTTATTGTTATCGTAGCTTTTCTAGATACATTTTCACAATTACCTATTATGAGTACGTTCGCTCAAAGTCTTGGAGGATCCCCTCTTATTATTGGGCTAGTTGTCGGCATGTACTCATTTGCTAATATGATCGGTAATATTATTGCTGGCGCTGCTGTCGATAAATTTGGTGCAAAAAAAATACTTTATATAAGCATGGGACTTACGAGTTTCATAGTCTTGTTATACACTGTTGTTCAAAGTGGTGAACAACTATTAGTTGTGCGCTTTATGCATGGCTTTAGTGACGGATTTTTAATTCCTGCTGCCTTTACGTTTTTATCCAAACAAACAAATGCAGCAAGGCAAGGTAAGGCAATGGCTCTATCTGGGGCTGCAGTTGGAACAGCGGCAATTGTAGGACCTGCTTTTAGCGGAATTATGAAAGCAACTGCCGGTATAGAGTGGGTGTTCATTACCATTTCTATTTTAATGGTTCTTGGTACAATTGTATCTCTCTTCTTCTTACCAAATAACGTATCAAGAAAAGATACTTCAAGAACACAAATGATGAACAAAGAAGATATGTTTGAACTATTGAAATCAGAACCGTTATTACAGGCATATATTGGTGCTTTCACACTCATGTTTTCACAAGGAATTGTCACTTATATGTTACCAGTAAAGGTTGAAGCATTAGCCCTTAAAGCATCTACAACAGGCATGATGTTAAGTGTATTCGGCATTACCGCTATCCTCTTCTTCTTACTGCCAACAAATCGTATTTACGATCGATTTAATCGTTCAAAACTAATGTTAATTGGTATTGCAGTAATGGCATTAGCATTATCTTTACTTGGATTATTCGCAACCAAAGGCATGCTCTTTATCGTTATGATGATTTATGGCATTGGATTCGCTATCCTTTTCCCATCAATAAATGCATTACTTGTTGAAAATACGACAGATGATAAACGCGGAAAAGCGTTCGGATTGTTTTATGCTTTCTTCTCATTAGGCGTTGTTGCTGGATCCTTTACAGTTGGAGCAATCGGGGCATCCCCTAGCGTCAGCTTCGTTATTGGAACTGCATTCTTATTAACATTTGCCGGAATGATTTATGTCAGAAGCAAAATAAAAAACAAAGGAAAAGTAAAAAAGACAATGATGGGTTAATTCCATCGTTGTCTTTTTTTTGCCGAATATATTACTTTTGTGTGTAGCTAAGTAACAATGTAAATAAGTTGAATGGTAAAGGCAATACTACATTTCTTCTTTTACAAAAAAAGTGTATCAATACCAACGATACTTCGACAATTTCCTCGGAAATATTTCCTTCCCCCACATAATTTGATACACTATATATGAACAGACATTTGTATTACATAAACTAAAATAATAACTTACTGTACAAATTCAAAAGCACATTCTTCATATGAAGAATGTGCTTTTCTGTTATTAACGTTTAATCCAAACAGCACCTGCTGATTTATCCTCTGCCTGTCCAACAACTTGGAATTTCAGTCCAAGGTTCGGAACTTTTCTTCCTGCATCTGCAATTTGTTTATTACTATATACTTTTGAATCATCAAAAGTTGTAACACCTTGTAACCCAGAATAGTTAAACTGTCCACGTGTGAATGAATTTACACTCCATGCTGGTGTTTGATCAAATGAAAATGCAGCGTCTGCAATTTGCATACCTGTGTTACCGTAAGTTGGTTTTCCGTTTAAATTGCCAACAAATGCTTCTGGATGAGAGTCTACAACCCCAAGGAATCCTTCACCTGGATGCACCCCAACCCAGTTATCTTTAAAGCTATCATCTGCATACCAAACGACAAGACCTGTATTATACACTGGACCTTTTCCTGCTTTTAAACCATTATCTGATCCCGCATAGTTTCTCCACTCTAAGTAGTAATAATGAGCTTTCTTCTCTGTCCCATCAGAAACAACAAAACCATTTACATTCATTTTAGACTGTCCTTCTGCATCATCAGAAAATACAACTTGTCCATCAACTGTTACATTTACATTGTCCATCGCAAAACCTTTATATGTTACAGCCGGATCTGTAATATAGTCGAATTGTAGTTTCACTTTTTTCCCTTTAAATTGACTTAAATCATATGATTTATCAATCCATTTCCCATCTGTTGTATCTTTATCTCCTTGGACTACTTTTTCTCCAAGTCTATCAATTAATGTTTTCGTTCCATCTTCTGTTACTGCATGCACTTCGACAAAATCGCACTCTGCTTCTAACTCATAATTTGCTTTATAATCGAATTTTGCATTTATTCCTTTTGTTAAATCAAAGAACGGTGTTTCTAATGTTGTATGCATATCATCGCCTCTTGTACTATAATATGCATGCTTTCCAAACTCCGGTTTAATCGTTTCAACACTTTTGCCTGGTAAGTTAACACGTACAACACCTGGACGATTTGACTTCGTAACACTTTGATCAATATATGTAGGAACTCCTACACCACGCTTAATTTTATCGTAATCTACTTCTAAAATTTTTGCCCAGTTGCCACCCATATTCTTTTGTAAGAAATCTTTATTTTGTGGTGAGAAACTAGTTGGCTCTGTTCCTGCAATTTTCCCTGTCCAACTTCCCCCACTCATTAGTGACCAAGCTTCGACAGGTGAACCAGTTCCAGTATATTTCGTATCATATTCATCCGGTAAGCCAAGGTCATGTCCAAATTCGTGCGCAAATACACCTACTGCTCCATCTTCTGGTTCAATTGTGTAATCATGTGCTGCTACTTTTCCACCAAAGTAATCTACCTTTGATTCTGTCCCTTCAATTGCTACCGGATCTACTGCTAATTTTGAACGATGTGACCAAATGGCATCATCGCCTAATTTACCGCCACCAGCTTCTTGACCAACACCAGCATGGATTACCATTAAATGATCAATTACACCGTCAGGCTCATTTTGATTCCCATCACCATTTGTATCATATCTATCAAACTGATCAAATTGAGATAAATCTAATCCTTTCTCAGCAGCTGCATGTAAAGCTTCTTTCACTAAATCACGTGCGCCTTTTGGTCCTTTATTATCATGACCACTACTACCATCAGCTCCATAATCAGATGCTTTTCCTGGAACAGTTAGCCACTCCGTTACATATCCGTCTGTCGTATAACTACCGCCAGACTGCTCTTCGTAATATTGTTTAAATGTTTTTACTTTTGAACCATCAAATAACGTGTACGGCTCATTACCAAATAACATCTTTTGATAATGCTCTCTACTAAAGTCATTCGAATACATATACCCTGGTGTTTGATCAATATTATTATGTTTATAATCACTAAATTCAACGAGTAACACTAATACCTTATCCGTTCGAACAGATCCCTTATACGGCGCTTGCTTTGCTTTAGATGTTGGAACTTGCCCATTCAATTGTTTTTTATTTGGCTCAGGCTTTTGCTCAGGGCTAACATTTTTTTCAGGTTTCTTTACCTTTTCCTTTTCTTCCATTTTTTTCTCTTTTATTTTTTTCACGAAATCAGATGCCTCTTTAGCAGTATCAGCTGGAAGAACTTCTTTATTTGCCTGGTCCCCTTGTTTCTTTTCAATATATTTCTCTACAGCCTTTTTCGTCTCTTCTTTAGAAGATGCTGGATTAATTTCTCCTCTTTCTTTCAGAGCTTCCGCTAGACGATCTTCTTGAATTAAATTGTAATCAATTGGTGTTGTAGACATATTTTCTTTCTCTTTTGCTGGCGTTTCTGCGTACGCTAATGGAGCACTCATTACAGATGTGCATCCGATAATTGCCGCAATTGCTAATGACGATAACACTTTAAATGGCGCTTTTCTTCTCATTTCATTTCTCTCCTTTTATAAAACTTAAAATTCAGATAAAGTGAAACTTAAATCAGTGGGGGTTTTCTTCATCCCCCACTGATTATTAGTTGAACCAATCGGACTTTTATAGGCAGTTGATCCCTCACCTAACTTTTTTGCTTTCGCTGAATTTTGAGGTGGGGGTCTTACTGCCCATTAAAGTGGGATAAATAAGTGCATTTAAATCAAAAGCTCTACTTTCTGCCCTCCCTATATAAAGTGAAACTTTAATCAGTGGGGAGTTTGTTCATCCCCACTGATTATTAGTTGAACCAATCGGGCATTTACGGGCAGTTGATTCCCCACCTAACTTCTTTGCCCCAGCTGAATTTTGAGGTGGGAGTCTTACTGACCGTTAATGCGGGATAAAAAGGCATAATTCTATAAACATTAAGCTTTCTGTTATAGAATCATGCCCTCCAGTTTTCTGGTCAGACTCTCTATCTGTCTATATCAAAATATGAAAAATAAAGAGTGATTTGTATATATTAAATAGTTTATATAACAAATTTAAAAGACAATATGCAAAATTGCATGAAAATTCTTTTAAATATAAAAAAAGAATCCTAGTCACTTAAACTAGGATTCTTGATTTTCTATTATTTCTCTTGTGTTTTTTCCCAATCAGCTAAGAATTTCTCAATTCCTTGATCTGTTAATGGATGCTTCACTAATGAAGCAATTACATTTGCTGGGATTGTTGCAATATGTGCACCATTTAATGCTGCGTCAGTTACGTGAACACTGTGACGTACAGATGCTGCGATAATTTCTGTTTCGATGCCATGAATTGCAAAGATTTCTGCGATTTGGCGAATTAAGTCCATACCGTTATGACCGATATCATCTAAGCGACCTAAGAATGGTGAAACGTACGTTGCACCAGCACGAGCTGCAAGTAATGCTTGAACTGCTGAGAACACTAATGTAACGTTTGTACGAATTCCTAAGTCAGAGAACGCTTTTACTGCTTTTAAACCTTCTGTTGTCATCGGAACCTTTACAACAACGTTTGGAGCAATTTTTGCTAACTCTTTTCCTTCTTCGATCATTTTATCTGCTTCTAAGCTAATTACTTCTGCACTTACAGGTCCTTCTACAACGTTGCAAATTTCACGAATGCGCTCGTGGAAGTCTACGCCTTCTTTTGCTACAAGTGATGGATTTGTCGTTACTCCAGCTAATACGCCTAATGCATTTGCCTCTTTAATTTCGTTAATATTTGCTGTATCAATAAAGAATTTCATTTGTTATTCTTCCTTCCTAATTTTCAATTTATATTTATTTGTTTTTCTTAATAAGCTCTAATTCAATCGGAATAGATTTGTCCACTTTTTTACCTTGCGTGATCTCTTTTGCTGTTTGCATCGCCTTCTCTCCGATTAATTCCGGTTTTTGAGCAACTGTTGCAGCCATACGCCCATCGTTAACCGCTTTCACAGCATCTTCAGTTGCATCAAATCCAACAACGACTACATCTGTTTTTCCAGCAGACTTCAATGCTTCAAGTGCCCCTAATGCCATCTCGTCGTTATGGGCAAACACGGCTTTAATATCACCATTTGCTTGCAAAATGTTTTCCATAACAGATAATCCTTTCGCTCTATCAAAATCAGCCGCTTGTTTAGCAACTACTTTTAAAGACTTATCAGCTACGTTATGGAATCCTTTCCCACGTTCACGAGCAGCAGACGATCCAGGGATTCCTTCTAACTCAGCAACGTTTGCTCCTTCGCCAACTAATTCACGAATGTAATCACTAGCCATTTGACCACCTTCGATATTATTAGATGCAATGTGAGAAACAACCTTACCTGAATTCGCAACGCGGTCTACTGTAATAACAGGAACATTTGCTGCATTTGCTGCACTTACTGCTGAAGCAACAGCATCTGAATCAGTTGGATTAATAACAACTACATCGACACCTTTTTGAATTAAATCTTCAACATCATTTGTTTGCTTTGCTGCATCATTTTGTGCATCAACAGCAATCAATTCGATGCCACTATCTTTCGCTTTCTTTTCTGCACCTTTTTTCAAAGTTACAAAGAAGGGATTATTTAAAGTTGAAACAGAGAATCCAACTTTAATAGTTTTATTTCGACCTTTATCGCTAGAATCCTTTGCCCATTCTGGTGGTTCCATTGAACAACCAGCAGTAATGACCATAATACATGCAACGAGTATAAGTAACCATTTCTTCATGAACTGTCCCTCCATTACGCTTCTTTTCTGCGATCAATTAATACAGCTAGTAAGATTACAAGTCCTTTTACAACTTGTTGGAAGAAAGAAGATACACCTAATAAATTTAAACCGTTATTTAGTACACCGATAATAAGTACACCGATGAATGTACCAACAATCCATCCTCTTCCCCCAGAAAGACTTGTTCCACCTAATACAACTGCTGCAATTGCATCTAATTCGTAAGAAGTACCTGCAGTCGGCTGTGCAGAATCTAATCGTGATGTTAAGACAATACCTGCAAGCGCTGCCAAAATTCCGGAAAGACCGTAAATCATTACTTTAATTCTCGTAACATTAATACCTGATAGTGCTGCTGCTTCTTCATTTCCACCAATTGCAAATGTACGGCGACCAAATGTCGTTTTCTTCAAAATGAAGTACAGTACTGCGAAAGCGATCATCATTGTAACAGCTGGTACCGGAATACCAAGAAAATAACCGCGGCCAAACATTTGGAACATTAAATGATCACCAAGGCCAGTGATCGGACGTCCGTCCATATAAACAAGCGTCAACCCACGAAAAATAGTCATTGTTGCTAACGTCGCAATAAATGGAGCTACTTTTCCTTTCGCAATGATGATACCGTTTACAATTCCCATTACAAGACCTGCTAATAATCCAACTGCCATTGCAAGAAACGGATCCATGCCACTTGCCATCATTCCAGCAACAAGTGCACTTGATAATGCTAAAATAGAACCTACCGATAAGTCAATACCCCCTGTTAAAATTACAAAGGTCATTCCGAATGCAATAAGCGCATTAATCGATACTTGGCGCAGTATATTAAATAAATTTGGAATTTCAATAAATGCTGGATTTAAAGCTGTAATTACGACGATAATTAGTGCTAAACCAATTAAAGAACCGAGTTGCTGTAATACATTCCCCTTCTTAGCCATCCTTATTCTCCCCCTGTAGCTAGTGCCATAATAGACTCTTGTGATGCCGCATCTTTCTCTAAAATACCGCCGACTTTTCCTTCATGAATGACAAGAACGCGATCACTCATTCCTAAAACTTCTGGAAGCTCAGATGATACCATAATAACGGCATCCCCTTGCTCGGTAAGCTTATTCATAATAGAGTAAATTTCTTTTTTCGCTCCAACATCGACACCCCTTGTTGGCTCATCTAAAATGAGTAACTGCGGGTGGATACCTAGCCATTTTGCAATAACAACCTTTTGCTGATTTCCACCAGAAAGAGATTTCACAGCTTGCTCTCCACTAGATGCTTTCACATTAAGAAGTTTCATCATGTCCGCTGTAAACTGTTGTTCTAGTTCGTTACTTACGACACTCCCCTTTGAAAGACTTTCTAAATTCGTTAAAGCCAAATTTTCCCGAATTGAGAAATCTAACACTAATCCTTCAGATTTTCTATCCTCTGTAATGAAAGCTATTCTTTGTCTAATCGCATCTATCGGACTATCAATCTTTACTTCTTGTCCATTTATAAAAATTTGGCCAGAATCTAAAGGTTCGTATCCAAATATCGCTTTCATAATATCTGTACGGCCAGCTCCCATCAAGCCAGCTACACCAAGGATTTCACCTTTTCTAACTTGAAACGAAACATTTTCAAACTTCCCTTTTTTCGTTCCATTACGCATCTCAAAAATCACATCGCCAATTTGACTATTTCGTTCTGGGTAACGTTCACCAATGCTGCGCCCCACCATCATACTCACTACTTCATCAAATGATGTTTCTGGAATTAATCTCTTTCCCACGTATTCTCCATCACGCAAAATCGTAATAGCATCACATATTGAGAAAATCTCTTCCATACGATGCGAAATGTACACGAATGAAACACCTTCTTTACGTAACTTATTGATTACTGTAAAGAGCGTTTCGATTTCACGATCCGTCAGTGCCGCAGTAGGTTCATCCATAATAATAACGCTCGCGTTCGTCATTAGTGCTTTCGCAATTTCGATAATTTGCTGTTGGCCAACCGATAACTCTCCTGCCAACATAGCGCCTTTTACATGTAATCCTAACTCCGCTAGTTGCTGCTGCGCAATCGCGTTCATTTGACGCGTACGTAAAATACCTGTCTTTCCATACATTAACTCTTTACCGAGAAACATATTTTCAGCTACTGTTAAATTCGGTAATATGTTCAATTCTTGATGTATAAATGCAATACCGTACTCTTCAGCTTCTTTCGCATTTTTAAAAGTTCGTTCTTGTCCATCAATCGTGATCGTTCCACCATCTCTTTTGTATACACCTGTTAAAATCTTCATGAGCGTTGATTTACCCGCTCCATTTTCCCCCATCAATGCATGGACTTCTCCTGTTTCAATCATAAATTGTGCATTCTTCAAAACAGGATTGCCATTGAACGCCTTTGAAATATTTTTCATTTCAATACGCATTCCCATCACTTCCCTTTATTAAAAAATCACGCCTGCATGTAAAATTACATTGGCATAAGGCGTAGCCTCACCTGTACGAATAATAGCTTTCGCTTTCTTTGTATGCTCTTTAAATTGTTCATGAGATACATATTCAAACGCTGGTTCTATTAATTTTAGTTCGATTTCTTTATTTACTTCCGCATTGTTGTTAATAACCTCTTCTGCTAACGTCACTTTTTCAATTGCCATATCATCAGCTACCACTTGCAATACATCTAAAAAGCTAGGTTTTCCTATTTCAACAGCTAAATCAATTCTTTTTACTCCGTCAGGAATTGGTAAACCGCAATCAGCGATTACAATCGTATCCGTATGCCCAAGTGAAGCAAGCACTGCTGCAATCTCACTGTTTAATACGCCGTGCTTTTTCATCCGACAATCACCTGCACTTCACGTACTCTATCTCTCGTTGGCATACCGCCTTGCGCCCCAAGCTTCGTTACAGAAAGACCACCAGCAATATTCGCAAAACGAATTGCTTTTTGAAGTATTTCTCCTTCAGAAAGCGCAACTGCTAATGCACCATTAAATGTATCACCAGCTCCAGTCGTATCTACTACATCAACAGCAATGCTAGGAACATGTACAATCTCCGTACCATTATGGAAACGTACACCGTTAGAACCTTCTGTCATCAATAGTTTGTTTGGATATTTAGCCAGTAACTCTTCAATTGGTGATGTGAAATCATCTAATACGATGCGACACTCATGTTCATTTGGCGTAATATAAGTTGCCTTTTCTAAAATATCTTCTGATAACACTTGTGCTGGCGCTGGGTTTAACATAACCGGGATTTTGTGTTCCTCACAAATAGCTAATACATATTTTACTGTTTCAAGCGGAATCTCTAGTTGAAGCACAACCATATCAGCTTTTATAAGAAGATCTTTTGAACGATTTACAACCGACTCATTGACAAGAGCATTCGCTCCTTGCACGACAACAATACTGTTATCCTCTTCTGCTAAAACGATATGAGCAATTCCTGTCGCCGCATCTGTAACCGGTACCACATAGTCGATAAAAACGCGTTCGTTCTCTAAATTTTTTCTAACTACAGTTCCATAATTATCGTCTCCTACCGCTCCAACCATCGCTACATTTGCGCCTAATCTAGCTGCAGCAACCGCCTGGTTAGCTCCTTTCCCTCCTGGAATTGTATGAAATGCTTCACCAATTACTGTTTCCCCTGCTTTCGGACGTTTTTTTGAAACGGCCACTAAGTCCATTGAAATACTACCTACTACTGCAATATTTGGCATCTATTTCATCTCCTTACTTCGTTGTATTTCGTTCTATAATTTCAATCGGTAAACGATAATGTTTCTCTTCTAATACGTTTCCTTCCATCTGCTCTAACAGCAGTTCTGTTGCAATTTTCCCCATTTCATAAATTGGCTGTGCAACAGTTGTAATAGATGGATACATCATCTCTGTTAAAGAAATTCCATCGAATCCGATAATTTGTAAATCATCCGGAATAGAAATCCCCTTTTGAAGCGCAGCCTTTACGATACCTATTGCAATTAAATCATTCCCAGCAACAATTCCATCAATATGCGGGTATTGTTCTAATAGTTCCACCGCTACACGCTCACTATTAGCTGGATCAAATGTACTCTCTGCAATCATATAAGAAAGATTGTTTTGCGTAATAACGTCTACAAAGCCTTCAAAACGTTCATTAGCTGTACTTACGTCACGCGGTCCACGAATATGTGCAATATGTTTACAGCCTTTATCTATTAATAACTTTGTCGCTGCCTGACTTCCCGCATAGTTATCTGCATACACAGCAGGTATACGCTCATTAAACATACGGTCAATTGCAACGACTGGTACTGACAAGTTCATGTAATTCACACTATTTTGTGGATTTGTCGCTACAATAAATCCATCTACATTATTTTGCCTAAGTACATCAATATATTGCTTTTCTTTCTCTAAACTTTCATCAGAGTTACAAAGTACAACTGTATACCCTTGCTTATGCGCTACATCTTCTACGGCACGTGCAACTTCTGGAAAGAATGGATTCACGATATTTGGAACAACTAAGCCAATTAAACGAGATTTTTTATTATACAGTGAACGCGCTACTGTACTAGGCTTATAGTCTAGCATCTCAATCGCTCGTTCTACTTTCTTTAAAGTATCTTCATGAACATATCCATTTTTATTTAACACTCTGGAAACGGTCGCAACAGATACTCCCGCTAATTTTGCAACGTCTTTAATCGTACTCATTTTCTTCCCTCTCCATTTCATGTAACCGTTTACAGAAAATAATATAACGTATTTCTAGAAATACGTCAATCATTTCTCACGAAAAAGCTTTTAAGGTTATACTCAAAAAAGCACCGCCATAAGGCGATGCTTTTTCATTACGAATAGGATACAGTTTGTTCTTTTTCCTCTGTAGCTGGCTCTTCAGCATCCTTTTTACGATCTGACAGTTTAATCTTCTGTAAGAAAATCGTAAAGATAGCGCCTACTACGATAAATACTAATCCTGTCAAGAATACAGTATGAAGTGAGTCTACTAAAGAATTTTTCAAAATTGGTACAATGCTGTTAGCGAACGCTTCTGGCATTTGTTTTAATGCCTCTGGACTAAATAACATTGAATATAAGCCTTGCGGATCTGTATGAATCATATCTTTAAATTTCGTTACCATTTGTCCCGCTTCTTTCGGGAATGTATCTAATACAGGTACTAAATTTTTTGTTAACGTTGTACCTGAAGTGTTATTCATGATTGATCCTAAAATTGTAATACCAAATGTTCCGCCGATTTGACGGAAGAACTGACTTGATGATGTTACGACACCAAGATCTTTTTTCGGAAAGCTTTCTTGTAACGCTAATGTTAATGTCGGCATTACAAGACCCATTCCTAAACCGATAACCATCATATAAGAAGTAGCAGTCAATTTAGTTGTGTGCATATCCATCGTTGTTAATAACCAGAATCCTCCAGCCATTATAAGCATTCCTGTAATAATTTGTGGTTTTACACCAACTTTTAATACAAGTTGCCCGCCAATAATACTCATCACAATCATTGTAATCATCATTGGCGTCATAATTGTACCTGATTCAGCAGCACTTACTCCTACAATTCCTTGCATGAAGAATGGTACGAACATAATCGCACCGAACATTCCAATACTCATAAAGAATCCAATCGCATTTAGTAATGTAAATGTACGATTTTTAAAGAAATGCATCGGTAAAATTGGTTCTTCCGCTTTCGTTTCAACGATAACAAAGCTAACGATACCAATTAAAGCTAATGCAAATAACCCGATAATTTGCCAAGAATCCCATGCGTAATCTTTTCCACCAAACGTTAATGCAAGTAATAAACTTACAACACCGAGAATCATCGTAAAGATCCCAGCGATATCAATTTTAATTGGTCCTGTTTGTTTATGTGATTTTAATCCCATTGCAATAAAGATTGTTGCTAAAATACCAACTGGCAAGTTAATGTAGAATACCCACCTCCAGTTCACTGCATCTACAATCCAACCACCCACTTGTGGTCCAATTACAGAAGCAAGACCGTATAACGCACCAAAAATACCTTGCCATTTCGCACGTTCTTTCCCCGTGAACATATCTCCAATAATAATCATAGCCATCGGCATCATAATACCGCCGCCAAGACCTTGAATACCACGGAAAATAATTAATTCTGTCATACCATTTGCCATACCACATAATGCTGAGCCAACCATAAAGATAACTAGCCCTGTTATATATACGTTACGACGTCCAAGTAAATCCGCTAATTTACCTGCGATTGGTACAACTGTCGTTGATGTTAACATATAAGCTGTTGTTAACCACGTCATTAAGCTTAATCCGCCTAGTTCACCGACGATACGCGGCATTGCTGTACCAACGATTGTTCCATCTAAGGCAGCAAATAGCATCGCAATTACTAAACCGACTAACAACAACTTTCTATTTATATTTTCTTGTTGCTCCATGTAATCTCCTCAATTCCTCTTAGTTATTCCCTTTTTTCTCTTGTGTCCCGCAAATAATTGTTTCGAGCTTCTCAAAGAGACGTAACAAATCTTCTCTTTCTTGTAACTCTAAATGTGAGAAATATTTTGCAAGGTGCTCATTACGAGCGACCATTGCCTCTTCTACTCTAGCTTTCCCCTTTTTTGTTAACTCAATGATGACAACACGGCGGTCATCTTTGTCGTGATAACGCTCGACAAGCTCTTGGTCAATTAAGCGATCAATCATCACTGTAATTGCACTAGGCTTTACATACATCTTTTTTGCTAATTTTGTCGCTCTTGAAGCTCCATAATGATCTAAAATCTTTAAAATATAAAACTGCGGTGGTGTAAGTCCTGTTGCTTGCATTTGTTCTAATAACTCTGTCTGCATTTTCTTTCCAATCGAAAAGGCAAGAGCTTGAATTTTATCGATATGCGTCATATCATTTGGCATGTTATCCACCTCTTATTTAAACAATAAAATATTTAACGTATTTAAATATTAATCCGACGAACAAAATCCGTCAACACTTTTTATCTATAAAAACGTTTACATTTTTGTCACAAAGTTGTATAATTTTCGACGAAGTTAATATTGACAGTCACGGAGAATCGGAGTACACGGCTATGAATCATAAAAAAGGAAACTTTTTTATATTTCATGGCCTTTTTATATTCTCTCTGACTTACGACACTTCGAATTAATTTGGGGAGGATTTTCATTTTATGTTTTTCACACAATTCTTTAAACCTGCGCCCCACGCGGAACGCTTACCAGCTGATCGCGTTGATAGTGAATACCGTAAATTACGTTTACAAGTATTCTTAGGTATTTTCATCGGCTATGCAGGCTACTACTTTGTTCGAAAAAACTTTTCACTAGCAATGCCATACTTAATTGAACAAGGCTTTAGTAAAGGGGAGCTTGGGGTTATCCTTTCAGCAGTTTCTATCGCTTACGGATTAAGTAAATTTCTTATGGGTATCGTATCCGATCGTTGTAATCCTCGCTACTTTTTAGCAGCTGGGCTATTTTTATCAGGTATCATTAATATTATTTTCGGCTCATTTTCTTTCATTACAACGAGCATTATACTTATGTTTGTACTTCAGTTTTTAAATGGATGGGTACAAGGGATGGGATGGCCTCCTTGTGGTCGTACAATGGTTCACTGGTTCTCTATTAGTGAACGTGGTACAAAAATGTCTATTTGGAACGTCGCTCATAATGTCGGTGGCGCACTTATGCCTTCCCTTGTAACATTAGGGTTATATTTCTTTGCAAATGACTGGAAAAGTATTTTTTACTTCCCAGGTATTCTTTCAATTTTAGTTGGTATTTATGTATTAATTACGATGAGAGATACACCTCAATCTTGCGGATTACCTTCTATTGAAGAACATACTGGAGAATATCCACCAGATGAAAAAGTACAAGATCGCGAACGCGAACTTTCAGTAAAGGAAATTTTATTTACATACGTACTAAACAATAAATTTTTATGGTACATCGCTATTGCGAACGTTTTCGTATATTTCGTACGTTACGGTGTTGTAGACTGGGCTCCTACTTATTTAGTAGAAGAAAAAAGCTTTACTCATAGTAGCTCACGTACAGCTTATGCTCTATATGAATGGGCTGGTATTCCAGGTACACTTCTTTGCGGCTGGATGAGTGATAAACTATTTAAAGGACGCCGCGCACCTGCTGGTATTTTATTTATGGTTGGTGTATTTATCGCCGTTCTTGTATACTGGCTAAACCCTCCTGGTAATCCAATGGTTGATAGTATCGCACTTGTTGCAATTGGATTTTTAATTTACGGACCTGTTATGTTAATTGGTCTACACGCTCTTGACTTAGCACCAAAGAAAGCGGCTGGAACTGCAGCTGGATTAACTGGCTTCTTCGGTTACTTAGGCGGAGCAGCTTTCGCTAGTGCCGCTATGGGCTTTATCGTCGATGCATTCGGATGGGATGGCGGATTCATCTTATTACTTGTATCTTGTGTACTTGCAATGTTCTTCCTTGCTCTTACTTTAAAGACAGGATCTCCAAAACAAAAGCAAGCTTAAGCACTAATATTATTCTTATCAAAAAAAGAGAGACTGTTCTTTCCAGAACGTCTCTCTTTTTTCTACATATAATACTTTTTTCTTACAAAAGATTTATTTCTCTCTCTTATACATGTTAGCGTTTTCAAAGCGCTTCAACTACTTATATATATGCATCCAATCTCTATATAAAAATATTTTTGAATATTTTCTCAACTTATGCTTGTCAAACATTGTCAATTTATATTAAAATAACAACAACATACAAAATATTTAGTCTTTTCAGAAAGATGGAGGGATAGCCATGAAGAATCCACTTCTTCGCATTGAAAACTTACAGACTTCCTTTCGCATACAAGATCAAT
The DNA here is from genome assembly GCF_051915205.1 of Bacillus cereus group sp. MYBKT111-2. NCBI lineage: Bacteria > Bacillati > Bacillota > Bacilli > Caryophanales > Bacillaceae > Bacillus > Bacillus cereus group sp. MYBKT111-2. The sequence continues at coordinate 16,875 of NZ_JBQAEG010000011.1, forward strand.
ATCATGCCGCAGTTGATGATGTTTCGTTAACTGTCCATGAAAATGAAATTGTCGCGATAGTTGGTGAATCAGGTTGCGGAAAAAGTGCACTTGCCCTTTCCATTATGCGACTGCATAATGAAGCAAATACAAAATTACAAGGGCAGCTTAACTATAGAGATAAGGATTTACTAACGATGTCAGCCGCAGAGATGAATAAAGTACGCGGATCAAACATCGGTATGATTTTCCAAGAACCTCTTACAGCACTCGATCCTCTTATGACAGTTGGAAAACAAATCGAAGAAAATTTAGACTACCACACAAGCCTTTCAAAAGTTGAAAAGAAAGAACGCACCTTAGAACTACTTCATCAAGTTGGTATTCCAAAACCAGAACTTACATATAAACAATACCCACACGAATTATCTGGCGGAATGAGACAAAGAATTGTTATCGCAATTGCAATTGCTTGTAACCCAGCACTTATTATTGCAGATGAGCCAACAACGGCTCTTGACGTAACCATCCAAGCACAAATTTTAGACTTACTAAAATCTATTCAAGAACAAACGAAAATGGGCATTATTTTAATTACTCACGATTTAAGTGTTGTCGCAGAAACAGCCGATCGTATCGTCGTTATGTACGCTGGACAAGTTGTAGAAACAGGAAAAGTTGAAGAAATTTTTAATAACCCTCTTCACCCATATACCCGTTCTCTATTAAACTCCATTCCATCTGCGTATGCTGAAAAGGAAAAATTACATGTTATTCAAGGTGTTGTGCCGACATTAGCTAAGTTACCTCGCACAGGTTGTCGATTCCAAGCACGAATTCCGTGGATTAGACCTGATCAACATGAAGAAAATCCCGTTTTACATGAAGTAAAACCAGACCATTGGGTACGTTGCACTTGCTACAAACATTTTAACTTCCAAGATAAGAAAGGAGATGACGTAACTCATGGCACTGCTTAAAGTAGAAGATTTAAAAGTACACTTTCCAATTAAAGGTGGTGTTTTCGGTCGTACATTAGATTACGTTCGTGCTGTTGATGGCGTAAGCTTCGAACTACAACCTGGTGAAACGTACGGAATCGTTGGGGAATCTGGGAGCGGCAAATCAACAACTGGAAAAGCAATTATGCACTTAACAAAAGCAACAGGCGGTAGCATTCATTTTAATAATAGAGATTTAACAAAATTAAGTCGCTCAGAACTAAGAGAACAGCGAAAAGATATTCAGATGATTTTTCAAGATCCTTATTCATCCTTAAACCCGAAGAAACGTGTTATGGATATTATCGCTGAACCACTTCGAAATTTTGAGAAACTCTCACCTGATGAAGAGCGTAGAGCTGTTCAAGATTATCTTGATAAAGTTGGCTTAAATCCAGAGTCTATTTATAAATACCCACATGAATTTTCCGGTGGACAAAGACAGCGGATTGGTATTGCACGCGCACTTACACTAAAGCCGAAGCTTATTATCGCAGATGAACCTGTATCTGCACTTGATGTGTCAGTACAAGCGCAAGTTTTAAACTTCTTACAAGATTTACAATCTGAACTCGGACTAACATACTTATTTATTAGTCATGATTTAGGTGTAATTCGCCATATGTGTGACCGTATCGGTGTTATGTATCGCGGACGCATTGTGGAAGAAGCAACTAGTGCTGAAATTTATAATAACCCACAGCACATCTATACGAAGCGCCTAATATCAGCTATTCCTGATATTCGTCCGGAAAACCGCGAACAACAGCGTAAATTGCGTCGTGAAGTAAGCACTGAGTACGAAAAATCATACGAAAATTATTTCAATGAAAATGGACGTGCTTACGATTTAAAACCAATCTCGCCAACTCACCGGGTGGCATTACCATAAGGGAGTGATAAAACATGTGGAAATTTATATTACGCCGGATTTTAGTTATGATACCGCAATTATTCGTATTAAGCGTACTCGTCTTTACACTTGCTAAAGCAATGCCAGGTGATGCATTAAGTGGCGCTGAACTAGCAAACCCAAAAGCCGATCCAAAAGTAATTGAAGAACAACGTGAGAAACTTGGGTTAAATGATCCTATTCCCACACAATATGTAAGGTGGATTTCAAACGCCGTACAAGGAGATTTCGGTATTTCTTACGCACATAAAATACAAGTAACAGATATTATTGGGGAACGCCTTGGTAATACAGTGCTGTTAGCTCTTCTAATTCTTATTCTTACTTATTTAATCGCCATTCCACTTGGCGTTATAAGTGGGCGTTGGAATGATACGTGGGCTGATCGACTCATTACACTCTATAACTTTTTAGGATTTGGTACACCCCTATTTATTTTCGGATTAGTAATGTTATTCTTATTCGGCTTTTTATACCCGATCTTCCCTACAAGTGGTAGCGTTGATCCACAAGTGGCAGCCGGATCATTTGATTACTATTTAAGTAAATTAAATCATATGATTTTACCAGCTTTATCTGGGGCATTAATTGGCACTGTAGGAACTGTACAATATTTACGAAGTGAAATTATTGATACGAAACATAAAGATTTTGTACGCACAGTAAAAGCAAAAGGTGTACCAGAATCTAAAGTATATTCCAGACATATTTTACGAAATTCATTTTTACCAATTGCAGCATTTTTAGGATATGAAATTACAGGTTTAGTTGGTGGCTCTATTATTCTAGAAAATATTTTCGGCTACCCAGGAATTGGACAACTATTTTTCCAATCTATTACTCAACGTGATTTCAGTGTCGTAACTGCTCTTGTATTATTTACTGGATTCGCAACGCTACTCGGGACTCTTCTTTCCGATATTATTCTAAGCATCGTTGATCCACGTATTCGTATTGATTAATGGAGGTGAAGAAACGTTATGTTAGCAAATCCTGAAAAACAAACTGAAGTCATTCATTACGAAAAGAGCCCTTCTGGTTTCTCCATTATGTGGCGAGAATTTCGTAAAGATAAACTAGCAATGTTTTCCCTATTCTTTTTAGCTTTAATATTAATAGCCGTTTATACAACTTCATTTATTATGAAACAAGAAGATATCGTTCGAGTCGATTTGTTCGCCATTTATGATCCTCCTTCAGCTGAACATTGGCTAGGAACTGATTATGGTGGCCGTGATATTTTCGGACAATTAATTATTGGTACACGTAATTCCTTTACAGTTGGTTTAGCCATCACTCTTTTATCAACTCTTATCGGTCTTACGATGGGACTAATTGCTGGCTATTTTGGAGGAGTTGTTGATAACATCATCATGCGTTTTATCGACTTTATGATGATTTTACCATTCTTAATGATTGTTATCGTATTTATCTCACTCGTTCCAACTTTCAATATTACTACATTTATTCTCATAATGACGGCTTTCTTATGGGTCGGAAAAGCAAGGCTTATACGCTCTAAAGTATTAACGGAGAAAGAACTTGATTACGTATCTGCATCCAAAACGTTAGGAACACCAAATTGGAAGATTATCTTCCAGCAAATATTACCTAATTTAAGTTCTATTATTATCGTCAATATTACATTAAATCTTGCTGGTAACATCGGGATTGAATCTAGTTTGACTTACTTAGGATTTGGTCTACCAGAAAGTACACCGAGTCTTGGTACACTTGTAAGTTACGCAACAAACCCAGATGTATTGCAAGAAAAATGGTGGATTTGGTTACCCGCATCAATCATGATTTTAGTGTTGATGCTGTGTATAAATTTTATTGGTCAAGCGTTAAAACGTGCGGCTGATGCAAGACAAAGAAAAGGTTAAGGGGTGGAGAAGTTATGAACAAACCAAAACTGTACAAAGTATTAAGTACACTTGCTGCTTCAACATTATTACTGTCTGCATGTGGGGGTGCTGATAGCGGTAGCAAAAAAACAAATACGAAAAAAGTAGAAACAAATAAATTTAGTGCTGCTGTAAAAAATGACGGTAAAGAAATTAAAGACGGATCATTAACATATGGACTCGTTTCAAATTCACCTTTTGCTGGTGTTTTAAGTAGAGTACTATATGAAGTTGCTCCAGATTCAGAAATTATGGATTTCTTTGATGAACAATTATTAGCTACAGATAAAAACTGGGAAATTACAAATGACGGTGCTGCAACGTATACAATTTCTGAAGATAAAAAAACAATTACTATTAAGGTTAAAGATAATGTAAAATGGCACGACGGTAATCCTGTAACAGCTGAGGATTTGGAATATTCTTACTTAATTATTGGTAATAGTAAATATACAGGTATCCGTTACGATACACAAATGCAAATGATTGAAGGTATGGAAGAATATCATACTGGAAAAGCTGACAAAATTTCTGGTATTAAAGTAGTCGACCCAAAAACAATTTCCATTACTTATAAAGAAGTAAACCCTTCACTGAAAACTGGTATTTGGACATATCCTACACCTAAAAAATATTTAGGCGATGTACCAATTGAAAAACTAGCTGAATCTGATAAGATCCGTCAAAATCCAATTGGATTCGGACCATTTAAAGTGAAGAAAATCGTTCCTGGTGAATCAGTTGAGTATGAGCGCTTCGATGATTATTGGGCTGGTAAACCAAAGTTAAAAAATGTAACGTTAAAAGTTGTAAATCCATCTATTGTTAGTGCATCTCTGAAAAAAGGTGATATTGATATTGCAGCAATTACTGCTGATCAATATCCGAACGTAAGTAAATTAAAAAATACACAACTAATTGGTAAAACTGACCTTGCTTACACTTATATCGGATTTAAATTTGGACATATGGACAAAGCAAAGAACGAAGCTGTAATGGATAAAGATAAATTCAAAGACGTTCGTTTACGTCAAGCGATGGCACATGCAATTGATAGAGAAAAATTGGCAGAGAAAGTATATCACGGCCTTCGCGTTCCAGCTAACTCTCCAATTCCACCATCTATGCCAAAGTACCATAATAACGATGTTGGTTCATATAACTTAGATGTAGATAAAGCGAAAAAACTATTAGATGAAGCTGGCTATAAAGATAAAAATGGTGACGGATTCCGTGAAGATCCAAAAGGTAATGAATTTAAAATTAACTTCTTAGCTAGTAACGGTAGTGAAACAAGTGAACCACTGGCTAAATTCTATATTCAATCTTGGAAGGATATCGGCTTAAAAGTAGAACTTGTTGATGGACGCTTACATGAATTTAATGCTATGCGTGAAATGATTAAAAAAGATGATCCAAAGGTTGATATTTTCTCTGGTGCTTGGAACACTGGTTCTGATCCTGACCTTTCTGGTCTATGGGGTAAAAATGCTGGTTTTAACTATCAGCGCTGGGTAAATGATGAAAATACGAAGTTATTAGATGCTGGATTATCAGAAAAAGCTACTGATGAAAAATATCGTAAAGAAGTATACGATAAATGGCAAAAATTAATTCATGACGAAGCACCGATGATTCCAATTCATTACACATTTGATTTAACAGGTGTTAATAAGCGCGTAAAAGATTTTGATGTCAATGCTGAAGTGAATCAAATAACTTCACATTGGAAAGACGTTACTGTAACAAGTGAGAAGCCAGAAATAGAAAAATAATCATAAAAATAGCTCTTAGCATTTACTTACTGCTAAGAGCTATTTTTTATTTACAATCCTTCTCTTACTATTAATAACAACCAATTCCTTCCCCACTCTAAAATTAAAAGATTTGATGAATCATCTTTATTACAACAGCTAACGTAACAGATGCAGCAAATCCCCCTAAACAAATAAGACCGACACCTTGGCTATATGATAAATTTTGAAGTGCTTTCATCTTTTTCATCCTCCCTATCTCCCCTTCGATATGTTTATTTTACCAATGGAATAAATTTCATAACATCGATTTTTCTGACAAAAAACTTACAAATTTGTAAGTTAATATTTTCTAAAACTTATGTATCTATTATGTCCACACTCTCCCCTTTTATACGTTGAAAAAGACCTCGAATTATATCAAGGTCTTGCTTACACTACAAAATATTTCACTCAATTTATTTAATAATCATTACCGGACATTTCACACGCTTTGCTATTTTATGACTGACACTACCAAGCACCATCTCTTGCAGTGTATTTAATCCTCTACTCCCAGCAATAACAAGATCTATATCTCCTGTATTTACATATTGAACAATTGTATCTCCTGGATCGCCATGTAATATCGTAATTTTATAAGAAATATTCTCTTTCTTTAATAAACCTTCAATCTCTTTTAATTTATCTTTTCGACTAGCTGATACTGTTTCTAAATCTGTTTGACCTTGTATAATATCTGACTTTGCCGTTCTATTATCTACAACGTACACCACTTCAACATTTGTTTCTTCGTTAAATTTTGCAATATGTGTCGCGTGCTCTGCCGCTCGAAGTGCATGTTCAGAACCGTCACATGCTAATATAATTTGTTTATACATATGCTGAATCCCCTTTTCGTTATCCTACTCGTATTATATAATAAAGCCCCCTAAAAAGGAGGCTTCTAACTAGCAATTCTTTTATTATAAGTAGCTAAATTTGTAACAAGTTTTGCGCTACGTTCATTTAATCCTGTTATACTTACTTTCACACCACTTTGTTCATACTTCATAATAACTTTATCAATTGATGCCACTGCTGAATCATCCCATACATGTGCATTAGTAAAGTTCATCTCAATTTCTTTCACATCTTCATTAAATGAAAAAGCATTTATAAAATCTGCTGTAGACGCAAAGAAAAGTTGACCGTGAATTTCGTATATTTTCTTATTTTCAATATATAAATGTTTCACGTGAATCTTTGCCATATTGAATGAAAATAACACAGCACTAATTACTGTACCAATGACTACGCCTAATCCTAAATTGTGAGTGATAAGAACGACCACTACTGTTACGATCATAACGAATGCATTCCCTTTTGGTACTTTATGAATCGTTGCTACAGAGTTCCAATCAAATGTTCCGATTGAAACCATAATCATAACTGCAACTAAAGCTGCCATCGGAATATGAACCACATAATCACCTAAAACGAATAGTAATACGATTAAAAATCCGCCCGCTACAAACGTCGATAATCGTCCGCGTCCACCTGATTTAATATTAATAACAGATTGGCCAATCATTGCACATCCTGCCATACCTCCGAAGAAACCAGCGACAATATTTGCAATACCTTGACCGCGTGCTTCCTTATGCTTATTACTTTCCGTATGCGTCATATCATCTAAAACTGAAGCTGTTAATAATGACTCTAATAAACCTATAATTGCAAGCATAACTGCGTACGGTAAAATAATCCCTAACGTCTCAAGTGTAAAAGGCACGTCTGGAATACTAAAGAACGGTAATTCTTTCGGCAGGCTTCCCATATCCCCTACTGTTTTTAATTGTAATCCGCTCATAAGTGCAATACTTGTCACGATGATAATTGCAATAAGTGTGGACGGTACAGCCGTCGTAATACGTGGAAATACATATATAATTGCAAGTCCTAATGCGACAAGCGCGTACATTTGCCAATTTGCATTTTTAAAATGCGGCAATTGCGCTGTAAAAACTAAAATCCCAAGTGCATTTAAAAATCCACTCATAACTGATTTCGGAACAAACTTCATAAATGAGCTCAATTTGAACACGCCAAAAATAATTTGGACAATACCTGTTAATATTGTTGTAGCAAATAAATATTGTAAACCGTGATCTTTAACGAGCGTTACCATTAATAATGCCATTGCACCTGTTGCAGCTGAAATCATCCCAGTTCTTCCACCAACAAATGAAATGGTAACTGCAATACAAAAGGCTGCGTATAACCCAACGGTCGGATCCACGCCTGCAATAACGGAGAAAGCGATCGCTTCCGGAATTAATGCTAAAGCAACGACAATTCCTGATAACACGTCCCCTTTCACATTGGAAAACCAGTCATTTTTTATCGTCTGAAACAAAGTACCACTCCTCTACTCTTTTATCATTTGATTTTCTCCGTAAGAAAATCAAGGCCGACTGCACGAAGGTTATTATATAACGAGTAGAGGATTTTGTGCTATGTAAAAGTTTCCTAAAGAAAAAGACCCTACCTTAGTAGCGCCTTTGCTCCTTTTATTAGTGCCCACCGTGCCCTTGACCACTTTCTTGCACAATCTCTAATCTCTCATCTAATATTCCTTGTGTTTCAAATGAAATATCACTCGTACTTCCTAATAGGAAGCCGTGGTTATACGGTCCAAGTGTTGGGTCATCTTTAAACTTCGGTTGAATACTTGCAAGGAAGTCATACACTGGTTGTGAAGCTTTTCCTTCCTCTAAAAAGATAACAGGTGCATGTTTACCCATATGTGAAAATGGTGCTCCTGCAACTGCTAAGTCTGGTGTTTTGTTTGAAACAAATGATACACCATGGCCTGGTTTCGTGAACCCCCATCCAAATTTTGTTCTTTCATCTTTAAATTTCGCAAATGCAATAGAATTCTCTATCGGATTCTCTCCACTAATACGCGTTACTTTTCCATATTTGCTTAACTCTTTTTCCACTTCTTTTGAAATGATTTTTTCTGGTCCTAATACATATATATTCGCTTTATCTTTTCTCATCTTTAATGCCTCTATCGTCGCTTTTGGCACCTTATCTTTCTCTGTATATAAAAGCGGTTCTGGCATATGAGAAATCCAGTTTACAGCTGGTGTTGCATATAAACGTCCTTCTTCTTCAGATGAACCGATAATAACACTATTCGGATAACTACCTGTTATATCCGCATACTCTTTATCAACATCTTTTGCAAATGTAGCTGGATCCGTTTCTTTTATTTGCTTTACTTTATACTCTTTTAATTGCTCAAGGATAGATGCATCGACATCCCCCATCACCATAATTTGTGTTCCATCTTTCGTTCCGAGCGGATTTAATCGTTTTATTTCTTTTAATGTCATTTCGGGTACCTTTTCTTTTTCTATAAATAGAATCGGTCCGTTATTCGGATGATGAATAAGGTCTGCACTTGCAATACCTAATTGCCACTCATTTACTGGTACTAAAATAATAGCACCGGGTTGATTCTCTTTATGCGTTGCTGGCCATATCGTTTGCGAAGTTAATACTGCCATTTGCAGAGGATCATTTGTGTTTAATCTCGTTACATTTTTTAAACTTGTCGTTAATAAATCATTTGATGCACCTTGATTCATTTCTTTCGGCGCAGTTACCTCCTGATTCATTTTCATTTCCTTCTGCTCTGTTTTCTTCTCTTCTTTAGATTCATGATTTTTATGATCTGTATTTGTTTGTCCACATGCCGCAAGACCAACTGCTGTAATTATTGTTATCCCAAAAACTCGGGTCATTTTTTTCACTATACCGCCTCCGTATAAATCATTTTCGAGCCAATATCATTACCTAAAATGGAATTTCAACTTTACAATAACAAGCAATTCTGAAGAAATTATGCAGACGCATTATAATCTGCACCATTTCTTCATGATTTTGACTTACAATTTAAGTAACGATTATACATATGGAGGGCTCTCTATGATTGATATACTGCTCGTAGACGATGAACCGAGAATGCTTGAATTATTAACGCTTTATCTTACTCCCACTGGATATAACTGCATATGTGCACGATCCGGAGAAGAAGCGATTTCACATATAGAAAATCAAAATTTTAAATTTGTTTTACTCGATATTATGATGCCAACGATGGACGGATGGGAAACGTGCAAAAAAATCCGCTCATTTAGTAACGTTCCTATCATTATGGTAACAGCTCGTGATCAAACGGTAGATGTCGTCCAAGGATTAAAAATCGGAGCAGATGATTACGTAACGAAACCTTTCCATGAAGAAGAGCTTTTCGCGAGAATTGAAGCTGTTTTAAGGCGAACGAATCAACGGACGCAAATCCAATATCACGGCATTTTATGGGATGAGGCAAAGCATTTCGTTTCTGTCTATAACGAAGAACTTCTTCTTACACCAATTGAATTCTCTTTACTCGGATTATTTTTACGTCATGTGAACTACGTATTGAACCGTGATCAGCTCATTGAACGAATTTGGGGATTAAATACAAATACAGAAGATAGAACTGTCGATTCACATATTCGTAATTTGCGTGATAAATTACGAAAAGTAAATTTCCCTATTGATGATCATTTAAAAACTGTGTACGGAGTTGGCTATCGATGGGTTGATACTCTAGATTAAGGAGCAAAGCAATGAAGCGAATTTCTATTCAGCTCGGATTTTATTTTTTGATTGTTACACTTTTAATCGAAAGTGTTCTATTTGTCTCGCTTTATTATAGTCTTGTCAACAATAGAGTAAATGAAGAAATGACAGCTTTATTAAAGCGCGGAAATAGTCACAGAGATGTCCTTGAAAAGTATTTTGATAAGCAAACAATCTCCCATGTTGCACTAATGGAATCCGAAGCCGAAACTACTGTTGTTATTACAAATGCAAATAAAGATGTACTAGCTAAATCCAATGAAATAAATACTACTATAAAAAGGCATATTGAAAAGATGCAAACGCGGACAGATCATGACGGAGCAATTATAGAGAATCATTGGAAAACATCTAATTATATATGTACAGTTAGTCCAATTATAGTCGCAGGAAAAACGGAAGGCTACGTATATATGTTTCTTGGAACGGCATCAATAGAAGAAATGGTGAATGGACTAACAAGACAATTTATTATTGCTGGAGGCATTACTTTTCTATTAACAGCCATCACCATCTTTCTATTATCACGTTTGTTAACAAAACCATTGTTACACATGAAACATGCCACTGAAAAAATGAGTAAAGGAGATTTATCAGTTTCATTAACGACTACTCGAAATGATGAAATTGGTGAACTAGCATCATCTATTCAAACACTCGCAAATGATTTACATTATATGAAAACAGAGCGAAGTGAATTTCTGGCAAGTGTTGCTCATGAATTACGAACACCATTAACATACGTAAGAGGTTATGCTGACATTGCTTCAAAAGAAGCAACATCTCCTGAGCAACGTTTGCGGTATTTATCTATTATAAAAGATGAGTCTGATTACATCACAAACTTAGTTCAAGATTTGTTCTCCCTTGCACAAATGGAACAACATAACTTTTCTATTCAAGTAAAGGAAGTGCATTTACACACCTTCCTTACGCGTATATGTAAAAAAGTAAACGCCATGTATAAAGAAAGGTACATTAAAGTTTCTTTCTCTTGTCCTCCTACACTGCTAGTAAACTTAGATGAACAACGATTCGAACAAGTTGTGGTGAATATTTTAAATAACGCTTATAGACATTCAAAAGAGTATTCTCTTATCCACATTTCTGTTACTGAAGAACATAAAAGTATTTCCATTACAATTGAAGATGAAGGTGAAGGTATTCCGCTTGAAGACCTCCCTCACATTTTCGACCGCTTTTATCGAGTTGATAAAGCGAGATCACGAGCTACAGGCGGAACTGGTTTAGGGTTATCTATCGTGAAAGAAATTGTAGAGCTGCACGGTGGGAATATTACTGTAACGAGCGAAGTTGATCACGGATCTTACTTTATTATTTCATTGCCATCTATACAAAAACACGACTACCATCAGTAGTCGTGTTTCTTTATCATTTTACTTTATAATATAAGTTTACAAATTGCCCAAAACGTTTCGTATCCGTTAAAGTTAAATTAATTTCTGGGTTCTTGTCTTGAAATAACGGAACTCCAGAACCTAATATATGCGGTGTAATCGTAACAACATATTCATCAATTAGATTATTCTTAAAGAACTCTCTCAGTAGACTCCCTCCACCGACCATCCATATTTTAGATCCTTCTTGCTCTTTCAACCTTTTTGTAAACTCCACTACATCTTCATTTACAAACTCCACGTGTTCGTTTGAACCTTTTTCTGAGTTAGAGAAAACATAACATTTTTTATCTACATACGGGAATGTTTCCATATGCTCTACTACATAATCGTACGTTCTTTTTCCCATGATTATCGTATCAATTGTTTCATACATTTCTGTATAACCGTTATCTCCCTCTCCTTCTGTTTCCATTAACCACTCTAAATCATCATTTTCTTTCGCAATATATCCATCTAAGCTCGCCGCAATAAATAAAACTATTTCACGTGACATATCTTTTCCTCCTTGCATCTCATCTTGATAATCATCTTGATAACATATGATGTAAACAATATACTAACAATAAAACATGACAATTTATGTCATGTTAAAGAGAAAAAAGGTGATACATTTGTCAAAAGCTAAACGCTTATTAGATATTCTTATATTTGCTTCTGCCAAAAAGACATTTACAGCGCAAGAAATAGCTGATGAATTTAATATTTCCGTTCGTACTGTCCATAGATACATTTTAGATTTAAGTGATATGGGGTTGCCCATTTACGCAGAACAAGGTCGTAACGGCGGCTATAAAGTATTAACGAATAGAGTCATTCCACCTATCTTATTTACGGAAGAAGAAGCAGTCTCCATCTTTTTTGCTTTTCAATCTTTAAGTTACTATCGAGACTTGCCTTTTAACACAGAAATCAATTCCGTTACACATAAACTGTATAGCTCCCTACAACATGATGCAAAAGCGAAAGTTGATAAAATACGCTCTTATATTGCTTTCTGGAATCCGAAGAGAACGATTGATACACCTCTTTTAAATGAAGTACTAACTGCGGCTATTGAAAATAAAAATTTACACTTTCAATACGAATCTAAATCAGGGATAAAAACAAAGCATGTTCATCCTATCGGTGTATATGCTCATGACGGGCTATGGTACTTACCATCCTATGACTTCAGTAGAAAAAAAGTATTACTGTATCGCGTTGATCGTATTCTTTCTATATTATCAACGGAAGAAAATGAAGATACATTCATGAATTTAGCAGAGTGGTTTGCCTCTAACTCTAACGTAATACATAGTCCTACTCAGTTACATGTTTTACTAGCAACAGAAGGTGTACGCCAATGTAAAAGCGTGCCTTACCTTGAAGAATTCGTTGTAGTAAACGAGGACGGGACAGGATATATACATTCAACAATTGATAAAGGTGAAATAAACTTTATTATCCCTTTATTTTATAGACTTGGAAAAGATGCAAAAGTGTTAAAACCGAAAGAATTAATAGATGGTTTACGTATACGTGCGAAAGAAATTTTACATATGTATGAAGACGAAAAAAGCTGCTAGATGTAAGCAGCTTTTTAGTCTCTTTGTTACTATTGACGAATATCAATCCACCAACGATGTTTCGCATTCATATTTTCAGTGTCGCCAGTCCCTCTGTAATTGAAAGCATCCAAAAAGATTGAATCTAGTTTATCCTCATCTACAAAATAACCTAAGTTAACCTTCACCGTTTCTCCTGGTCGGATACTACCAATATTGTAGAAGCTTTTTCCATCTCCATGAGGCTCTAAATAATCAACTTCGCCTGTCATAATATTTTTTTCTGCGATTCCATCTTCTTTAGCGTAGTTCCATGCATTACCTTCAAATTTAAGCTGTTTTATAGATGGATGCATATAGATTTCTTCTGTCGACTTTTTACCAATATTTTTTACTGTTGTTTTTAAGTAAACAAACTTAGGATTAACTAATTTTGTTTCTACTAATTTATGAATTGAATCTTTACCATTTCCAAGTTTATATACATCGCGTCTATATGGTATCAATTGTCCCTCTTGATCCAAAGCTTGATTCTTGCTTAATATCTCTAGGCCAAGTTCATTAAAGTTCTCTTGTTTAAAATCTTTGATTGAATCAAAGACTTCAACTTTTTCTATCACATATTCAATTTGGCTGTTATCCATAGATATCGTTACTGGAACCTTTTGCCCTATATGAAATAGTCGTTTGCTATCCTTCTTCAAAGGAATTACCTTAGTTGTTTTACTTTCTTGGCTAAAATACTTTTTATCATAATCGCTTATATATGATGACTTTTCTTTTGACGTGGGCTCAAGTGAAATGCTCCCTAGCACATCTATCATTTGTTCTTCGTTTATATCATTTCCAATATAACTTTGTAACATAATTCCTTCTTCCTCAAAATAGAGAAAAATTACTCTATTAAACATTAAATCTTTATTACCATTTTCTCTATGAACAATTACTGCCTTCTTACCATTTATCTCTTTTTCTTCATAACTTTTCGAGTACAGAGTTGGAAAATCTGAATTCCCTCCTACTCTCCAAAGAACGAATGAAAATCCCCCCATTGCGTAGTTATCTTTAAATGAATATTTCATAGCACTATCATCAATTGCTTCCATATTTTCTGGCAATTTACCTATTTTCAACTTATACCACTTATCACTCTTTTTTGAGTCCTTGTTTGATACCGAAACATTTACTTCGTAATTTTGTTTTTGGACAATCATATTATAGACTTTCACTGCACCAAAAACGGTTGTCGGCATACCAATCAATAAGCAAGCAGCAGCGATTAACATACGATGTTTTTTACGCTTTTTCTGTGGCTTCTCGTCTTTCAGCTTCATTTCCTCCATAAACAATTTCTTTTTGCGCGTATATGTATGTGAAAATTCATGTTGTTCTTCGAGTTTATCAAAATCATCTAAAGCAATCTTTTCAGCAAGTTCATATATTTCTTTGGAGTTCTTTGAATTCGTCATGTTGTATACCTCCTATCATATTTTGGACTCTTTTTCGAGCACGCTCAAACTGCTTGCGGACATTGACTTCCGTTATCCCCATAACACTTGAAATTTCTTGATACGTTAAGTTATAGAAGACTTTATACTTAAACACCTGTCTGTTAGATTCATTTAACTCTTTTAGTAATGCATCAACTTGAACCTCAGACATTTTACGTTTTTCCCACTCTTCAATATTTTCATCTACTGCTTCTATCGATTCTCTTTCATATTCTTCTAAAAATGTTTCATGTCGTCTATTTTTCCGGTAGCTATCAATCGCCTTGTTTTTCGCAACCCTCAAAATGTAGCGTTTAAGCTCTTCAGTACTCAAGCTATGGAGCTTTTCCAAGTTCTTATAAAGAGTAATAAACGTCTCTTGAACCGCATCTTCAGCCTGTTGAATATTATTTAAAATAGAATACGCTACATAATAAATCTTTTGTTCATACAACTCATATAGCTCTTCCATCTTTTCATAATCTTTGTTTGTAACTTTCATATAATTCCTCCTCTCACTCTATATAACGAATGAGCACCATACTTTGTGACACTGCAAAATCTTTTTATAGATAAAATTTAATAATAGAATAAACAAAAGCCCAATTTCTCTATTTTAACTGAGAAATTGGGCTTTTGTTTATTAGAATTTTCCTGAAAACTTCTTTAAAACATCCCTCTTACACTTTTTCATTAAGCAGTATTTGCTCTATCGCTCCTTTTAATAAGCGCTTAGTCTCTTCAAAATTATGATTCTGCTTTTCTCCCGATTGTACCATATAAAACTCAGCAAACGAGCGCTCTTTATATCTTGGTACGACATGCATATGGTAATGTGTTAACTCGTTAAATACTCCACCATTTTGACAAACTGTAACTCCATCTGGTTTATATAATGCCTTAATCGCTTTTGCAATAAGCTTAGAAGCATCCATAATGGATTTTGCTACAACATCATCTAATTCATCTACTTCTACAACATGCTGTTTTGGCACAATTAAAGTATGTCCTGGATAGAAAGGTGCATGATCTAAAAAGCATGTTACATAGTCATCTTCATATACTTTATATATTTTTTCCTCTCCGCCTGCTAATCTACACCCTAAACATTCCATCATATTTCCCCCTTTATTAAAAACATAAAAACGTGAGAGCTATATTCTCACGCTTTTATATTTCACTTTATTAGTTCAATTGTTTCCGTAACTTTTATACTATCTTTTACTGATTGAACAATCGTACAATTTTTCACTGCAAGTTGCAGTGCCTTGTCCAACTTCTCTTCTGTAATGTTTTGTGCTTTAATTTTATAATGCAAATGAACACTTTCAACTGGTTTTGATAATGCTTCACTTCTACCAATTTCCGTTTCAATTGTAAACGTATCGTATGGAATACGTTTCTTTTCTAAAATTGTTCGAAAGACAATTGCACTACATCCTGCGATTGAAGAAATGAGTAATTGTAACGGTGAATACCCGTTTTCTTTTCCAATCGCTAATTGACCATACGATAAATCTGCCTCAATATCATCTTGTTTGATGGTTAGTTTCATTTGTTGTCTCCACCTTCATCGGTTTCTGCCGTTTCTTATTTATATAATAATATATGTAGCAGAAAATGATAAATGGAATACCACAATATAACGCCATTCTTTGTTCTGGAATAAACGCTAAACTAATAACGACGATACTATTTGTAATTAAAGCTAAAATAGGAACAATTGGATATAACGGTGTTCTATATTTTAAGTCCTCTAACTTTCCTCCGCCTTTTATATACTGACTTCTAAAGCGCAATTGCGACAGGGCAATAATGATCCAACTTGAAACAGCTGATAAACCAGCTATAGATAATAAGTACATGTATACTGTATCTTCTGCAAGGAAACTTGTTAATAAAGATAAAGCAGCTACAGCAATTGTTACAACTAGTGCTGTAATTGGAATACCACGCTTATTTACTTTCTGGAAAGACTTTGGTGCCATTCCTTCATTTGCAAGTGACCATAGTATACGAGTTGCCGCATATAATCCTGAATTCGCTACAGATAGTAACGCTGTAATAATAACGAAGTTCATTATATCAGCTGCGTATGGAATACCGATTTTATCAAATACAACTACAAATGGACTTTCAATTACCCCTGCTTCTTTCCAAGAAATTAATCCTACTAAAATCGTCATTGTTAAAATGAAGAATAACATAATGCGCCATACTGTATTACGGATTGCACGTGGAATTGTTTTTTCAGGCTCTTCGCTTTCTCCCGCTGCAATCCCGATTAACTCTGTTCCTTGGAACGAGAAGTTCACTGTAATCATTGTAAGTAATACGGCAGCTAGTCCATTCGGGAATAATCCACCTTCGCTTACAAAGTTAGAGAAAAGAGGTGCTGCTTCTTTTCCGTCATATGATATAAATCCTAATAATGCACTACCACCAAGAACAACAAAGGCAAGAATGGTAACTACTTTAATACTAGAGAACCAAAATTCTAATTCAGCATAACTTTTCGCCGAAATTGCGTTTGAAGCATATAAAATAACACCGAATACGAGACACCATACCCAAACATCAACATTCGGAAACCATCTTTTCATCATTAAACCGATTGACGTTAATTCTAATCCTACTGTTACTGCCCAGCCAAGCCAATAGAGCCAGCCGATCATAAAGCCCGTTCCTGGTCCAATAAACTTCGTCGCATACTTTTGGAAAGAACCTGAAACTGGCATTGCTACCGTTAACTCTCCAAGGCAAAGCATTGTTAAATACATAATAAATCCGCCTACTAAATATGAAAGGATGGCTCCCCCTGGTCCAGCCTGATTAATGGTGTAACCTGAACCTAAGAAAAAACCAGTTCCGATTACACCACCTAGTGCGATCATAAATAAATGTCTACTCTTCATCGTACGATGTAATTTCTCATTCGTTGGTTGCTGCATCTAAATCCTCCCCCTACCAATACCCCTATATCTTGTTAAAATTTTCTGATAATAAAAATATACACGAAAGCGATTACATTTTCTATATAAAATTAAAACTTTTCTGATAAAATAATATAAAAAATTGAATTATTGCAAGATTTAGATTCTATTTAGAGGAAAATAAGGAGAAACAAGGAAAAACCCTTACATATATTGTAAGGGTTAACGAAGTTCTAACCTTCTCGATAAAATTGATAAACTATAGTTTACAATAAAGTACATACAAGCTACTACTATAAACGTCGGAATCATATAATTTACATTTTGTCCGCTAATAATTTGAGCATTATGCATAAGCTCTGGGAGTGATATAACGACTGCTAGCGCTGTATCTTTCAGCAATGAAATAAACTGACTGACAAGTGGCGGGACCATTCTTCTTAATGCTTGTGGTAAAATAATGTGCCAAAGTGCTTGCACATACGTTAATCCTGAAGATCTTGCAGCCTCAATCTGTCCTTTTTCAATAGATAATAGGCCACTTCGAACAATTTCAGATATCATTGCAGCTTCAAATATTGTTAAAGCGACAATTACGGCTGTTATAATTTCTAATTTCAAGCCTGCTTCTGGAAGTGCAAAATATGTGAAAAATATAATTAAAAGTAGTGGTAAGTTTCGAATTACTTCAACGATAACTCCTAATATTTGTGAGAAGACGGGTATTTTTGTGTACCGTACAATCCCTATTACACTACCGATAATAAAGCTAAGTACAATTGCTACGAGCGCTACCTCTAACGTTATAAGTAATCCTTTTAATAAAAACAGAATATGATCACCTGTTATTGCTCCCTTAAAATCCATTTACACCGCCTCCTTTGCTAAGCGTTTTTCTAAATAACGCACTAGCATACTGAGCGGAATTGTTAATATTAAATAAAACATCCCGACAAATATATACACATCGAACGTAACAAACGTCTTCGTTGAAATTAAATCTCCTTGATACATTAAATCAGCACCAGCAATAATTCCGAGTATAGAAGAGTTTTTTACTAAATTGAGAAATTGATTTCCTAAAGGAGGGATTACGATTTTCATCGCCTGGGGTAAAACAATATAATACATTCCCTGTACATACGTTAATCCTGAGGAACGTGCTGCTTCCATTTGACCTTTTGCAACGGATAAAATACCAGCGCGAATGACTTCCGCAATAAACGCTGCAGTATATACGGTAAGCGTAACTGTTCCTGCTACAAAACCATTTAAAGTAATTCCTACTACAGGTAAAGCGAAATAGAATATAAATGCAATTAATACGAGCGGAATATTTCTTACAAATTCTACAATAGCAGCTCCCAACCAATTTAAAATGCGAATTGGTGCAATACGCATTACCGCCAAAATTACTCCTAAAATAAAGCTTCCTATTAATGCAAGTACACTAGACATAACTGTATACTTAAAGCCTTCTAAATACATATCAATGTTATTCGTTAATATAGAAAAATCAGGCACATATTCTCCCCTCTTTCTTTACAAGAAGAGGATGAGTACTCTCATCCTCTCACTTTTACTATTTATCACTTTACTTCTCTGGTTTCTGCCCAATCCATTTCTCATATAATTTGTCATACTCTCCGCTTGCTTTCATGTCTTTAATTAAATTATTAATCTCTTTCGTTAAATCATCTGCACCTTTTTGCACTGCAATTCCGTACGGCTCATCTGTGAAAATTTTCCCGACAACTTCATAATTCGAATCTTGTTTTGCCATACCGTAAAGAATTGCATTATCTGTCGTTAACACATCACCTTTTCCTGCTTTTAACGCTGTAAACGCCTCACTGTAATTTTCAAATTCTAATACAGTCGCTTCCGGTGATTTTTGGCGAATGTTATTTGTCGATGTTGAACCTTTTACTGCTAACACTTTTACGCCCTTTTTCACATCATCAATACTTTTAATATCGCTTCCTTTTTTCACGAGTAACGATTGCCCTGCTTTAAAGTATACATCTGAAAAATCGACCTCTTTTTTACGTTCTTCTGTAATTGTCATTGTTGCAATAATTGCATCAATGTCACCATTTTTCAGGAGTGGAATACGCGTTTTAGATGTTACCTCTTTCAACTCTAGTTTCTTTTCATCCCCAAGAATCTTTTTCGCAAGCGCCTTTGCAACATCAACATCAAATCCTTCTACCTGCCCTGTCGAAGGATTTTTCAATCCAAATAAGTTCGTATCATTCTTCACCCCAACTACTAACTTCCCTCGTTTCTTAATTTGTTCAACAGCACCGCCTTGCTTCGTGTTCGTTTCTTTTGCCTCATCTTTTTTACTTCCGCATCCAGCAACGACAAGTACGAATAGACATGAAAATACGATTAACGTAAACAACTTTTTCATTTTAAGCATAAAACTCCTCCTTTAATGGTTTAACACTCGGCTTAAAAATAGACGCGCTCTTTCTTGTTCAGGACTTGCAAAAAATTGCGCCGGTGTTGTATCCTCAATGATTTTGCCATCATCCATAAATAAAATCCGATCGGCTACCTCCCGCGCGAATCCCATTTCATGCGTGACAACGACCATCGTCATCCCTTCTTTAGCTAGCGTTTTCATAACATCAAGTACTTCCCCGATCATCTCTGGATCAAGAGCAGACGTAGGCTCATCGAATAGCATAATTTCCGGCTGCATCGCAAGTCCTCTAGCAATTGCCACCCTTTGCTGTTGTCCACCAGATAATTGATGTGGATATACACTGGCCTTCTCCGGAATTCCTACTTTCTCTAAATAAAACATCGCCGTTTTCTCTGCTTCCTCTTTTGAAATTTTATTTACTTTAATAGGTGCTAGTGTAATATTTTGAAGAACCGTTTTATGTGGATATAAATAAAAATGTTGAAAGACCATTCCGATATTTCGGCGTAATTCATTCATATCTGTTTTCGCATTGTGTACCTCCGTATTTTGTACAATTAACTCTCCCTCTGTAATTGACTCTAACTGGTTTATACACCGAAGCAACGTGCTTTTTCCTGATCCTGAAGGCCCAACAACTACTACCACTTCACCTTTTTTCACTTGTACATTAATATCTTTTAAAACTTGAAAGTTACCATAATATTTATTTACATTACGAAACTCTATCAACATACTCCCCCCTTCCCCTAACAAAGCATGTACATTCTTTTTATATTCAAAAATAAGCAAAAAAATAACTTTGATCCTCATTTCATCCATAAAAAAAACAAAGGGGTTTCCCCTTTGCTTTTTCATCTCTATTCCATTACGATACTTCTTCTTTCTTATCTTTTCCGTATTCATGCTCCCAGAAATCAGCATTTTTAATGCCCAATGGCCCTGGATCGAATACTGGATCTTTTCCTTCTTTCTTCTGCTTTTCATAATCCTTTAATGCAACTAATGCAGGTTTTTGTAACAATAAAATCGCAATGATATTTACCCATGCCATAATCCCTACACCGATGTCACCTAAAGCCCAAGCCGTTGCTGCTGTTTTTATACAGCCGTAGAATACAGCACCTAAAAAGACAAATTTTAGTACCATAGACAACCAAGGACGGTCTTTATCACGATTTAAGTACGCGATATTCGTTTCTGCAATGTAGTAATACGCCATAATTGTTGTAAATGCAAAGAATAGTAACGAAATGGCAACGAAACCGTTTCCAAACCCAGGGAAAACAGATTCTACAGCTGCCTGTGTATATCCAGGTCCTGGCTGTGCACCATTTAATTTATTAACAATAAAGTTTTTTCCGCTTGCATCAAATACGTTATACATGCCTGTAATAATCATCATAAATGCTGTTGCTGAACAAACAAATAATGTATCAATGTAAACGGAAAATGCTTGCACTAAGCCTTGCTTAGCTGGATGTGATACTTCAGCTGCTGCCGCTGCATGTGGCCCAGTTCCTTGCCCTGCTTCATTAGAGTAAATACCACGTTTTACTCCCCAAGAAATTGCTAAACCGATAATACCACCAAATGCTGCTTCTAATGCAAACGCACTTCTTATAATTAACATAAATGCTTCTGGTAACTTTTCAATATTCATAGCGACAATAACACAAGCTACTAAAATATAACCAACTGCCATAAACGGTACGACAACTTGCGCTACGTTAACAATACGCTTTACTCCACCGAAAATGATAAGAGCTAATACAACAACTAATAAAGCCCCTGATAATGTAGTGTTAATTCCAAAAGCTGTCTCTAAACTTACAGCAATACTATTTGCTTGCACGCCCGGTAATAAAAGCCCAGTTGCAAGAATTGTCGCTGCAACAAATACTAACGCATACCATTTAACCCCTAAACCTTTTTCAATGTAATAAGCAGGGCCACCGCGAAACTGACCTTGATGTTTCGTCTTATATATTTGCGCGAGTGTTGATTCTACATAAGCTGATCCTGCTCCTAAAAAGGCTACTGCCCACATCCAAAATACAGCCCCTGGTCCACCGAAGGCAACCGCTGTAGCTACCCCAGCGATATTCCCTGTCCCAACGCGCCCTGATAACGAAAGTGCTAACGCTTGGAATGAAGAAACACCAGCCTCTGACTTTTCTCCTTTAAATGTCAGCTTCACCATTTCTCCTACGTGCCTTACTTGTAAAAACTTCGTTCGAATGGAAAAATATAAACCTACTCCTAAACATAAATAAACAAGTGCTGGACTCCAAACAATATTATTTAACCAATTTACGAAAGCTTCCAATATTCCCCCTCCTTTTTATCAAGAATATTCAGAATATATAAAAATTATAAATGTATACCGAATCTATGACAATATTATTTTAATAAAACAAACATATTTTTGTATAAAAAAACAAAGCATACATTTATTTTGTATACTTTGTTTTGAACAAAATGTATTATATATTCACAATTGCTTCTTCGCTTATAATTCTTTCATATAACTCTTCACATAATTCTCTGAAGTTATCTGGCATATCTTTCCCTTTAAATTTCTTTTGGAGCGTGCCGTATAGACCTATGTCACGCAAACGTAAAAATAGTGGTAATGATTCATACCAACTATCCGCCAGTCTGTGCTCATACTCATAGCCTTTCCGTAACACTTGTAGCTGTTTACGAGCAAAGTCCGTCTTCTCTTCCGCTGTCCACGGTGTAAATAGAACAGAGTAATAGAGCACCATCGCTAAATCGTGTATAAAGTAATTATAGGCCGCATCATCAAAATCAAAGATAGTTAGCTCTTTTCCATCGTAATGAAAATTACCTGGATGAATATCACCGTGCATAAGGCCGAACGTTTCTCTTTCAATTGGAAGAGCCTTTATCTCATCCATTAATACCGCTGCGATCTTTTTCACTTGATTATCTTCTAATTCATTAACAATCCCACTCTCATCTTCTTCCCACGTATCACGATGATCCGTTTTAGGATAGTTCATTGTTAGGCGATGCAGTTGTCCAATCGCTTTTCCCCATGCTTCAAAGTAAGCCTCTCCCCAATATGGTGATTCCTCTCCTTTTACTTGCTCCCCTTTTGCATATGTAAATAAGGAAGCAAAAAAGAAAGTCCCATCCTCTGCTCTGATTTCTTCTACAAGATTTTGAAACGTTGAGTAAAGAGGTCCCGCTACCTTTGCTCCGTTCTCCGCAACATATCGTAAAAAATCTAATTCAGCTTCGACTTCTTTTTTTGAACGATGAGAAGAATGGGTTAAACGCAATACGTAATCTTCACCATGATCGCCCTTGGCCTTAAAAATATAATTCTCAAAATCTCCAAGCGGCTTTTCTTCCACTGTTACATGAAACAAACTCGCTGCTCTTTTTAAAATCTCTTTCGTAAAAACACGTTCTACAGCTATTTCCATATGTATCCCTCCTATATATCTTCTTAATTCGACATAAATGTTAAAAGTACTGCTATGAAATTGAATAATGCGTGGGCAATCATAGCTGATAAAATAGAATTTGTTTTCTCATATAACCCAAGTATAAATTTCTCACAAAAAGCAAAAATTAACAGAAGTAACTTTATCTAAAAGAGGTGGAAATTATGACAGAGCAAAAAGAACAACAAGAGAGTACGGATCAAAAGCATATGTTTCCATCACTTCCGGAAAACATTAATTATATCGAAAATAAGCTCTGTCATTCAGACGATATAAAAAAATTAGATCTTCCTTTCCAAAACGGCAAAGGAACAATCTTATATATCGAATCTTTAGCAGATTTAAATTTAATTCACCAATTAGCTCTTGAGCCTTTATTAACTCGGTCGGATTTGTCTTTAGATAAAGCTTTTGCCACATTAAGTATGAAGAAAGAAACAAATTTAAATTACGGTGTGCAACTTTTATTACAAGGCAAATCATTATATTTTCATGAACAAGTCGACAGTTTTTGTATTTTCGAAACAGCTTTATCTTTAAAGAGAGATATAGCAGAGCCTGATAATGAAGGTATTGTACGTGGACCACATACTGGTTTTGTAGAAGATTTAGCAACCAATTTAGCTTCCATTCGTAAACTCATAAAAAGTCCAAATATCGTCGTTAAATATTTCACACTTGGTGAAGAAATGCATACGAAAGTGGCAATTGCTTATATGCAAAACATAGCGAATGACGATTTAGTTACAGAAGTAAAAAGAAGGTTAGAAACGATTAAGACAGATGCACTTATGCCTCCGGGATATATACAAGAATTTATAGAGGATACGTCTTTCTCACCATTTCCGCAGCAATTAAATACAGAGCGTCCAGATAGAGTCGCAGCAAATTTAATGGAAGGACGAGTTGCTATTTTATCTGATGGAGATCCAACAGCGCTCATCGTTCCTGTTACATTATTCGCTTTCTATCAATCACCAGTTGATTATAATAACCGCTGGATTGTCGGTTCTTTCGTCCGAATGATTCGATTAGTGAGTTTCTTAATTGCTTTTCTCTTACCAGCTATATATATCGCAACCGTAGCCTTTCATCCTGATGTATTGCCACTCGAACTTGTGTATACAATTAAAGCTTCATTAGAGAAAGTACCACTTCCTCCTATTTTTGAAGCTCTCTTAATGGAGCTAATTTTCGAGTTATTACGGGAAGCTGGTATTCGCTTGCCGAGCAGAGTTGGACAAACAATCGGTATTGTAGGCGGTTTAGTAATTGGTGATGCAATTGTAAAAGCCGGACTCGTTTCTTACACAATGATTATCGTTGTAGCTTTAACTGCAATCTCATCTTTTCTCGTTCCATCAAACGATATGAGTTCAGCAGTTCGGATTCTTCGATTTCCATTAATGCTCCTTGCTGCCCTATTCGGATATGTAGGAATATCGTTCGGTCTCATTATAACTTTCGTTCATTTATGTCAGCTTCATTCTTTTCATACACCATATCTTTCTCCTGTTGCACCAATGCGGATTAAAGATATGAAAGATTCTTTTGTCAGACTACCAATTTGGTCATTTTGGGAACGACCACATGATCCAAAACCGAAAAAAATGCAGCGCCAACATGTAACGAGAGAGGATGAGGACGGTGACAAACACGCAAAGTAAAATTTCGTTAGTTCAATTTACCTTTTTCGTTATTCAGTGCCAAATCGGAGTAGGCATACTTTCTCTACCGAACCGCCTTCACCCGATTGCTAAAGGCGGTGGGTGGATTTCTGCACTCATCGCTGGGCTTGCGATTCAGCTTATTATTTTACTTATGTGGCTTTTCTTAAAACGATTTCCTGATGCAGATATGTATGAAAGTGTTTGTATGCTATTTGGGAATAAGTTTGGAAAACTATTAGGTTTTGCTTATGTTTTTTACTTTACTCTTATTGGTATGACGGTTATGTTAAACGCTTGTAATGTCATTAAAGTATGGATTTTGCAAGCAACTCCTTGGTACGCAATTCTCATACTATTTACAATAGCTTGTTGCTATGTAGCTTATAACACTTTTAAAGTCATCGTACGATTTTATGTCATGGCCTCTATTCTCATTTTACCAATGGCTCTTTTAATCGCCTTAGGACTCACGCGAGCCGATTTTTCTTATATTTTTCCAATTACAGAAGCTGGATGGTGGAATATTATTCAAGCATCTAAAGAAACAATTACAGCTATGTATGGTTTTGAAATTATTCTTATCGCTTTCCCCAAAGTAAATGGGGGTTCTATTGCAAAACTAAAGGCAATTTCTATCGCGAATGGATTTGTAACCCTTTTTTATACTTTTACTGTTTGGATTTGCTTTATCGTATTTAGTCCAAAACAAATTGAGCTTATTCCAGAACCAGTTGCTTACTTATTACGATCCTTGCATATCGGGATTATAGACCGAACTGATTTACTATTCATACCAATTTGGATGATAACAGTTGTAGCTTCTATCGCTAGTTATTACTGCGCTGCTTCTATAGGAATTGGACATATATTCAATCTTGGTAATCATAAAAAGGCTGTCCCAATCGTTGGTATTATTGCTTTTAGTATAGCCCTATTTATCGATACACCTGAAGAATTAAAAGTGATTGCAACTTTCACAGATAAGTTCACCTATATTTTCATCGTTGTCCTCCCTCTTTTATTTCTACTTTATTCAGTAATAAGAAATAAGAAAGGAGAACAGTATGTTCAAAAAAAGAGTTAAATTACTTTTTGTATTATGCACTAGTGCATTCCTTGCTGGCTGTTGGGATCAAGAACCATTAAGGGAAGCAAGGTTAGCTTATAGTATTGGATCTGATATTACGGAAGAGAATCAACTCCAGCAAACAATTGAGCTCGTAAAAAGTTCAAGCGGCGAACAATCTTCATTCGAGAATGAAATACATTCAGCAACCGGGCATAACATAAGAGATACAAGCGATGCACTGAAAAAAAATGTGACTGGAAATATTCGTTATTTTAAATATGGTGTTCAATTACTAGGAACCAAAATTTTAAAAAAAGGTATACTACCTTATTTAGATGTCAGCTTTCGGGACCCAACAAACCCAA
Organism: Bacillus cereus group sp. MYBKT111-2; assembly: GCF_051915205.1. Classification (NCBI taxonomy): domain Bacteria; kingdom Bacillati; phylum Bacillota; class Bacilli; order Caryophanales; family Bacillaceae; genus Bacillus; species Bacillus cereus group sp. MYBKT111-2. The sequence goes on from NZ_JBQAEG010000011.1 coordinate 43,514, forward strand.
CTGCTTTAGTAAAACTTATTGCAGTAGATGGTGAAACATCCGAGATACTAGAAAAAAAGAAAGTAGGAAATTTACTAATTGGAGATTTTCTAAAGAAAAAAGTGAAAAGCTTAGAAGATATGAGTGTATTTCCAAAAGAAACTTTAGAAACAGCTGCTACAAAAATGTTAGATCCGGGTAAAGACTTTACCCTCCCTTCTATAAAAATAAAAGGAAAAGAAGTAATTACAAACGGATTAGCTTTATTTAACAATGATAAATTGACCGGGCATTTACCTTTAAAACAATCTGTTTTATTCGTATTATTAACTGGAAAAATGGGAACAAGTGCCCGTATAACCCAAAAACTTACTAGCGATGAATCCGAGAAGACATCTGACTATTTAACAATGGAAGTGAGCAATCGGAAATTAAAACGAGACTTAAAAATAACAACAGATAAAAAAGGAAATGTTTATGCTCACATTAAGCTTCAATTAAAAGTTATAGCCCTTGAAGCTCCGAGAGATAATCTTTACAAAATGGATGAAAGAAAAAAACTAAATAAGGAACTATCCAAACAGCTCACGAAAGAAGCGAAAAAAATAACGAAAAAGTTACAAAAGGCAAATTGTGATGCTTTCGGAATTGGTAGACATCTTATCGCTTATCATCCTGACCTATGGAAGAAAAAAAATTGGAATAAAGATTATGCAAAAGTAAAATTTAAGCCTGAGGTAGAAGTAAGCATTTTGTATAGTGGTGTCTTAAAATAAAAGGTTGTATGCCACGCAGGCATACAACCTTTTATTTCGTATATCGATATACAATTGATTCATATGGTCTTAAGTCAAGGTTTGTAATATCCTTGCTGGAATCTTTATAATTCGACAGTAATACTTCTTGTTGCATTCCATCTAATTGAACGTGCGCTGGTACAGAGTACGTTATTTCCTCTCCATAGAAGTTATTGATAACAAGTAGCACTTCACTTTCTGTAGTACGAGTATATGCCCAAATTTTAGGATCATTTTCATCCAAAATAGCATATTCTCCTTCTGTAATTACATCATACGTTTTTCGAAGTTCAATTAACTTTTTATAATAATAAAATACAGATTCCTTATCTTCTAATGCCTTCTCTACGTTTATTTCTTTAAAGTTTTCAGCCACCGAAATCCAAGGTGTACTTGTCGTAAAACCACTGTTCACCTCTTCATTCCACTGCATTGGAGTACGGGAGTTGTCACGAGATTTTTGTTTTAAAATCCCGATAATCTCTTCTTTTGATAGTCCTTCTTCCAACTTTATATCATATATATTTAACGATTCCACATCACGATATTGTTCAATAGACTCAAAATTAGGATTCGTCATACCGATTTCTTCGCCTTGATAAATATAAGGCGTTCCTTGCAACATATGCATAGCCGTTGCTAACATTTTTGCAGATTCATTTCTATACTTCTCATCATTACCGAAGCGTGACACAATACGAGGTTGGTCATGATTACACCAGAATAACGCATTCCATCCCCCGCCCTTTTGCATTTCAATTTGCCAATTAGACATAATCTCTTTTAATTTAATAAAATCAAAATCAGCCTTCGTCCACTTATCACCATTCGGATAATCAACTTTTAAATGATGGAAACTAAACGTCATACTTAATTCATTACGCTCAGGGTTTGAATATTTAATACAATTATCAATTGTCGTAGATGACATTTCTCCAACTGTAATTACATCTTTCCCTTCAAAAACATTTCGGTTCATTTCTTGTAAATATTCATGAACACGTGGGCCATCTGTATAATATTTACGGCCATCGCTTGTCGCCGTACTTCCATTATCATTTAAGAACTGTTGATCTTTTGAAATTAAATTAATAACATCTAATCGGAATCCAGTTACCCCTTTATCAAGCCAAAAGCGCATCATATCATATACTTCTTCACGAAGTTTTTCATTTTCCCAGTTTAAATCTGCTTGTGTCTCATCAAATAGATGTAAATAATATTGCTCTGTCTTCTCATCATATTTCCAAGCAGACCCACCAAACTTAGATTGCCAATTATTTTTTTCATCACGCCAAATGTAATAATCTCGATATGGACTATTTTTATCTTCCTTCGCTTCTTTAAACCACTTATGCTCCGTCGAACTATGATTTACAACGATATCAAGCATAATTTCAATGTTACGTGCTTTTGCTTCTTCTAAAAGCTCTTCAAACTCTTCCATCGTTCCGTAAGATGGATCAATATTGTAGTAATCACTTACATCGTATCCATTATCATTTTGTGGCGATTGGTATATCGGTGTTAACCAAATATAATCTACTCCGAGTTCTTTTAAGTAATCTAGTTTTTCTGTAACCCCTTTTATATCACCGGTTTCTTTATTGTAATAGCTATTAAAGCTCTTCGGATAAATTTGATAAACTACACTTTTATGCCAATCCTTCATGTTTAACTTCCTCCTACTTCTGTTTTACTCGTTTTGCAAATAACCACGTTAACGTAAATGGAATTACAATTGCGATAACCATTCCGACAATAAACATTGGAATCGATTTCGGAATGATAGAAATAAATGCTGGTAATCCACCAATTCCGATAGCAGGTGCTAATACACCATTTAATGTAATGAATATCGCCGCCACAGCCGATCCGATAATCGCTGCATAGAACGGGAATTTATTTCGTAAGTTTACACCAAACATAGCCGGCTCTGTGATACCGAAATATGCCGAGATTGCTGATGTCGATGCCATACTTTTATCATTTTGATTTTTAGAAATCCAGAACATCGCAAGTGCCGCACTACCTTGCGCAATGTTAGAGAGAGCAATCATCGGCCAAATGAATGTACCACCGTGTTGTGCAATTAATTGTAAATCGATAGCAATAAACATATGATGCATACCTGTAATTACAAGTGGTGCATACAATGCTCCAAACAATATTGCTCCAACTACTGGTACTGTTTCATATACACCTACTAATCCAGCTGTTAATAAATCTCCAATATGACGTGTAACTGGACCAATAATTCCTAATGCTAACACACCTGTTACGACAATCGTTGTAATTGGTACAACTAATAATTGAATTGCATTTGGTACATGTTTCTTCAAGAAAATTTCCACTTTACTTAACACAAATGCTGCTACTAAAACCGGCAAGATTTGTCCTTGATATCCTACCTTCTCAATTTGGAACAGCCCTAAAATATTGAAGTACTCAATCTTTTGACCATCTAAACCAGTCGCTGCTTTTCCATAGTCCCAGGCATTTAATAAAGCTGGGTGCACAAGCATTAATCCCATAACAATCCCTAGTATTGGACTACCACCAAAACGTTTTGTTGCTGACCACCCGACAAGTGCCGGTAAGAATACAAATGCTGTATTCGCCATCATATTAATTAAATCCCAAAGCCCGCCTAAGTTTGGATACACATCTAATAAATTTTTCCCATCAAAAAATAAGTCCTTTGCGCCTAATAGATTGTTAATACCCATTAGTAAACCAGCTGTTACGATTGCTGGTAATATCGGCATAAATACATCTGAAAATACTTTTACAAACTTTTGAGCTGGATTTAACTTTTGGTTTCCAGAATCTTTTACATCAGCTACTGTCGCTTCCTTCATACCTGCAAGCGTTATCAATTCAGCATATACTCGATCAACATCTCCTGGACCGATTACAATTTGAAATACCCCAGCGTTATGAAACGCTCCCTTCACTAATGAAACAGACTGCAATTTATCGTTATCTATTTTACTTTCATCCTTTAAAGCGATACGGAGTCTCGTTACACAGTGCGCAGCTTGTTCAATATTGTCTTTCCCGCCAATATACTGCAACACTTCCTCTGCTGTTTTACGATAGTCTTTCCCCATATTCCCGTCCCTCTTTTCTTTTTTTGATACCGTTTACAATTACATATTAACTCGTATATATAAGTTAGTCAACACTCGTATATACGAGTTTGTCATTTTTTTATAAAAAAAGAGATGAAACATTACGTTCCATCTCCTTATTTTCTCCGCGCCACATCCGAAAAATGAAAAATATCTAAGCGGTGGCGGGATTCTGTATATTCGAACTGACTTCCATCATACAAATGCGTAAAGTTTTTCACGACAACAACATAATCTGTTCCATTTAAATCTAAATACTTTCTATCGTCCTCTGTACATGGTTGCACTTCAATTACTCTCTGTGAGTAACTAATATGAAGACCTAGTTCTTTCTCAATATATTTATAAATGGACCCCGCTGCAATCTCACTCGTTAATCCAGGAATATATTCCGATACAAAATGATTAATATCCAAAATTACTTTTTCTCCATCAATATTTCGTACGCGTTTAATATAATCTATGTCTGTTTTCTCTTTCACATTTAATAGCTTTGCAACCTCTTTTGTCGCTTTTACTTTCTCCATTTCCACGACTTCTGTAATACAATGGCGTCCTAAACGTTCATTTTCTTCTTGGAAACTTACAATACCACCAAAGTTGAATTCAATGTTTTTTCGCTTTAAAACAAAAACACCTTTTCCGTGTATTTTTTGAACATATCCACGTTCTTGTAATAAATCTACAGCTTTTCTTACAGTACCGCGGCTCGCTTCATATTGCTTCATTAATTCAGTTTCTGATGGGATTTTGCATCCCTCTTTTAATTGCCTATTATCAATAGAATTACTGATTTCTGTATAAATTTGTTCATACTTACTCATCATCTACAATAGCCCCTTGTCACCTTCTAGTTCTATATGTATTATACCATGCTACACTCTTCTGCCAATCTCTCACTTATTTTCCAGTATAGGAAAAATAAAGGTAAATATTTAATCTCTAAAACGTATTTTTATAAAAATTTTTATATTTTTCTTTTCATTCAAAAAAACATGTAGTATACTAACTTCAAAATCAGAGGAGAAAGGGAGCAAAGAACTATGCTTACTTATACAACAATTGTAGTTACATTTGCACAAAAACATCATCATCATACGTAACCCTTGAAACCTAGCGGAAAAATTACGCGTAGGTACAAGGGTTATTCCCGTTGTACCTACGCTTTGGCAAAGAGCCATGTAGGTATTTTTTATCTACATGGCTCTTTTTTTATTGCCAAAAAGCTAGTAAAAAATGATGTTTAAGCAAATATTACTACAAAGGAGTTAACAAAAATGGAAACGAAAAAATGGGGATTATGGGTTTTAACAGCTTTTGTTATCGGGAATATGGTTGGCGGTGGCGTATTTATGCTCCCAGCAAATTTAGCACAAGTATCAGGTCCAATGGGTTCTACACTTGCATGGAGTATTACAGGACTTGGCGTATTTATGATTGCACTCGTATTTGGAAATTTAGCAATCCGAAAACCAGAATTAAAAGCGGGACCACAAAGCTATGCTCAAGCGATGTTCCCTTCAAAAAAAGCGGGTAAAGTTGCAGGCTATAGTATGGCATGGGGATATTGGGCTGCGAACTGGGCTGCAACAGCATCTGTTATTATTTCCTTTGCTGGATATTTATCAACATTCTTTCCAGTTTTACAAAGTAAGCAAATTCTCTTTTCAACGAACGGATTTTCACTAGAACTTGGAAAAGGATTAACGTTCCTCGTATGTAGCCTTATGTTATGGGGAATTCAATATATTCTTTCTCAAAATATTGATCGTGCTGGAAATATGAATCTTCTTGCTACTATTGCAAAAATTATCGGATTTACAATGTTTATTGTAATCACATTATTCATTTTCAATGCCTCTAATTTCGGAGACGGGCAAACATTTATGAATGAAGCAGGACAATCCATTTCTTTAGGTGGACAAATCAATTCAGCTGCTATTGCAACACTTTGGGCGTTTATCGGTATTGAATCGGCTGTCATGCTTTCTAATCGTGCAAAATCTCAGCGTGATGTTAAAAAAGCGACTATTTTCGGATTAATTATCGCTCTTCTTATTTACATGTCAATTACTCTACTTACAATGGGCGCTCTCCCGCAAGATGCTTTAAAAGAGTCTCAAAAACCATTAGTAGACGCATTAAATTTAGCAATTGGCAATAAAGGTGCCTATATCATGGCTTTACTTGCACTTGTATCTTTATTTGGATCTACAGTGGGCTGGATTGTTGTTAGTTCAGAAGTACCTTACCAGGCTGCAAAGAACGGCCTTTTCCCTAAGCTTTTCGCGAAAACGAATAAAAAGGGTAGTCCTTCAAAATCATTATTAATTACAAATGTAATGACGCAAATTTTCTTATTCTCAACGATTTCTGGTACCGTATCAGAAGCTTATAATTTCGCTATCGTTGTAGCAACATTAGCTTATTTAATTCCATACCTTGTTTCTACACTGTACCAATTCAAATTAGTTATTACAGGAGAAACGTATGATATAATGCCTGGCTCTCGAATAAAGGACGGCATCATTACTACATTAGCATTCATATATTCTATTTGGGTTATCAAAACGGGAACTGCTGATTTAAAAACGTTCTTCTTAGGAATCGGATTGTTCGTATTAGGTCTTATTCTTTATCCTGTACTAATGAAAGACTCACAAAAAATGAATTAAAAAAGGAGAAGCTTCTGGCTTCTCTTTTTTATTAGAAGTCTATAATTAACTTTTCCTTTAACTCTGCTACAGATAAAGGTTTTGCATAATAAAATCCTTGTACATAATCACAGCCCATCGATTTTAATAAGCTTTCTTGCTCTACTGTCTCTACCCCTTCAGCAACTACTGCTAAATGTAAGCTATGGGCAATTTCAATAACAGATTTTACAATCGTTCGCTCTGGCTGTGCATGATCATAATGAAATTCACGAATAAAATTACGATCAATTTTTACTATATCCAGCGGTAGTTGTTTTAAATAATATAAGGAAGAATAACCCGTTCCGAAATCATCTAAAGCAATTAAAATACCCATATTTCTTAATTCTTGTAATGTAGCAATAATATAATCAAAATGACGAACAGCAATGCTTTCCGTTATTTCTAAAATTAAACGATTTGCAGGAAATCCAGTTCTCCTTAAAATGCTACGTACAGATAAAATAAAACGCTTTTGCATTAATTGTTGTATGGATAAATTCACAGATAACTTTAGTCCTTCTTCATACTCTGGCAATGTTTTAAACAAGCGACATGACTTTTCTAATACCCAGTCTCCTAATTTTATAATAAGTCCAGATTCTTCAGCTACTGGGATAAATTCGCTTGGTGAAATAGGTCCTTCTTCTGTCGAACAACGCGCTAAAGCTTCAATACCAGTATATTTCTTCGTTTTCAAATCAATAATAGGCTGCAGTGCCACATCTAACTCTTCATCACGAATTGCCTTTTGCAAAGCAAATTCAATTTTCATTCTACGATTTATTTTCGCACGTAACTCATCTGTAAAGAAACACGCTGCATTTCTTCCCTGTTCTTTCGCACTATACATAGCTAAATCTGAATTCTTCAATAGAGTTTCTACATCTTGTCCATCTTGCGGATATGAGCACAGTCCTAGACTAGCTGAAATGTATACTTCGTGACCTTCAAGTATAAATGGCGCCTGAAAGCATGACAACACAGATGTCGCTAGCTGCCTCATCTCATCTTGTGTATGATTTTTTGTTAACAACACAAATTCGTCGCCACCCAGCCTAGCCAGAACATCTTTCTCTCCTAGCACATAATGCAACCGTGAAGCAACTTCGCTTAAAAGTAAATCTCCTATCATATGACCTAGCGTATCGTTTACTAATTTAAAACGATCCAAATCAAAATAAATCATACCAAACTCTCTTTTATCTGCAATTAATTCGTTAACAGTCGTTATTAATTGTAAACGGTTCGGTAAACTCGTTAAAGCATCATGATACGCAAGCTCCCTATAACGACTTTCGCTTAACCGTAACCTCTGTTCTGCTTCTTTCCTACTACTAATATCATTTCGGATCGCAATAAATTGATATGGCTCTCCTTTTTCATTTAAAAATGGAACAATTGTTGTTTTAACCCAATAATATGTACCATCTTTTGCTTGATTTCGAATCTCCCCTCTCCATACTTTTCCGCTCAAAATACGCTTCCATAGCATTTGAAAAAATGTTTTCGGATGATGTCCTGAATTTAAAATACGATGATCTTTCCCTATTAACTCTTCTCGTGTATATTTGGAGATTTCACAAAACTTATCATTTACATATGTAATAAGACCCTTTCGGTCTGTAATCGCAACAATTGAAGACTCATCTAATGCTAACTTTAAATCTCGCAATGAAGATTCATATAATGCATGACCTCTTTGTTCTAGCATGCGCATCTCTCCTTGCTTCCTATCTGACTAAAACACAACTTGTTTCTTTTCATAGAAATAGAGATATTTCATTTCCTAATAATCGTTCTTTACATACATCACGTTTTGAAATATGTCGATTAAAATAACATAATATTATTTGTAATAAAAAGCAATATAATACCGTTTCGATTATAAATAGTAGTTTTTGAATTATAATAACAAAATATTAACATATTTTCACCTTGTTTTTGGAAGAATTTTATAAATAAATACTGTATTAAACAAAAAAGAGGATATCCTCTTTTTTTGTTTAATACGGATATGGTGTTGGATATGGCGCTGAATAAGTTACTGGGTACGGTGCTGGATATGGCACTGGATATGGCGCTGGATAAGTTACTGGGTACGGCGCTGGATAGTAGCCTCCACCTGCTGCACCCGTTAATGCGCCAGCTGTAAGCCCACCTAACACACCTCCAGCAAAACTTCCAGGGAAAAATCCACCGCCCCATGAGCCGCCACCCCAGCCCCATCCACCTCCGTGATGGTGATGATGATCATGGTGATTGTGCCCACCATGGTGGTGATGTCCGCCGTTATGATGGTGCCCTCCATGATGATGATTACGATAATACAATGCGTTATTTTCTATATAATTCATATTTCCCCTCTCCTTTTCCATTTTCTCATCTTAATAGGTATTGTAAGAATAATATGGATCTTGTTGGTAACCTGTATAATAAGAATAATCCGAGTAATACGGATAACCATATCCGCCATAACCAAATCCAGGGCTGAGTAATGCTCCTGCTACAAACCCTGGAAAGAAACCTCCACCAAAAAATGGTGAATGTCCAAAACCACCATGAAAACCTCCGTGACCGAAACCACCACCGTGACCAAATCCTCCAATTGGACGACCATACATTTTATTCACCTTCCTTTTCTCTTTAAAAACGTAACAATACACTGTATGTAGGACAAATGCGGAAAGTATGGGGAAATACCTACATTTTGTAAAAAACAGAAAACACTTTATAATAAAGTGAAACTTTAATCAGTGGGGGGCTTACTGCCCATTAAAGTGGGATAAAAATGTCACATTACATCCGCTATTTAGGAAGTCTATATTGAAGAAAGATTAGAGGAATTATATAGAAATGAAGAAACCTATTGTCCAATTACTATTAATATTTACAATTGTATCTATCGTTCTTTTCCTATTAAATACATCGTATATTTCGTTATATACATTTGTCGGCGTTCTCTGGTCCATTACAATTGTAGGAATTTCATTCGTTATTTTTATCGAAAATAGGTCTCCTCAAAGTACCTTAGCGTGGTTTTTAGTATTAGCACTTCTTCCCGTTGTAGGTGTACTTTTATACTCTATTTTCGGGCGTAGCCGTTGGAGAAGAAAAAAGCATCTCCATCGTTCAGAAGAACAAAGAAAATTATTCCGTGAAATATTAGAAGGAAAACGACTAGAGTTATCACTCAAAGTCCCATTAAGTGAACGCTCTACCCATTTAACAGAAGTTGTACAAAAATTTGGAGGCGGGCCTGCCGCAGATAGAACAACTACAAAACTTTTAACAAACGGAGATCAAACATTTTCAGCAATTTTGCAAGCGATCGAGCAAGCAAAACATCATATACATATTCAATACTATATTTATAAATCTGATGAGATTGGTACAAAAGTTCGGGATGCTTTAATAAACAAAGCAAAAGCTGGTGTTATTGTACGCTTCCTTTATGATGGATTAGGAAGTAATACGTTAAGAAGACGCTTTTTAAAACCTATGAAAGAAGCTGGGATTGAAATTGTTGAATTTGATCCTATTTTTTCAGCTTGGTTACTTGAAACCGTCAATTATCGTAACCACCGTAAAATCGTCATTGTAGATGGAGAAATCGGTTTTACTGGAGGACTTAACGTCGGTGATGAATATCTTGGCCGTTCAAAAAAGTTTCCCGTTTGGCGTGATAGTCATTTAAAAATCGAAGGAAAAGCGTTATATAAATTACAAGCAATTTTTCTAGAGGACTGGCTCTATGCATCTAGTGGTTTGAAAACCTATTCTTGGGATCAATTTATGAATAGACAATACTTCCCAGGTAAAGAAATTTCAAGTGCAGAAGGTGCCGTGCAAATTGTAGCAAGCGGGCCAAGCTCAGATGATAAGAGCATTCGCAATACATTATTAGCTGTTATGGGCTCGGCAAAAAAATCTATTTGGATTGCTACACCATACTTTATTCCAGATCAAGAAACTTTAACATTATTACGTTTAAGTGCAATATCTGGCATAGATGTACGCATTTTATATCCTGGTAAAAGTGATAGTATTATTAGTGACCAAGCATCTCAGTCCTACTTCACTCCACTTTTAAAAGCTGGTGCCTCCATTTATAGTTATAAAGATGGCTTTATGCATGCAAAAATTGTACTTGTTGATGATAAAATTGCAACAATCGGAACAGCAAATATGGACGTACGAAGCTTTGAATTGAATTATGAAATTATTAGCGTACTGTATGAATCAGAAACTGTTCATGATATTAAACGTGATTTTGAAGAAGACTTTAAGCATTCCACTGAAATTAAATGGAACGCTTTCCAAAAGAGAAGTATCAAAAAACGAATATTAGAATCTTTTATGAGGCTCATTTCTCCTTTACTATAAGTAATCAATGTACAATTGATTGCTTTTTCTTTTATATTTGTCCCCTCTCCTTTTCTTTGCATACCATATTAAAACAAGTTATCATAAGATGTATTACTTTATGAAAATAATGTTAGGTGGGACATACATGTTAGAACAATTTCATATACATGCAGATTTAAAACAGCAGCTTTCTACAATTCACGAAAAGAATAAACAAGAAGCTGGTGAAAATGCACATTTAATCGGTACAAAAATATATAAAGCATCTGATAATAGCATTATCGAAGATGCCATTACAGCACTTCTTCTTGGCAAAAATATTCTATTAAAAGGGCCGACTGGTAGTGGTAAAACCGTACTAGCTGAAACACTTTCTTCTTTATTCCAAAAACCAATGCATAGTATTAACTGTTCTGTCGATTTAGATGTAGAAGGTATTTTAGGATACAACACACTACAAACGAAAGATGGCGCATCTGAAGTTACATTCGTTAACGGTCCTCTTATGAAAGCAATGAAGAACGGCCATTTCCTATATATTGATGAAATCAATATGGCAAAACCTGAAACGTTACCACTTCTTCACGGTGCATTAGATTACCGTAAAATGATTACAAATCCATTTACACAAGAAGTTGTATACGGTGATGATGAGTATCGTGTAATCGCAGCAATTAATGAAGGCTACGTTGGAACAAGTGAACTAAACGAAGCGTTAAAAAACCGTTTCGTTATTATTGAAGTTCCCTACATCCAAGGTGATACATTAAAAGAACTATTATTAGCAGAATCAAAACTAAAAGACACTGCAACAATTGAAAAGTTTGTTGCATTTGCAAGCGATCTTATGCCTTTAGCTCGTGATGGCCGCGTAAGTGAAGAAGCAGCAAGTATTCGTGGCATTATCGATGCATGTGATTTAGGTGTATATATTCCCGTTATGCGTGCAATTGAACGTAGTATTATCGCAAAATTAAACGATGAAACAGAACAAATGACTGTCCGTGAATTAGCAGAAAGTTATTTCTTTGAGGGATAATTTATGAGACAAATTTTTAGTGACAAAAAAATTGATGCGTCGCTGTTTCTACAAATGGAAAACTTAATGTATGCCCTTCTCAAAGAAGATGATGCCTACCTTGAGTATGGCTATAAAGCATACTACGACGAAATTGAAAAAAAGGTTGTCATTAGTCACTTTTGGGATGATCGAAAAGAAGAGGATACAGTAATCGGATTAAAAAGCGAAGTGTTTTTAAAAGCACTTGGTAATAAACATTACTCGGACATGACTTTAATTCGTTCTTATGCAATTGAATTGCAAGAATCACCCTTAAAAAAGTTTTTAACACAATTATTTGTTCTATTAGAAGATTTACGTGTTGAGGAAATCGTAAAAAACTTACGCCCTGGCACAAAGCATGTTTTTAAAAGAAGAAAAGAAATGTATCGCAATTACTTTAGCTCACAAAATGAAATCAATCGTGTTCGTAACTATCACGGTGATCGTCTATTTTGTCTATGCTATCTTTCATTAACGAGCGATAAATATGAAATGTTTAATAATGAATATTTCGAGCAAATTGAAGCTATTTTGCATGAAACATTCCAAGCTCGTAATACGGAAGATATTATGTATATCGTTGAGAAAATTCGCTATCGCTTAGAGGAGCTTCTTGAAAGTGATATGCTGAACAACTATTTCGGGCATGCACCGCTTTATTTATCTGTCATTGCAGATGAAAAAAACTGTCGCGTCGAAGATTTAGCAAACGATGATACGCAGCTCATAGATGACGATGAGAATAAAAACAAAATAGATGAAAGCTTCTCAACATGGCACCGTGAAAATAAAAACAATGAAAACGAGAACTTTTTACGCTTTGAATTAGAAAGCGGAACAAAAACAAATATGATGGGTGACACTGCTCGCGAATCAGAAGATGGCGACCAAGCACTTGGCTCTGTACAAGGTACTTCTCAAAAAAGTACACAATCTAACTTTGATGGTGCTGACACAAAAGAAGCAAGAGCTTCTCACGCTTCTAGTCAAAATGATGGTGCATATGGTAAATATAACACTGGCGCTTCTCATACATTTAAAGAAGCACGTAAACCAAATCCTGATGAGAAAAAGGATTACCAAGCTATCAAATCAGTCGTTAATAAAGATGTAAAAGAATTAAAGAAAATTATCGAAAAAACGATTGAAAATAAAACGAATGCAAATAGTGATAAATATTACGGAAGACTTCGTAAGAAATTCCTTCGTATTTATACTGAAAAGCAGCCGCGCATGTTTTATAAAAAAGGACAAGAATCACAAGAGCTCGACGTTGCATTCCAACTATTAGTAGACTGCTCTGGTTCTATGTATAACAAGATGGAAGAAACGAAAAAGAGTGTGGTCCTATTCCATGAAGCGTTAAAATCTTTAAAAATCCCGCACGCTATTAGCGGATTTTGGGAAGATGCTTCTAGTGCTAAACCTGAAGATAAGCCGAACGTTATCCATGAAGTTGTAACGTATAAAAACTCAACGTTACCAAACGTTGGTCCAGAAATTATGCAGCTTCGCGAAGAAGAAGATAACCGCGACGGATATATCATTCGTATCGTTTCTGAAAAGCTTGCAAAAAGACCAGAAAAACATAAATTCTTACTTGTCTTCACAGACGGTGAACCTTCTGCGCTAGACTACCAACAAGACGGTATTTTAGATACGCATGAAGCTGTCAAACTTGCTCGTAAAAGTGGTATGGAAGTAATCGGAATTTTCATCGAAGAAGGCGAAGCGAAAGAAGCAACTTATCAATTAATGAAGAACATTTATAACCATCACTTCTTAGTTGCAAATCACGCTGAAGATTTACGTCTGAAGATTAAACCACTATTGAAAAAGTTATTACTGAAGACGATTGAATAGAAAAACAGGAGCTTTGCGCTCCTGTTTTTTCTATTCAATCACTTTGTTTCTGGTTGAAACTTATATGGAATGGCTACTTCTAATAATGAATCGAATCCTCCATCGTAGAATGGGAATCGTTCATTTGCAATTGCTCTGTCCACCCACTCCATTGCGGAAATTTCTCCTTCATCTGCTGCAACAAGTTCACCTTTTACTACATGCGCTCGAAATGTAAATAATAGCGCATGATTCCCTGGCTCTTCAAAGAATTTTTCATTAATCGCAACAAGTCCACCTGCCACAGCAGTTAAACCTGTCTCTTCTTTTACTTCCCTTACTAAAGCTTCCTCTAACGTTTCACCCTTTTCAACAGCCCCACCCGGCAATGACCAAACATTTTGTTCTACATTATGTACCATTAATATTTTATCTGTTTCTTCGTCATGTATTAGTGCGTATACGACATCAACCCTTTGCATGTTCCTTTTCTCCTTCAATTAACTCATCCATTGTAAATAAAGAATGTAGCTGTAAGCCATCTTCTAATAAGTTTTCTCTTCCCTCTTTTGTTCGTTCAATTACGCCTAAAACATGATGTACCTTCGCACCTAGTTCTCTTAAATCTTTCGTGCTTAATAATATTTGACCACCTGTCGTAATAACATCTTCAACAACACAAACATTTTTCTCAGTAATATTAACGCCTTCTGCTAACTTACATGTACCGTACTTCTTCGCTTCTTTTCTTACAAATACAACTGGTATACCCGTTTGTAAAGATAATGCTGTTGCTACTGGAATTCCTCCCATCTCTAAGCCTGCGAGCACTTCTGTCTCAGGAGGAATGAGCTCTTTCAATTGCTTAGCAATTTCTACTAACAATGCTGGATTAGATTCAAATAAGTACTTATCAAAGTATTGATTTGATACTTGTCCTGATCGAAGTTTAAATGTTCCCGTTAAACGTGACGTATTGTAAATTTCCTTTGCTAACTCCCATTTCTCCATTCCCTGTCTCCCCTTTACACACAAATTAACTCATTCTATCACACTTGTAATTATTTGTATATTCCTAAAATACAAATAAAAAGAGTCGATTCCTAAGAATCGACCCTTCCTATTAATTCATCACTAACTCAGCTGTGAGCTTTTTTTTTAACTTAGCCAACATGTCCGTTGTCATTTTGTCTAAATCGTATTCTGCTTTAAAGCCCCACTCTTTCATTGCTGCTGTTGCATCAATAGAGTTTGGCCAACTATCAGCGATTGTTTGACGAGCTGGATCTACAGCGTAGTCCATTGTAAACGTCGGAATGTGTTTACGAATTGATGCTGCGATTTGCTCTGGCTCAAAGCTCATTGCTGTAATATTAAATGCATTTCTATGCACTAACTTACTTGGATCAGCTTCCATTAATGAAATGATCGCTTGTAAAGCATCTGGCATGTACATCATATCCATGTATGTTCCTTCTGCAATGTATGAGGTGTATGTGCCTTTTTTAATCGCCTCATAATAAATTTCAACTGCATAGTCAGTTGTTCCGCCTCCTGGAGGAGCTACGTAAGAAATTAAGCCTGGGAAACGTACACCGCGCGTATCAACGCCAAATTTTTGATGATAATAATCACATAATAATTCCCCTGCTACTTTGTTTACCCCATACATCGTAGTAGGACGTTGAATTGTATCTTGTGGTGTATTATCTTTCGGTGTTGATGGACCGAATGCACCGATAGAACTTGGCGTGAAAAACTTACAGTTTAATTCACGAGCTGCTTCTAATGCATTTACAAGTCCGCCCATATTTAAATTCCATGCAAATAACGGATTTTTTTCTGCTGTTGCTGAAAGTAAAGCTGCTAAATGAATAATTGTATCTACTTCATTGCGCTTTGCGATATCATGTAGTTTTTGTCCATCTGTTACATCTAACGTTTCAAATGGACCAGACGTTACTACTTCACTATCTGTTTCACGAATATCTGTTGCAATAACATTTGATGCGCCGTATACATCACGAAGTTTCATTACTAGTTCAGAACCAATTTGCCCTAAAGAACCGGTTACTAGAATTTTTTTCATTTTCCCCACTCCTCATTTGCAAGCTATTCAAAAGATGTCGTTACTTAAATGATGCCCATTTCTTTCCCTACTTTTTCATACTTACGAATTGCTTCATCTAACATTTCTTTCGTATGAGCTGCTGTTGGCATATTACGAACACGTCCTGTTCCTTTAGCTACAGTTGGGAACACGATAGATTTTGCATATACGCCTTCTTCATTTAGACGTTTACTAAATTCTTGTGTTAATACTTCGTCACCTATAATACAAGGTGTAATTGGCGTTTCACTTTCTCCGATGTTAAAGCCAAGTTCTTTTAACCCTTGTTTTAAATAGCGACCATTTTCCCATAAACGATCGTGTAACTCTGTGCTTTCCATTAAGATTTCAATTGATCTCATGCAAGCTGCAGCATCAGCTGGTGTTAATGCTGTAGAGAATAAGAATGGACGTGAACGAACTTTTAACCAGTCAATTAAGTTTTGTTTCCCTGCTACATATCCACCAATTACCCCAATTGCTTTTGATAATGTACCAATTTGGAAATCAACTTTATCAGACAGACCGAAGTGCTTTACAGTTCCTGCCCCTTTACCAAGTACACCTGAACCGTGTGCATCGTCTACGTATGTCATTAAATCTAATTCTTCCGCAATCTCAACAATTTCTGGTAGTTTTGCAACATCTCCATCCATTGAAAAGACACCGTCTGTAATTACCATTAATTTATTGTAAAGTCCTGATTCTTTCGCCGCGATTGCTTTTTGGCGTAAATCTTCCATATCAGAATGTTTATAAACAATAATTTTTGCTTTTGATAGACGACTACCATCAATAATAGAAGCATGGTTTAACTCGTCTGAAAGAATCGCATCATTTTTATCCATAACAGCTGAAATCGCTGCCATATTACAATTAAATCCTGATTGATAAGCAATTGCTGCTTCTGTATGTTTAAACTTTGCAATTGTTTCTTCTAATTTAATATGCAAATCTAAAGTACCGTTAATTGTACGAACCGCTCCTGCTCCAACGCCGTACTTATGAATTGCACCAATTGCAGCTTCTTGCAAACGGCTATCTGTTGCTAATCCAAGATAGTTGTTTGAAGATAAGTTAATATATTCTTTTCCGCCAATTGTAATGATCGGTCCATTTGAACTTTCGAGCGGATCAATTACGTTATAAAGCCCCTTTGATTTTAAATCCTCTAAATTTTCTTCTAAAAATTTCGCAAGTGTTTTACTAGACATCGTGAAGCCTCCCATCGTTCATGTAAGCGAATTATTGTCTTAATAGTTCTAATAATCCCTCTACTAGCTTAACACGTTTTCAGAATTTATTATAGAAAAATAGTTTAAAGTAACCGCTTACAATTCTAGATTATATATGATTCATTACAAGAAATCTATCATTTACTTTTCATTTTTGGTAGAATAAAAAAAATATGTAAGGGGGCTTCAATCATGGCATTTACTGAATCTGATGTATATAATAACGAAGCTTTTTTTGAACAATATATGAAACGAAGATACCGAGAAAATAGCCCAAATGAATCACTTGAAAAACCAGCCTTCTTTCAACTCATTGGTGATGTGAAAGGAAAGAAAATTCTCGATTTAGGCTGTGGGGACGCAAAATTTGGCAAGGAATTATTAGAAAAAGACTGCCACTCTTACACCGGTATTGAAGGCTCCGAACTTATGTATGAAAAAGCTAAAAAACAACTAGAAAACAAAAATGGCGCCGTTCATTTTTTAAACCTCAAAGACTACACATACCCTCCTTCTACTTTTGATTTAGTAACATCTAGACTCGCCTTACATTATATCGAACATCTTACTATCATTTTTCAAAATGTGTACGAAACTTTAAAGACAAATGGAACCTTTACTTTTAGCGTTCAACACCCTATTATTACCTCTTCATTTGAAAGCTTGCAAACGAGCGGAAAAAGAACGAGTTGGCTTGTCGATGATTACTTTAAACTAGGCAAACGGGTTGAACCTTGGATTGATCAAGAAGTTATTAAATATCATCGTACAACGGAAGAATATTTTACACTATTACAACAAGCTGGATTTACAATTACAAATTTAAAAGAAGCTACACCAGATCAAACTTATTTTCAAAGCGTGGAAGAATATGAACGTCGTTTACGTATTCCCCTCTTTCTCTTATTCTCTTGCCGAAAATAAAAAAGACGATGATTTCCTCATCGTCTTTTTCTTTATCTCATTGCATGAGCAACTTCTTTACGTACACGTCTTCCTTTTCCATGCGGGATACAAAGTGGCGTCCCAAATAACGGATCCGTACTAATTTGACATTCCATTCGGAATACATCACGTACTAGCTTCTCATCTACTACTTCTTCTGGCTTACCTTGTGCATATATTTGTTTATCTTGAATGGCTACAATATTGTCTGCATAACGGCAGGCCAAATTTAAATCGTGTAGTACCATAACAATTGTTCTTTGTTCTGTTTCATTTAATTCGAATAATAAATCTAGCACTTCAATTTGGTGAGTCATATCTAAATAGGTAGTAGGCTCATCCAATAAAATAATATCTGTATCTTGCGCAAGCGTCATTGCAATCCAAGCACGTTGTCGTTGTCCACCTGAAAGAGCATGCACATCACGCTCAGCAAATTCTGTCATACCTGTTGCTGCAAGTGCTTTCTGTACCATTTCCTCATCTTTTTCTGACCATTGCTTCAGCCATGTTTGATACGGATAACGTCCTTGCTTTACAAGTTGCAATACTGTAAGCCCTTCTGGCGCTTGCGGTCCTTGCGGTAAAATTGCCATTTGACGAGCGATTTGCTTCGTTTGCATATTTTGAATGACTTGATTATCTAACAAAATGTCACCAGCTGTTGGTTTTAATAATCTAGCTAGTGAACGTAATAAGGTCGATTTCCCACAACCGTTAGAACCGATAAAGATGGTAATTTCACCTTTTGGAATTTCTAAATTTAACTCATCAATAATAATTGTTTCACCGTAAGACAACGTCAAACGTTTCGTCTCCAATGCTTTTTGCATATTCATCTTCCTTTATGAATTCCGACTTTTATAAAGTAAATAAATAAAATAAGGTGCACCAATTGCTGATGTAAATACCCCTGCTGGAATTTCAAGTGGGGTGAAAACTGTACGCCCAATTAAATCTGCAGCAAGTACTAAAATTGCACCGACAATAGCCGCAACCGGGAGTAATGCACCGTATAAAGAACCAACTAGTCTTCGTGAAATATGAGGTGCCATTAAACCGACAAATCCAATTCCACCAGCAAAGGCAACTGCTCCACCAATTAAAGCTGTACTAAGTAATAACATAAATATGCGTGACTTCGTTAAAGGAACACCAAGCCCTACCGCAATATCATCCCCTAGCTCTTGCGCATTTAAATGTCTAGCAGCTATAAATGATATTACCGTTAAAATGAGAACCCACGGCGCAAGTACCATGACGTTTTGCCAAGAAGAACCATAAACAGTGCCTGTAATCCATACATTCGCTTGACTCGCTTGGTAAATTGGCGCTAACAACATAAACAAAGTCGTTGCCGCTTTCGTTAATGCCCAAAAACCAACACCAATTAAAACAAGACTAATCGGTGATAATCCGTCATTTCTCCATGCAAATAAATATACAAAAAGTGCTACAATCGTTGCCCCAATAAAAGCTGCTAACGGCATATAATGAATGCTTACAGTTAGCGCATTATTTTTATCACTAAATATAGCTAAAAATAATACCACTGTAACACTTGCACCACCTGTAATCCCGATGATATCCGGAGAAGCAAGTGGATTTCGAACGAGCCCTTGTAAAATACATCCTGCTACAGCAAGTGCGATTCCTACAAGGATAGCAATTAAAATACGCGGCATACGAAACTTATTTACAACCATATTGGACATCGCATCGCCATTTCCAGTGATTGCTTGCCATACATCATAAGGAGCAATTTTCATGTCTCCCATACCTGCACTCGCAAAAAATAATCCTATTAAAACAACTAGTAAACTGAATAAGACGAGACAAGCTCGTTTGTACATTAAAAACGAGAGCCCGCCTTTTCCTATACGAAACGGAATATACTTCTTCATTTGCTAAGCCCTCTCTTACGTGCAATATAAATAAAGAACGGCGCACCAATAAATGCTGTCATAACTCCTACTGGTACTTCTTGTGGCATAATGACATATCTTGCTGCTATATCAGCTAAAATCAATAGTATTGCACCTAACAAGCCGCTATACGGTATTCTCCATCTGTGATCTACTCCAACCAGAAATCTGGCAAAATGCGGGGTAACAATACCAATAAATCCAATCGGACCAGCGACCGCAACTGAACCACCAGATAACAGGACAATAATAAGTAACACGAATGATTTCATTAAAATTGTTCTTTGCCCAAGTCCTTTTGCAACGTCTTCCCCCATCATTAATGTATTTACTTTCCCTGCCATCATAATAGATGCAATCCAGCCAATTAATAAATACGGGAATACAGATTGTAAAATTTCTAACTTTCTTCCTTGCACAGATCCGGCAAGCCAAAATAATACTTCTTCAAGCGCCTTTTCATTTAAAACAAGTAATCCTTGTGTTAACGATGAAAATAACGCACTAATTGCGACCCCCGCTAATGTTAATTTAAGAGGCGTTGTCCCCTCTTTTCCTAAAGAACTAGAAGCAAATACAAGTACAGCTGCAACTGCTGCCCCCAAAAAGGCAATCCACGTAAAAGCTGATAGTGATGTCACGGAAAAAATAACAATTGCTACAACTATGAAGAAAGCAGCACCTGAATTTAATCCAATAAAATCTGGAGAAGCAAGTGGATTCTTCGTTAAAGTTTGCATAAGGCAACCTGCAATGGCTAAACTAGCACCAACACTCGCTGCAATTAATGCTCTTGGTAGACGCACATTTTGAATAATAATATGTTCATTGGACCCATTAAAATGGAAAAAAGCATCTAACGCTAATTTCCAACTCGTATTTGTATATCCGAAAATAATACTTCCCCAAATACAAGTAATGACTGCAATGATTCCAACAAATAATCCAATCCATTTTGCTTGATTTGTTTTTAATAACATGCAGCGTTTCCCCTTCAATGTATAATGATACGTTGTAAGTGTATTTCAACTTAATTCTCATTGTCAACGGAAATGAGAATTATTTTCACCATATGTATTGACAATCAAAAGATAAAGGCTTAATATCATGCTTGCTATTGAAAAAAATTCTCAATATGTAGGGGGTACATAATGAATTTCATGCGAAAGAAATCGTTTACAGTATTTGTATTTTTATTAGCCTTTTCATTACTTTTAAGTGCTTGTGGAAAATCAAATACGAAAGACGAATCAAAAGAAGATACGAAAAAAGAAATGATTACTGTGGAACATGCAATGGGTAAAACAGAAGTTCCTGCTAATCCAAAACGTGTAGTTATTTTAACAAACGAAGGAACTGAAGCTTTACTTGAACTAGGTGTGAAACCAGTTGGAGCTGTAAAGTCTTGGACTGGTGATCCATGGTATCCACATATTAAAGATAAAATGAAAGATGTAAAAGTTGTTGGTGATGAAGGACAAGTGAACGTAGAAACTATCGCTTCTTTAAAACCAGACTTAATTATCGGTAACAAAATGCGTCACGAAAAAGTGTACGAGCAACTAAAAGCAATTGCACCTACTGTGTTCTCTGAAACATTACGCGGTGAATGGAAAGATAACTTCAAGTTTTATGCGAAAGCATTAAATAAAGAAAAAGAAGGCCAAAAGGTTTTAGCTGATTACGATAAACGTATGAAAGATTTAAAAGCCAAACTAGGTGATAAAGTAAATCAAGAAATCTCTATGGTTCGCTTCATGCCTGGTGATGTTCGTATTTATCATGGTGATACATTCTCTGGTGTTATTTTAAAAGAACTTGGATTTAAACGTCCTGGCGATCAAAATAAAGATGACTTCGCAGAGCGTAACGTATCTAAAGAACGTATTTCTGCAATGGATGGCGATGTATTGTTCTACTTCACATTCGATAAAGGAAACGAGAAAAAAGGCTCTGAATTAGAAAAAGAATATATCAATGATCCACTATTTAAAAATTTAAATGCAGTGAAAAATAATAAAGCATACAAAGTTGACGATGTGATTTGGAATACTGCTGGCGGTGTAATGGCTGCTAACCTACTATTAGATGATATCGAAAAACGCTTTGTTAAATAGTATTTCCTTAACCAGCTCCCCTTCTGTGGAGCTGGTTATTTTTCAATCCACTTAAATGTCACATTATTTCGTTTTGTATTTTTATTCCCAATATGTTATATTATAAAAGTAAATAGAATATATTTTCTCTATATCAGAATAAATATTTTAATCTAAATTTTCTGATTAATCACTATTTTATTTTCTTTTAGAATTCAATTATTACATTTGAAAACGCTTATCATCTCGTTTTCAGGGCAAAATACAGTAACGGTCGAAGTAAAATAGAACTTTTTTAGAAATTTTCTTTCTATTTCCATATAATTCTATTGACTTCTAAATATTTTGTAAATTAAAATGATTACATAAATATCCGTTATACAGGATTAGGGGGAAACAAAAATGGATGCAGCTTTAAAATTAGACAAAGCTGGAGAGCAACAATCACCAAAAAAACATCCACCAGGGTTGTATTTGTTGTTCTTAACAGAAATGTGGGAAAGATTTAGTTATTATGGAATGCGTGGCCTTTTAGTTCTTTATTTAACAACTGCTGCTGTTAGTGGTGGGTTAGGATTTGATAAGGCAGTCGCAGTGCAATTATATGGTACTTTTACAGCGGCAGTATATTTCATGCCAATTATAGGCGGATGGCTAACGGATCATTATATCACAAGACGTCATGCCATTACTCTCGGCGGAATTATTATGGCAATCGGCAACTTTGTACTATTCTCAATGAATACAAAAACAGGACTATTTCTTGGATTAATACTATTAGTTATTGGTAATGGATTCTTCAAACCAAATATTTCTACACTGTTAGGTGAATTGTATGGTGAAAATGATTCACGTCGTGACAGTGCATTTACTATCTTCTATATGGGTATTAACGTAGGTGCTTTCTTTGCTCCACTTATTTGTGGATTTTTAGCAGAAGATTTCTTTAAAACAAGCGCTAATGGCGTTATCGTTATGGGATATAAATACGGATTCTTAGCAGCTTGTATCGGTATGATTATTGGGCAAATTGTTTTCAACTTATTAGCTCCTCGTTACCTTGGTAAAGCAGGAACAACAGTTGTCGGTAAAAAATCAAAAAATCAACCTGTAATCGAAAAGAAACCTTTAACAAAACAAGAGAAAAACCGTACTTGGGCAATTGTAATTTTAACTTGTTTCGTAGTATTCTTCTGGGCAGGCTTTGAACAAGCTGGTAGTTCTTTAACACTTTATACAAATAAATTTGTTGATCGTACAATTTTCGGTTGGGAAGTTCCAACATCTTGGTTCCAATCCGTTAATCCAGCATTCATCGTACTACTTGCACCATTTGTATCTATGCTATGGTTAAAACTTTCTAAAACAAAACGCGGTGATTTAAACGTGCCAACAAAAATGGCATTTGGTATGATTTTACTAGGTATAGGTTATCTTGTTTTAACATTAGCAGTTCTAAAAACTGGAAGTAGTGAAGCAGATATAACTGTAAAAGCGAACTTATTATTCATCGTTATCACTTATCTCTTCCATACAATTGGTGAGTTATTCTTATCACCAATCGGTCTATCAATGGTAAGTGCAATCGCTCCTGTAAAATTAGCATCATTACTAATGGGGGTATGGTTAGCTGGTACGGGTATGGCTAACTGGTTAGCAGGTAAACTTGCTTCCTTTACACAATCATTAGGATACCTTGAAGTATTTGCAAGTATCGGTATTATCGTTATCGTCTTAGGACTTGTACTCCTTCTCTTCTCTAAAAAAGTTGCGAGTATGATGGAATAATACAAAAAAAGACGCTTCTAAAATCAGAAGCGTCTTTTCTATTACTTCTCCTCTAAAGCCGTCACGTTCACGTGAACGCTTTCTCCAGGATTAGATACATCATACACTTGAGCAACCCCGCTCTGCTCGTCACAGCTCTCAATCCATACTGGTACGCCCTCATATGTAACGTCAATTCTACTTGAAGAAGATAAAATTTGTTTCACACGTTTTACATCCATACTACCATTCCTCCTTTTACTTGCTACACTCCTTTCTATCTTTTCTTTTCCCTTTAGAATATATTCCATATCGCAGCATGTTAATTAATAGCCTTTTCTTCCTTACATTCCAACATTTTCTCTCATGTCACCTTTCTGACAAATAAAAAAAGACGTAGGTCCCATACGTCTTTTTCCATAATATTCAAATTTTAAGAAAATAATGTTTTTACTACTTCACTTACTTTATCGTTATGAATTTGATAATACACTTCTAGTCCTCGTCGTTCAAAGCGTACTACTTTATTTTGTTTTAATTTCGTTAAATGTTGTGAAACTGTTGATTGTGGAATTTCTAGCACTTCCTGTAATTGTGTTACATTACAAGTTCCACGTTGCATTAGTTCCATTACTAGACGTAGACGCAACGGATGCGCTAACGCTCTTAACATTTGTACATCTTCTTCTGAAATATGACATTCGAATTGATTTTGGCTCATAAAGTTCCCCTCATTTTCGTTTTTATTTTCTTTTTATTTATTTATATATCTGTTCTTATATTTCCTGTTACGACATAACTTTATCAACCTATAAAGCTGAAAATTTTTTCCACCTTAACCAACAAAGAACTCAGGAAAAATTCCTTGCTGATTTTGAATATTATACTATATGATATAACGAAAAAGCAAAACAACGGACTGCAAATACTTTGCTTGCAAACGTTGTTTTATCAAGCTTTTTGTTATATTTTCACCTCATTGCAACGTGCAGTAATGATATTGTAAAATATCGTCTATAATTGATAACCTATCGTAACGTATTTGGGTTATATTTAACCTCTTTGTTACGCTAAAAGGAATTTTCAGTAAAAAGAGCTGCCGTAACATTAAATATTAACTTATTACTTTTTAATTAATATTCAATCGCTTGAACTATGATGGAACACTTCCTATTAAGTATATTTACTGTCCCACCCCTGACTTGATCAAATAGGACAAACGGTACATTCTGCAGCTCTATATTCGATACAAAGACGTTCTCTACTATAGAGCTGTAGTATCAATAATGTATAAACAACTACAAGAAAAGAATATGCAAATAATTTATCTCACCCACTCGAATAGATTTGAGTGGGCTTTTTGTCGACTTTATGAACAAAGCAGTTCTTTTAACACTATTATGGAATAATTATACTTTTTTACGTTGACAATAGTGTTGAAGGAGAATATACTAAGCATGTAAGTTGATTGTGAATAGTTTCACAAATAATGTGAATTTCTTCACATAAAATAGATAGGAGTTGTCATTATTATGAGTACTTGGACACAAATTTATGACCCATTAAACAATATTTGGTTATCTGCTCTAATCGCAGCACTTCCAATTTTTTGCTTCATCATTTGTTTAATGGGACTGAAAATGAAAAGTTATATCGCTGGGCTTTACAGTGTGATTGTCGCTATTATTCTTGCTATATTCGTTTATAAAATGCCAGCAACAGTAGCTGTAGCATCTGCCGGATTCGGTATTTTATCCGGATTTTACCCAATTTGTACTATCGTTATCGCAGCAATTTTCCTTTACAAATTAACTGTTAAAACAGAACAATTCAACATCATTCGTGATAGCATTTCAAGTATTACAAATGATCAACGTTTACAAGTATTATTAATTGCTTATTCTTTCGGTGCTTTCTTAGAAGGCGCAGCTGGTCTAGGTGTTCCAGTTGCTATTACAGCTGCACTACTTGTAGGTATGGGCTTTAACCCATTAAAAGCAGCAGGTATTTGTTTAGTAGCTAATATCGCTGGTGGTGCTATGGGTGCTATGGGTATCCCAGTTACAGTACCAGCACAATTAACTGAACTTGATGCATTAACTATCGGTCGTCAAACTGTTCTTATTTTACCATTCATTAGTATTGTATTACCTTTCTTACTTGTTTCAATGGTCGATGGAATTAAAGGTATTAAAGAAACTTGGCAAGGTATTCTTGTAAGTGGTATTTCTTTCGCAATTACTCAGTTCGTTGTAACTTACTTCTTAGGTGCAGAACTTACTAATATTTTCGCAGCCGTTGTAAGTATGATCTCTCTTGCATTATTCTTACGTGTTTGGCAGCCAAAATCTTCTACTAAAGAAGAAAAACAAGAAGAAAAAGAATCTCATACATTCAATCAAATTTTATATGCTTGGTCTCCATTCGTATTCTTAACTGCATTCGTAACAATCTTTAATTTAAAACCAATTAAAGCGTTATTTGCTCCGGATGGTGCACTAGCAAACTTAGTATTTAACATTCAATTCCCTGGTCTTCATAATGCTGTTATGAAAACTACACCAATTACAAAAGCTGATACACCTTTCGCAGCTGTTTTCAAATTTGATGTATTCTCATCTACAACTACTGCAATTGTATTAGCAATTATCGTTTCACTTATCGTGTACCGCGTTAAAGGTAAAATGGTTAAAGAATTAATGGTTGAAACAATGAAAGAGCTAAAAGCTCCAGTATATACAATCTGTAGCGTTATCGCGTTAGCTTACGTAGAAAACTACTCTGGTATGTCATCTACACTTGGACTTGCATTCTCTTCTACTGGTAATGCATTCCCAATTCTTTCTCCAATCTTAGGATGGATCGGCGTATTCATTACAGGATCAGTAGTATCAAGTGGTTCATTATTCGCACCGCTTCAAGCAGTAACTGCAGATCAATTAAACATCGTTCCTTCTACTCTTGTTGCCTTAAACGTAGTAGGTGGTACAATGGCAAAAATGGTTTCACCTCAATCTGTAGCAGTTGCTTGTGCAGCAGTTGGACTAGTTGGTAAAGAATCTGCCTTATTTAAAACAGCAATGAAATACAGTCTAATCTTCTTAGCTATCATTAGCTTACTTCAATTAAATGCTGTATTTAATATCTTTTAAAATAAAACACCGATCCAAATGGATCGGTGTTTTTTACATTACATCTTCTTATTCTTTAGTAAAGAAGCTCCAGCAATTTCAGGATGCGTCATTTCGAATGGATCTAAAATAATATCCAATTCTTCTTCTGTCAGTACACCATGTTCTAAACATAACTCCCGAACAGATTTTCCTGTTTCAATTGCTTCACGTGCAATACGTGATGCTGCTTCATAACCAATATGAGGGTTAACTGCTGTAATAATTCCAACACTTTTCTCAACATATTGTTTCAGCAGTTCTTCATTTGCTGTAATTCCTTTAATACAATATTCACGGAATACACGGAATCCGTTATTCATAATACTAATAGATTGAATTAAATTAAATACGAGCACAGGCTCCATTACGTTTAACTCTAATTGTCCTGCTTCTGACGCTAAGCAAATTGTATGATCATTACCAATTACTTGGAAAGCAACTTGATTAATTACTTCTGCCATAACAGGATTTACTTTACCTGGCATAATAGATGAACCTGGCTGACGAGCTGGTAATTGAATTTCCGCCAATCCAACACGTGGACCAGATGCCATAATACGAAGGTCGTTCGCAATTTTAGACATATTCATCATACATACTTTTAACGCTGCAGATACTTCTGTGTATGCATCTGTATTTTGTGTTGCATCAACTAAATGCTCTGCACCAACAAGTGGGAATCCGCTAAATGTTCGTAAGTGTTTAACCACTTGTTCAATGTAGGTAGGGTTTGCATTTAATCCCGTACCAACAGCTGTCGCCCCCATATTCACTTCATATAAATGTTGGCGAGATTGTTTAATTCTTTTTATATCACGCGCAAGCACTCTGCTATACGCTTCAAATTCTTGTCCAAGACGAATCGGAACAGCATCTTGTAAATGCGTACGTCCCATTTTAATGACGTGATCGAACTCGTTTGCTTTTGCACGGAAAGCAGCATGAAGTTCTTCCATTGTAATAAGAAGTTCTTCTAACATCATAAGAGTTGCAATATGAATTCCCGTTGGGAACGCATCATTCGTTGACTGAGCCATGTTTACATGCGTATTTGGGCTAATTTTTGCATACTCGCCTTTTTCATATCCCATACGTTCTAACGCTCGATTAGCAATTACTTCGTTTGTATTCATATTAATAGAAGTTCCAGCACCGCCCTGAATTGGATCTACGATAAATTGATCATGGAATTTCCCATCAACAATTTCTTGCGCTGCCTCCGCAATTTCGTGCCCAATGTCTTTCGCTAAGTAACCAGTATCGATATTTGCAAGTGCCGCCGCTTTTTTCACAATTGCCATTGCCGTAATGAGTGACGGATGGATGCGATATCCTGTAATCGGGAAGTTTTCTACCGCACGTAATGTTTGTACACCGTAATAAGATCTACTTGGTACTTCCTTTTCACCTAAAAAATCTTTTTCTATACGTATATCCTTCGTTGCTATCATTTTCATCACCTATACTTTTCATTCTAAATCCCTATTTAAAAAATTCGCCCTCTAAAAATACGAGTATCATTCAGAAGAATTTTTCAGTGTCCACCTTCACTATATAGTACCTTTTTTGAAAGCGCAAACATTTAATTTTCTATATATACCTTTTATAGAAAATCATTCTTCTCCCTTCTTTATTTCCACTCGTTTAATTTGATGCATATCTTTTTCCAGAACTTTAAAAGAAAAGCCGTGTTTTTCAATAATATCTCCTTCAGCAACGATTTGCTTTTGTACCATAATCCACCCACCAATTGTATCTACATCATCAGCGATTAAGTGTATGCCAAATAAATCATTTACTTCACTAATAAGCACTTTCCCCTCTACGATTTTACACCCTTCACTTATATGCTCTATAGGCGGGTGTTCATCTTCATCGTATTCATCTCGAATTTCCCCAACAATTTCTTCTAAAATATCTTCTAATGTAACAATCCCAGCTGTACCACCATATTCATCATACAACACAGCTAATGGAATGTGTTTTCTTTGCATTTGTAATAGTAAATCATGAATTGGAATATTTTCTAGCACTTCAATGACCGGCCTTGTATATGGCATAATCGAGCACTCCTCGTCCCGATTACCATCCATATAACGAATAAATAAATCCTTTACATTAACCATTCCAATGATTTCATCTTTATCTTCACCAAATACAGGATACCTCGTATATTTTTCTTGTGCGATTATTTTAATATGTGTTTCAAATGGTTCGTCCTCATATAAACCTACAACTTCCGTACGAGGCACCATAACTTCTTTTGCTACTCTATTATCAAATTCAAAAATGTTATTTACATATTTAAATTCCCTTTGATTAATCTCTCCACTCTCATAACTCTCAGATAAGATTAATCGTAATTCTTCCTCCGAATGAGCTACTTCATGCTCAGAAGCCGGATGTAACCCGAATAACCCTGTTACAAGCCTTGCAGAACCATTTAAGGCCCAAATAAACGGATACATTACTCTGTAAAAGTAAATAAGTGGCTTCGATAATAATAAGCTAACTTGCTCTGCTCTTTGTATCGCGAACGTCTTAGGAGCAAGTTCACCAATAACAACATGTAAAAACGTAATAACTGCAAAAGCAATAATAAATGAAACGGTACTTGCAATTGCAGAAGATAGGTGTAGTTTTAAAAACAACGGCTCTAGTAAATGTTTTATAGTCGGCTCGCCTAACCACCCAAGCCCTAAAGCGGTAATGGTAATACCTAACTGACATGCTGATAAATATTCATCTAAATTTGAAGTTACTTTTTTTGCTGCCAATGCTCCTCGTCGTTTCTCACTAACGAGTTGGTCAATACGACTGCTACGCACCTTAATAATTGCAAACTCAACAGCTACAAAAAAACCTGTTAATGCAATAAGAATGACTACCATCAGTAATTTTAAAATATCCACATATATCCTTTAGCTTTCTTAGCTAAAGTGACACCTCCTTTAAAAAAGAAGTTTCACTTTAGTTTCTTCATTTACTCAAAAGCAACCCTATATAAAATTCACCAATTTCAAACCTCATACAATTCTAAAGGTAAACCATCCGGATCTTGGAAAAAAACAAATTTTTTCCCGGTTATCTCATCAATACGTATCGCCTCAGTTTCAACGCCACATTGACTTAAATGTTGCACGGCTTCTTCTATATTTGTAACAGCAAATGCTAAATGCCTAAGTCCAGCCGCTTCTGGGAAACTCGGGCGCTTCGGCGGATTTGGGAATGAAAATAATTCAATTTGATACTCTCCCCCTACACATAAATCTAACTTATAAGAATCTCTTTCCTTTCTATATACTTCATTTATCGCTTTAAAACCCAATATCCTAGTATAAAAATCTTTTGACACTTCATAATTCGAACAAATAATTGCAACGTGATGCACTCTACTTATATTCATGACTTCTTTATTCCTTTCTTTACCAAAGATGCATATTCTCCCTTGAAATGAAAAACATATATAGCAGAATATCTCTTTTAGGGGGCTTACTATGAAATTTATTACCTTTTTCTTAGGACTTATCGTCGTCTTCTTCCTTGCTTATATCGCTAGTAACAATAAGAAGCATATTAAATTTAAACCTATTTTCATCATGCTTCTTATACAGTTAATTTTAACCTATTTATTATTGAATACAGAAATCGGTCTCATACTTATTCGGGTCATCTCCAGTTTGTTTACAAAGCTACTCGAGTATGCTGCTGATGGTATAAACTTCGTATTTGGCGGCCTTGCCAATAAAGGTGAAATGCCCTTTTTCCTTACTGTCTTATTACCAATTGTCTTCATTTCCGTCTTAATTGGTATACTACAACATTTCAAAATACTACCATTTTTCATTCGTTGGATCGGTTACTTCCTCAGCAAAATAAATGGTCTTGGGAAATTAGAGTCTTACAATGCTATCGCATCTGCCATTGTCGGCCAATCAGAAGTTTTTATTACGGTCAAAAAACAATTAGCTCAAATTCCAAAACACCGTCTTTATACACTTTGTGCATCTGCCATGTCAACTGTATCTATGTCTATCGTAGGTGCCTATATGACAATGATCGAACCTAAATATGTAGTAACCGCACTCGTTCTCAATTTATTTAGCGGCTTTATTATCGTACTTATCATTAACCCTTACGACGTGAGGGATGACGAAGATATTTTAGAAATAAAAGGCGAAAAGCAAAGTTTTTTTGAAATGCTTGGAGAGTACATTCTAGATGGCTTTCGAGTAGCTATCGTTGTCGGTGCTATGCTTATCGGATTCGTCGCATTAATTAGCTGCATTAATGATCTATTCCTCATTATATTCGGCATTACTTTCCAGCAATTAATCGGCTACGTCTTTGCACCAATTGCGTTTCTTATCGGTGTACCAAGTTCTGAAATTGTCGCGGCTGGTAGCATTATGGCAACGAAGCTTGTAACGAATGAATTTGTAGCAATGATGGATCTTAGTAAAATTTCTAATAGCCTTTCTCCTCGTACAGTTGGTATTATTTCTGTCTTCCTCGTCTCTTTTGCCAACTTTTCTTCTATCGGCATTATTTCAGGTGCGGTAAAAGGATTAAACGAAGAACAAGGAAACGTCGTTGCCAGATTTGGCCTTAAATTACTATACGGAGCGACTCTCGTTAGCATTTTATCTGCAATTATCGTAAGCATTATGTTGTAATTAGGTAAAATTTTATCATTTTCTTATCCCTATCTTTTGTATACAATAACGAATAGATGTCTTTATAAATAATCAAGACATCTATTTTTTATACATGTACAATCGCTTTTATTTAGCGTACAATATTTTTTATGTGTTTAAATGCGCTTCTAGATGTATATACTTTGATAGTTTTAAAGGAGAAAAAATGATGAAATCCGATATGCACAAAGATACTCGAGCCAAAAAGGGACGCTCAAAGAAAAAACGTCTACTTTGGTTCCTTCTTATTCCATTACTGATTATAACACTTGGAGCAGGAGGCTACTCCTTCCATATATACAGTAAAGCAAAATCAATTCTAAGTAATGCCTATTCTGAACTTGGTCGCGGAGACAAATCCAGCAAACGTGAAAAAGCCGTTAAACCTATGACTGACAACATTTCCGTACTTATTATGGGTGTTGATGAAAGTGACATTAGGGACAAAAATTATGGGAAAGCAACTCGTACAGATGCACTATTACTTGCAACCATTAATAAAAACGAT
Source organism: Bacillus cereus group sp. MYBKT111-2 (assembly GCF_051915205.1). Taxonomy (NCBI): domain Bacteria; kingdom Bacillati; phylum Bacillota; class Bacilli; order Caryophanales; family Bacillaceae; genus Bacillus; species Bacillus cereus group sp. MYBKT111-2. Next base: position 75,849 of record NZ_JBQAEG010000011.1, read on the forward strand.
AAATCTGTTAAGCTTGTCAGTATTCCACGTGATTCACGTGTCTATATTAAATCACGTGATAAATACGATAAAATTACACATGCGCACGTATTCGGTGGTGTAGATAGCACGATTGATACGGTAGAGAACTTTTTAGATGTTCCAGTTGACTACTATGTAAAATTCAACTTTAAATCCTTTATCAAAATTGTTGATTCCCTTGGTGGGATTACTGTAGATGTTCCAGTGGAGTTCACAGAACAAAATAGTAAAGATGAAGCAGATGCAGTTCACCTTAAAAAGGGACGTCAACATTTAAATGGAGAGGAAGCACTGGCACTAGCAAGAACTCGTCATATCGATAGTGATTATATGCGCGGTCAACGACAACAACTTGTTTTAGAAGCTATCGCTCAAAAAGCACTATCACTTAATTCCATTAATAAGATCGGTGGTCTATTAGACGCTGTCGATAAAGACTTAAAAACAAATTTAACTTTTGATGATATGATGACAATTGCAAAAAATTCAATGAATTCCAATTTAAAAATGGACAAAATGCAAGTAGAAGGTACTGATAAATATATAGGTGGTATTTATTATTACGTTCCAAACGAAAAAAGCGTCAATACGATTTCGACAACACTACAAGAACATCTCGGTGTTACGAATAAAAATGAACATAAAAAATTATAATAAAAAGGCTGCTAGAACTTTCTAGACAGCCTTTTTATTATAATTTTCAACATATTTTTCGTACACATTGTGACAAAAAGAGACAATTATTACAACAGTGTAACATTTTTTATGAAAACATTACACACATAGTGAAAATAATAGTATACTAGTACATACATAATGTTATTTTCATCATTTTTATACAAAAAATGTAATACATATATTTATACAAAAATTTCTGGGGGGAAATAAATGAAGCTAAGTAAAATACTGATCGGTTCTGCAATTGCTGGAGGCATATTACTTTGTGTTGGCGGTGTTGGCGGATATCAATATGTATCCAAACTAAATAATCAATTAGATACTACTGCATTACCCAATACTACATTTGAAGGTATTTCTCTCGATGGAAAAAATAAAAAAGATATTCAAGCTATTATTAATCAAAAAATCACTGAATTAGATCAAAAATCACTTACGTACATATTCCAAAACGATAAACAAACTTACACATGGAAAGATTTAGGGATAAATTATAAAGAAAAAGATATTATCGACAAAATCTTTAAAGAACAAGAAGGCAACGCAATAAATCGTTACAAAATGCGGAAACAAGCTGAGAACGGTGAATTAAAACGTGACTATAAATTAACACCCCAATTAAATACAACTGCTTATGAAAGCTTTATGAAGGATAAATATAATGAAACATTAAAAAATCCTGTTAATGCAGAATTAAGTATTGAAGGCACTACAGTAAATATTAGCCAGAGCCAAAATGGAGAAAAAATCGATAAAGAAAAGTTAACTGATTTAACGCGGCAAGCCATTACTTCTGGCACATCTGACGTTACATTACCCGTTACACTATTAAAGCCTGAACGTTCTACAGAAGATATACAGAAAATGGGGATTAAAGAAGTAATTGCTGAATATTCAACTCCAATGGCTGGCCGTAATGGGAATCAATCCTTTAACGTAAATAAGTCAGCTAATACTTTAAGTGGAGTGATTGTCGCACCTGATGAAACATTTAGTTTTAATGGCCGCGTTGGCGTAACGGATGCTGCTCATGGTTATAAATCCGCAGCTGTATATTCACAAGGGAAAGTTATACAAAGTGCAGGCGGAGGCGTTTGCCAAGTGAGTAGTACTTTATATAGCGCAGCTTTAAGAGCAGATTTAGGAATTGTTTCTCGAAGCAACCATTCTATGCCCGTAAATTATTTGCCACTTGGGCAAGATGCAGCAGTAGCAGATTATGGTCCAGATTTAAAATTTAAAAACAATACAGGCAATCATATTTATATTCAAGCGTTTTCAAATGGAGGTAGTATTACTACACGTATTTTCGGCACAAATACTGGTAAAAATGTTGAAGTTTCTTCTCAAGTAATTAGTAGGACTAATGATAAAATAACAGCAGTTACATATAAAAAAGTTACACAAAACGGTGAAGTAATATCTAATGGGCAAATTTCAAAAAGCGTATATAAAAGCGCTCCAAAACAATAAGACACTATTAAACGAACAAATTCCAAAAAGAAAAAGGCGTGAGTAGATCACGCCTTTTTCTTTTGCAATAATACTAAAAAGGTTGCAAGATGGTCTTTCGTTTCTTCTAACGACCACATACGATTTCCTTGCTTCGCAGCTAATACGCACGCCTCTTCCCAAGCATCCTTTTTCTTCATATATAATAATTCATCGCGTAATTTCAAAACAATTTCTTCGTCTTCTTGCTCTATAAACTCTTCCATCACGCCTACTATTTCATCTTCATGGATACTTAACGTACAATACGATTTGAAAAAATATTGTAATGTCGTATACATATTTACTCCCCCTTCTTATTTATCAGATGGATAAGAAGTAATGATCTTATATCCTAAATCCCCTGACTTATCTCTCGCTAAAACAGTAACAGTTTTGACTAACTTGTCTTTTACATTCATATTTTTCTTTATTACCGTTTTTCCAACCGGGAATGAATGTGTTGTATTTAATACGAGACGAGCCTCTTTAGAATTTTTTAACCAATCTTGAATTTCCTTATCATGCTGCTTCAAACTATCTTTTACAGCTTTCGTCGCCGTTTCCTTGTCATAGTATGTACTTGCTGCTGATACTTTATCTGTCTTCAAGCGATTCTTCAAATCTTCTTCTGATTTGCCTACATGTCTTTCAATCGTATGACCATTTTTAGGTGGCCCTTCCATTTCATCTAAAATATTATCACTAATTTTTTCTACTGATGCCGATTGATTCCCTGTTTGTTTCTCTGTTTTTTGTTCTTTTCCTGCACATCCACTTAAGATCAGCATGAGTGCCAATAAACTACTCACGAAAAGACTACTTATTCGTTTCATCATATCACCTCTTTCATGATTATTATCGTAACTTCACTAAAAGTCAATTTCACATCGAAAAAACATACACATTTTTCAAATTCCTCATCTATTTTTCATAAAACCGCTATTTTTGACTTTTTATAAATATACCCCTATGTTTTTATAATTATTTCCCAAGTTTAAATACCTATAAAAACACCAAATAAAACCTTTAAATAAAGGGTTTATTTGGTGTTTTTTTAAGTCATTGAAATATACCCCTCATCAGATATACCCAATACCTATATAAGGTATATTAATGGTGTTTTATCAACGTTTTCCTACATTATGTAAATTTGTACTTGCCTATACAATGGAAATATGGTGTAATGCAAAAAAAGATAAAGGATTTTAAACAATGGCTGAAACAATTCAAAACTTCTTAACAGACTATTATTCAATCGCAATTCCACTTAGTATCTTAATCAACATAGTCATTAGTCTTTTAGGTGTTATCCCTAGTATTTTTTTGACCGCTATTAACATACAGCTCTTTGGTGTAGCAAATGGAACTATTATTTCGATCGCTGGTGAGGCGTTAGGGGCTATTATCTCGTTTTATATTTATCGTATAGGTCTTCAGAAATTCACTCACAGCAAAGTAAATAAGTATCCAAAGGTAGAACGCCTACTTTATGTAGAGGGTAGAGAGGCCTTTCTACTCGTCCTATCGTTCCGCCTCATTCCTTTCATTCCGTCTAGTATCGTGACTTTATTTGCAGCTCTAGGCAAAATGTCATTACTATCCTTCAGTATTGCCAGTACAATAGGTAAAATACCGGCATTATTAATCGAAGTATATTCTGCTTATCATGTCATGAACGGAACAAATGAAGCGAAGTGGATTGTAACAATCGCGGGCGCTATTGGATTGTTTTATTTGTGGAAAAAATGGAGAAAAAAATAAAGAAGGAGCATATGCTCCTTCTTTATTTTTGAGGTATTTTATTAATAGCTATCCTTTAGATCGTTAGTTAATACCAACAGCACTAAATGATTGCTTAACTGCATTTACTTCAGCAGAGTTCGCACCATATAAATCAGCTGCAGCTTGTACTGCACCAGCACGCGCTTGACTAAATGTAGTAGATTGCGTGAAATATTGTGTGTTTGCACGGTAATAAATTGCACCTAGCTTATCTTTACCAATACCAGTTACAGTTACACCGTAATGCGTACCGCCATTTGCTAATAAATAAGCTTGTTTGTTAATAATACCACTGTTCGTATGAACCCCACCGTTATCACTAGTACCAGTGTAACGCTTAGAATAATGATCTGGATCACCATATTTCGTTGGATCACTCATAGAGCGAAGCGCATCTCCTGCTTTACCAGGCGTATAAATATCTTCACCAATTTCCCAATCTGGGTTACGGTTATCATAGAATTCTACTAAAGTACCAAAAACATCTGAAATAGCTTCATTTAATGCTCCTGATTCATTTTGATAGATTAAATCTGAGCTATACTCTGTAACAGCATGCGTTAATTCATGGCCAATTACATCAATTCCACCAGACAATGAAGTGAATGTTACACCATCACCATCTCCGTATACCATTTGAGAGCCATTCCAGAACGCATTATTATATCTACTTCCATAATGAACTGTTGATTTTAATGGCGCTCCTGCATCATTAATAGAGTTTCTATTAAAAGTAGCTTTATAGTAATCATATGTTTTACCCGCATAGTAATGAGCATCTACTGCCGCTGCATCATACGCTGCATTGAAAACATTATCCGCATCTACCCATAACGTTCCTGGTAATGTTGAGCGGTTTTTCGCATCATATGTGAAAATCGTTGCTCCACGCGTATTATCTTGCAAGTAGTAAGATGAGCCAGATAACGTTGTATTAAGCGACTTCGTATCTCCTAATACACCTTTACCAGTTCCTACTTTATTTGTTCCTGTTACAGGTTTTACTACTGCTTTCGCATCCTGTTTAGGAGCCTCTTGTTTAACTGGTGACTTATCATCATTTGTCACATGATCAAGTTTATTATATTTATTTAATACTTTACCACTGTCTGCTTCAATGAAATAGTAGTAGTTTCCTGGACTTGGGTCTAAGAAGTTTAAATTTACAACGTATGCATATGTTGTTTCCTCACCGTTTTGATATACATATAAGTCAGCTTTTGGTTCTACCTCATATTTAGGTGTAACCCCTAAATCTTTTTGCGCAATTTCAATTGCTTTTGCGCCTTCGATTTTATTTTTATTTTTCAACTTGTCCTTTTTGTCTAAATCAGGCGCAACTGTTCCAGACAATACTTTTAAAGAACCATCTTTACTTACATGAGCTACTTGCGTAGAACCCCATACAGGTACTCCTTCATATACTTGTTGCAAACGTAATACTGTTGAATCAGTTACAGCATCTTTCTTCACTTGTTTCACTTTGAAAGAATCTTGCGCACTCTTTTCCCCTAACTTGTAATCACCTTTTGCTGCGTTTAGGTAATCAAACACAACAGATTCTGCTTTCTTACCAGTTGCTTCAGTTAAATCCCCAGAAACAAACTCCGGTGACTGTACTGTCTCATTGTACTTCTTCGTAGAGAGCACATTTTTAGAATCTGCAAATGCAGAGCCTGCCCCTCCGAACGTTGTAACTGCCATTCCTGTCGCTAACACTAATGCTAAACTTTTCTTTTTCATGAACCTTCCCCCTAATAAATTATTTTTTGAAAAAGAGTAGTTTCATATTAGCATTATGTTTCCACTATTAATATACTAAAAATTCAATTAATTTTTTTCTCAAGTTTTGTAGAATTTTGAGGAACAAATATTGAAAAACCCCTTTCCGGTTGGAAAGGGGGTTTTTCATTACGATTCAATTGTTTCAACTATTTGTTGTGTTCCTTGCGTCAAAACATCTGGTCTTGATGAATACTGTTCAATAAACTGTGTCAAGAATACAACCCCAATTACCATACCTAAAAACATCAACTTTTTCATATTATTTCTCCTCCCCTTTTTCCAGTAATGAAATAGTTTCTTTATAGTAGCGACTACTCTCTTCGAAGTTACGAATCCCTTCGAAATAATGTGCAATTTCTAAATATACTTGTTTTAAATACACTAAATTACCTTCACTTTTAAAAAATGGTATAGCTTCTAATTCTAGAAATTTCTTATATTCATCCGATGTACGGAAATATTTATATTGTAAAATAATTAATAAATATAATACCCTTTTATGCTTTTCATGGCGCTGAGCAATAGAGATACCTTTTTCTATCCACTGGTTTGCTTCATCCATTTGTTTTAAATGAATGCACTGTAATGCTGTATGATATAAAGTATCTAAGTAATTATCATCTTCATGTTGATGATATTGCAAACTTTTCAAATAATATTCCTTAGCCTTTTCATATTGTTTTTGGTTACCATAGACTTCGGCAATATTACTTAATGCGATACTCATAATTACCTCATTTTCAGAAAACGAACTCGCTTCACGTAAAATACTATTGTACATATCCAAAGCCTCTTTGTACTGCCCTTGCCTTACAAAACAAATTGCAATAATAAATTGACAGTTTATCACATTACGGAATTTATATTCACTACGGAATCCCTCTATTGCAATGTTGGCAAAATGCAGAGCTTTATACGGATTTTCTAAATGACTATACGCTAATGCTAAATTATAATAAATACCATTCTCATGATAATTTAGCTCTTTCGCCATTTTTTCTGTTTCAATTAAACTCTCTAATCCTATCTTCCATTTGTTTTGTAAACAATTCAACAACGAAACATTATATGTGAATAACATTTTTTGAAACAGGGATAATTTTTTATACCCTTTTTTTAATTTATTTAATCTTTCCACTCCGTTATCAATATCACGTTTAATCATAAGATAACGTACATATAATAGCTCATAATAATTCATAATTTCAAAATCCGTTACTTGCTCCATTTGTTCTTGTAAATCAGCATATATTTGCTCAATGCGTTCTCTTTCTAAATGGACGATAGCTTTATGCCAATCCTCCAGCTTCCCCTTCACATCTTCTTCTACATCTCTCAAATCCGTCACGGCAATTTCTAATCTTGCGCAGAGCAATTGTAGAATCTCTTCTGATGCTTCGATTTTTCCATTTTCGATTTTACTTAAGTATGAGACAGAACAAATGCCCTGACATAATTCTTCTTGTGTCATTTTTTGCTGTAGCCGTTTGTAAAAGACTTGTTTGCCTATTTTTTCTAATGTTTGTTGCATTGTCCTCCTCCATTCTCATTTACCCCCATTACTTTAATAATACATAAAATCTTGAGAAATATAAATTGATAAATGTTAATTTTCTAAAAAATATGCAATATTTCATTTTTTTCCCTCTTGACTATACTTTCATATCTATTCTTTGCTACGATCCGTGAAAAATTGGTATACTATAACCAAATTATGGAGGTGTTTTCGGGATGACTTATTATAAAGACGATAGCTATGCCTTACATACAGATTTATATCAAATTAATATGGCTTATACATATTGGAAAGATGGTATTCATAACCGCCGCTCGGTGTTTGATTTATACTTTCGAAAACTTCCATTCGAGAACGGTTATGCTGTTTTTGCTGGCCTTGAAAAAATTGTAGAGTACATAGAAAACTTCAGCTTTACCGAAAGCGATATCGCTTATTTAGCAGAATTACAATTTGAAGAAGAATTTCTTCAGTATTTACAAAATATGAAATTCACTGGGACGATTCGAAGTATGCAAGAAGGTGAAGTTGTCTTTAATAACGAGCCTTTATTACGTGTCGATGCACCGCTCGGCGAAGCACAAATTATTGAAACCGCCTTGTTAAACATTGTGAATTACCAAACATTAATTGCAACGAAAGCAGCTCGTATGAAGCACGCTGCAAATAACGATGAACTTTTAGAGTTCGGCACAAGACGTGCCCACGAGTTCGATGCAGCCCTTTGGGGTACACGTGCTGCCTTTATCGGTGGTTTCTCATCTACGAGTAACGTACGGGCTGGAAAACGCTTTGGGATACCTGTAGCCGGCACACATGCGCACTCTTTTGTTCAAGCTTATCGCGATGAATATGTTGCTTTTAAGAAATACGCTGAAACTCATAAAAAGTGTGTCTTTCTCGTTGATACATATGACACATTAAAATCTGGTGTTCCAAATGCAATTCGCGTGGCAAAAGAGTTCGGGGATCGCATCGATTTTTATGGCATTCGCCTCGATAGTGGTGATATGGCTTATTTATCTAAAAAGGCAAGAAAACTACTAGATGAAGCCGGGTTTACAAATACAAAAATTATTGCTTCTAGCGATTTAGATGAATACACCATTATGCATTTAAAATCTCAAGGAGCAAAAATTGATGTATGGGGCGTTGGAACAAAATTGATTACGTCCTTTGAGCAACCAGCATTAGGGGCTGTTTATAAACTCGTTGCGATTGAAGATACTGATGGAAAGTTAAATGATACAATTAAAATTTCATCTAACCCGGAAAAAATCACTACTCCAGGACTAAAACGAATTTATCGCATTATCAACCGAGTTAATGATCATGCAGAAGGCGATTATATTGCATTAGATTGTGAAGAGCCAGGAAAAGAAGAACGCTTAAAAATGTTTCACCCTGTTCACACGTATATAAGTAAATTTGTAACAAACTTTGAAGCGCGCGAACTGCATAAAGACATTTTCGTTAACGGTGAAAGAACATATGAACTACCTGACATATTGGATATTCAAAAATACAATGAACAGAGTCTCGCGTTATTTTGGGAAGAGTATATGCGAACTTTAAATCCTGAAGAGTACCCTGTCGATTTAAGTCAAGAATGCTGGGATCATAAAATGAATTACATTCAAACTGTTCGAGAACAAGTTGAAAAAAATATACAAAAATAAAACAGAGAAGCTGCTCCTTCTCTGTTTTCTTCAATGCTATATATCTTTGTAAAAAATATATTAAAATAACAAGACAAATATTTTTTATTTGTAAATTTTAATATTACGTTATTTATTTTCAAAATAATATTTGTTATTATTTTATTGAGTCAATTTCAACAGAATAACCTAAAAAAGAGGACGCAGGTTGCGTCCTCTTTTTTATCCCGCATTAACGGGCAGTAAGACCCCCAAAATGCAGCAAAAGCAAGGGCGTTAGATGGGGGATCAACTGTCCGTAAAAGCCCGATTGGTGAAGGCTAATAATCAGCGGGGGATGAAGCCCCCCACTGATTAAAGTTTCACTTTATAAATCTTTCACTCGTAGTACACGCATTGCATTTAACACTGCCAGTAGTGTCACACCAACATCTGAGAAAACCGCTTCCCACATTGTTGCAATACCGAAAGCACCAAGTAGTAAAACTAATCCTTTTACCCCTAATGCAAAGATAATATTTTGCCATACAATGCGTCTTGTACGTTTTGCAATGTTTACAGCTGTTGCAATTTTTGAAGGCTCATCAGTCATAATAACGATATCTGCCGCTTCAATTGCTGCATCTGATCCTAAACCACCCATTGCAATACCAACATCGGCTCTTGCTAATACCGGTGTATCATTAATACCATCACCAACGAAAGCAACTTTTTCTTTTCCATGCTTCGCTGCATCAATTTTTTCAATCTCTTCTACTTTTTGTTGCGGTAATAGTTCTGCGTGAACTTCATCTAAACCTAATTCTTTACCAACAGCTTCACCAACTGGTTTTGCATCACCAGTTAACATGACTGTCTTCTTAATACCTAGTTCTTTTAACTTTTGAATTGCTTGTTTTGAATCTTCTTTTACCTCATCAGAGATAACAATATAACCTGCATATTTTCCATCTACAGCAACGTGAACCAATGTACCTACTGTTTCTGGTTGCTTAAATGTAATGTTCTCTTTTCTCATTAATTTAGCATTACCTGCAAAAATTTCTTTTCCTTGTACTTTTACGACTGTACCGTGACCAGAAATTTCGTTATAATCATCGATTATTTTTTCATCAACTGATTTTCCATATGCATTTCGAATCGATTGTGCAATTGGATGGTTAGAATACACTTCAGCAAATGCTGCATACTCTAATAATTCTTCGTTTGTAATACCTTCGCTTGGTTCCATTTTTGTAACTTTGAAGACACCTTTTGTTAATGTGCCTGTTTTATCAAAAACAATATATTTCACATCATTTAAAGCTTCTAAATAGTTACTCCCTTTTACTAACACACCACTTTTAGATGCACCACCGATACCTCCAAAGAATCCAAGAGGAATAGATACAACTAACGCACACGGACAAGAAATTACTAAGAACACTAAAGCTCTATAAATCCAATCCGAGAATGTAGCTCCTTCTAAAATAAGTGGTGGAATAAACGCCATGATCGCTGCTGTAATTACTACAACTGGAGTGTAGTAACGCGCGAACTTCGTAATAAAGTTTTCTGTTGGCGCTTTTTTACTGCTTGCATTTTGAACTAAATCTAAAATTTTTGATACAGTTGATTCACCAAATTCTTTTGTAACTTCAATTGTTAATACACCATTTTGGTTCACAAAACCACTTAATACATCATTTCCAATTTCAACTTCACGTGGTACAGATTCACCAGTCAATGCTGAAGTATCTACCATTGATGTTCCTTCAATTACTTTTCCGTCTAACGGTACTTTCTCACCAGGTTTCACGATAATATAATCGCCGATTTGTACATCTTCTGGTGATACTTGTTTCGTTTCATTTCCAATCTTTACATTCGCGTAATCAGGACGAATATCCATTAATGAAGTAATTGATTTCCGAGAACGGTTTACCGCAATACTTTGGAATAGTTCTCCTACTTGATAGAATAACATTACTGCAACCGCTTCTGGGTATTGTTGAATTGCGAAAGCTCCTAGTGTTGCAATTGCCATTAAGAAGTTCTCATCAAACACTTGGCCACGAGTTATGTTTCTTACTGCTCTCCAAACGATATCTCCACCAATTAATACATACGCAAGGACGAATAACGGAATTGTGATCATTTGTGGTAAGCCAGCTAATGCAGCAATTGCTGTCAAAATTCCGCCAACCACTAATCGTCCTACCATTTTTTTCACATTTGCTTCTCCATGATCGTGACTATGTCCATGGTCATGACCACCCTTTTCTTCACGAACAACTTTCACATCTGGTTCTAACTTTTGAACGACATTTGTTATATTGGCTACAGTCGTTTCTAATTCTCTTTTATTCGCTACTTCAACTCGTAATTTCTTTGATACGAAATCAACAGTTGCTGCTGAAACCGTCGGCATTTCCTTAACTTTATTTTCAATCTTCATAGCACAATTTGCGCAATCTAAACCTTCTAATATAAACACTTCTTTTGCCATTTTTGTGTTTTTTTCTTCTTGCACTTTAATGTGCGGTTCTAATTTTGTAACGAGTTGTTTTGCTTCTGTAACAACTTCGCTTTCTTTATTTTGCTCTGTTTCTAAAACCATTGTTTTTGTCGCGAAATTTACAGAGCAAGAATTTACTCCTTCTATATTCCCAACGCCTTTTTCAATTTTCATTGCACAGTTTGCACAATCTAAACCTTCTAACATCAGTTTCTTTTTCACTAATGCTTCAGCCATCGTTCTCCCTCCTCGCGTTCTATTTATTCTTCCTCGTTTACGTGTTCAAACGCTTGCTCGAAGATATGAATTACGTGTTGGTCAGCTAACGAATAATAAACGACCTTTCCTTCTTTACGATTCTTTACAAGTTTCGCTTGCTTTAACACACGAAGCTGATGTGAAATAGATGATTGTGTCATTCCTAATAAATACGCTAAATCACAAACACACATTTCAGCTTCAAATAACGCATGTAATATTCTTGTACGTGTACGATCGCCTAATACTTTAAATAATTCTGCTACTTTACTTAAACTTTCATCCGTTGGAATTGTTTGTTTTACTTGATCAACAACTTCTTCATGAATTATCGTTTGAGAACATGTCTCTTGTGGTGTTTCTACTTTATTTCCAGCCATTATAGCTCACCTCTTTATTTGAACATATGAACAATCATTCATATATCTTATACCTTTATTATATGAGCGTCCATTCATATGTGTCAATAAAATCTCATACATTTTTTTGAACATTTCGTTCACATTTTTAAAAGATCTACACATATTTTCCGCATCCATTACATTCTCATACAAAAAAGGATGTACACTTTGCACAAAAGAAAAAAGCCTTGTGCGCTCCCTAGACGCACAAGGCTTACTATACTTATATCCCTTTTAATTAAGCTTTTAATTAGCTTGTTCTAAATTATCCTGCGAACTTCCATCGTCTTTTAAATGACTATGCTTTTTCGAATAAACAAAGTATACAACTACTCCAATTGCTAACCAAATACCGAAGTAGATCCATGTTGTTAATGGTAGGTTAAACATTAAGAATAGACAACATGCGATTGAAATAATCGGTAGCGTTGGTACAAGTGGTACCACAAAGCCACGTTTTAAGTTCGGATGTGTTTTACGAAGAATAATAACTGACACACCTACCATCGCAAATGTTAATAATGCTCCAATATTCGCTAAATTCGACAATTCTTTTAAATCGATAAATCCAGCAATTAAAGCACTACCAATACCCGTTAACCAAGTTGAGAATACTGGTGCTTCTGTTTTCTTATTAATTTTCGCAAATGATTTTGGTAATAAACCGTCACGGCTCATCGCGAAGAATACACGTGTCGTTGCATAAATGTAAGCAAAGATTACAGCCATAATACCAATTACAGCTCCAACTGCGATTACACCAGCTACTTTATCTTGTCCTACAACTTCTAATACATATGCCATAGCTTCTGGTACATCTAATTCTTTATAAGAAACCATACCTGTCATAACGAGACAAACTACAACATAAATAATTGTACAAATAACTAACGAAGCAATAATACCAATCGGTAAATCACGTTGTGGATTTTTTACTTCTTCAGCAGAAGTTGCTAATGCATCAAATCCTAAGAAAGCAAAGAATACTGCTGCTCCGCCGGCAAAGATTCCGCTAATACCGTATGGTGCAAATGGTGTCCAGTTTTCTGGTTGTACGTAGAACGCACCAACTGCAATGAATAAAATAACAATACCAATTTTAATTAATACCATTATGTTATTCACACGCTTACTTTCTTTCGTACCTCTTGATAGTAACCAAGTTAAAACTAATGTAATGACTACTGCTGGTAAATTCACGATCCCACCTTGTGATGGAATCTTTAACAACTCTGTTGGAATTTCTAATCCGAATCCACTCACTAAGTTATTAAAATAACCTGTCCATCCACCTGCTACTGCGGCAGTTGTTACGACATATACAGATAGTAATGTCCATCCCATTAGATGGGCAATAAACTCACCAATTGTCGCATATGAATATGTGTACACACTACCTGAAACCGGAAGTGTAGATGCAACTTCTGCATAACACAACGCTGCAAATCCACAAACAATCGCTGCAATCATGAATGAAAAGATAACTGCTGGACCAGCATCTCTTGCTGCTACTAATCCTGTTAATACTAGTACTCCTGTACCAATTATCGCACCAATCCCTAGCATTGTTAGGTCAAATGCCCCTAGCGTTTTCGTTAAAGTTTTACTTTTACTTTCCCCTAACAATTGCGTAACGGATTTCTTTTTAAATAGGTTGGCCACGATGTATGCCCCCTTTTGCCAAGAAGAGCTAAGAGATATTCACTCTTAGCTCTTATCATGTTGGTTTATATATTGTTCGATTTTGTTTTGTATAATGCTTGTATTAGCAAGATACTGTTTCTGCTTCTAATAATTCTTTAGCACCTTTGTACTCTACACCGTGAGCTTCTGCAACTGCTTCGAATGTTACATAGCCATCTAATGTGTTAATACCTTTTAGTAATGCAGAGTTGCCTAAGCAAGCTTCTTTGTAGCCTTTGTTAGCAATTTGTACTGCGTATGGTACTGTTACGTTTGTTAATGCAAGAGTTGATGTACGTGGAACCGCACCTGGCATGTTTGCAACTGCATAATGAACAACGCCGTGTTTTTCATAAGTTGGGTTATCATGAGTTGTAATACGGTCAGTTGTTTCGAAAATACCACCTTGGTCAATCGCGATATCTACAACAACAGAACCTGGTTCCATTGATTTAATCATTTCTTCTGTTACAAGTTTTGGCGCTTTTGCACCTGGGATTAATACTGCACCGATTACAAGATCAGACTCTTTTACAGCTTCTGCAATATTGTACGGATTAGACATTAAAGTTTTTACTTGGTTTCCGAAAATGTCATCTAATTGACGAAGACGTTCTGCACTTAAGTCGATGATTGTTACATCCGCACCTAGTCCAACTGCAATTTTAGCAGCATTTGTACCAGCTTGTCCACCACCGATGATTGTTACTTTACCACGTTTAACCCCTGGAACACCTGCAAGTAAAATTCCTTTACCGCCTTTGTTCTTCTCAAGGAATTGTGCACCAATTTGTGCAGCCATACGACCAGCTACTTCACTCATAGGTGCAAGTAATGGTAGAGAACGGTTTTCTAATTGTACTGTTTCATATGCAATAGAAACAACTTTCTTTTCGATTAATGCTTTTGTTAATTCTGGTTCTGGAGCTAAGTGTAAGTATGTGAATAAAATTAAACCTTCGCTGAAGTGTTTGTATTCGCTTTCAATTGGTTCCTTAACTTTCATAACCATTTCCATGTTCCAAGCTTCTTCAGCTGTATCAACAATTTTCGCTCCTGCTTCAACATACTGAGCATCTGTGAAACCAGATCCTAAACCTGCACCCTTTTGAATGAATACTTCGTGATTGTTACGAATTAAATGTACAACACCTGCTGGTGTCATTGCCACACGGTTTTCGTTGTTTTTAATTTCTGCTGGTACCCCAATACGCATAATGAAATGCCCCCTTATAATTAACAGAAAAAAGAAAGTCTTTTTTCTTTTTGTAATAATTAATAACTTATGTCCTTATTCTAGCATAACTTAAAAGTTATGAAAACGCTAACATACCATATTTTTAAAGTTTATATATTTAGAATAGTGTAAATATATTAAACATTGATTCTATTAGCCTCTTTGTTCCATCTCATTATCTATCACTCTATTTTTATTATACTCCTTTAAAATAAGCAGCAATCATTTATTATTCGACAATAATGTAACAATGTAAGAAATACCAATGATGCCGTATACATATACAGTTATAAGTTTAAACAATACTTTAGGGATATATTCTTTCCCTAAAAAAACAGCTGCTAGCATTTAACTAGCAGCTGGATAACTTATAAATAATTTTGAAAACAAATCATCTGTCGTTTCAGTAATTTTATCAAACAGATCACTTTCTTCCTCTTCTTGCTCTTTTAACATCTTAATTGTTTCACGTGCCGATTCAGGATAATCGGTAATGATACCATCTACGTTCAATTTATAATATCCCTTTAAACTTTCCATATCATTTACCGTCCATACGTAAATTGGTTTATTTAACTTCCTTGCTTCTTTTACTAATTTCTTATTTAACATGTATTCTTCCGCTACATAAAAATCAGCCTTTACATTCTTTAAGTGAGCTCTACTTGCATATAATATATATCCTACTTTTATATTTGGATTTGCACGCTTAAACTCTTTTATAAGCGGATAATGTAACGTTTGAATAACACATTGCTTCTCAAATTCATTATCTTTAATCGTTTTTAATACTTTGTTTACAAAGTCTTTTTCGCCCCCATGAAGCTTCACTTCAATATTGAGTTTGATTTTACCCTTTGCCAACTTAATGATTTCATCCAGCGTACTGATTTGTCCTGAAAAACCATCTTGACTAAGGGTAAGCTGCCTTAACTCTTCCATCGTTAAATCCGAAACATGAACGTTAGCATTGGCAAGACGTTTCAACTTCAAATCATGTATAACTGCTAGTTCACCGTCTTTTGTTTGTAATACATCTATTTCAGCGTAGTCTGCTTTCGCATCAATAGCTCCCTGCACAGCTTCTTTCGTATTTTCTACACCTTTTGAAATATAACCGCGATGAGCCATAATAATCGGTTCTTTATATGTATTTGTAATAAAGGTAACAATGAAAGCAACAACCATTCCCGCCGTAATAATTCCTACAATATATACACCAATAAATTTCCAACGATGTTTTTGGAAGAAACATTTATCTGCCTTCGTCTTTGAATAATCTAATCCTTCTTCTAATAAAACATCTTCGACTGGAACCTTTTGTAAATACAATCTTGTTAACGCCATAATATAGAACGGCGTCATAATAAAGCTAAATAGATACAATGTACTTGTTAGGAAAACTGAAATAGTTGACTCTGCTAGTAGTGCAAATGTCCCTTCTGGGTTTGTAAATTCATATACTCCCCACAGACAAAGTAAATAAACTCCTACACATAAAAGAAAAACAATTCCTACAGATATGAAAAAACCTACTAAAAAGAACAAAACTTTAAAGAAGCTTTCTTTTACTAAGTTTGCGCTTTTGCGTGCTGCCGTACGGAACGGCTTCTCCTCTAAAACGATAATAGGTAAAACAAAAATCCAACGAAGGTTCAAATAGGCAACTACAGCAAAGAAAGTATAATATCCAACTTGCCCCATTGTTGTCTTAAATAGTTCACCTGTAATAAAATTAGGAATTTGAATTTCAGGAATCAATGCAGATTTATATCCCATACTTAATAGTGGTAATAGTACAACTGCATACAAAACAAAGCCAGGTAAGCAATATGTAAACAGAGAAGGTAAATACGTTACTGTTTTATATAAAATCGGACGTAATCTCACCTTTTGCCTTTTATGAGCGAAGTATGAAATGATAATAAGTACTGCAAACTCTGTAAAGATCAGGAACAATGCCAATATAGATAAAATTACGATCGCCAAAATCCCGTATGGGGTTTTCAAAAATGCTAATAACTCATCATTTGTTGCGTTTGCATACCCACCAAAGTACAACAACTTATTGAAAATAATACCGAAAAGTGGGATAAACACAATCGCTGCTAACAATTTATAAGCAAGTTGGAATGTTAACACATTCCAAAAGGCAAATCTAACAGTTTGAAAGGAATGTCTCATTACTCCTGGTATAGATAGTCTTTTACGGTGTTGCATATATTCCTCCACATTCTAAAACGATATTTGAGATGGATTCCACATTTCCATTTCTAACCCATCCCTTTAATAATAATATATTCCGCTTAACATGAACACTCTTATACATACAATGAAAAAAGTGATGGCTACTTCCCATCACTTTTCACTTACTCTATTTTTTCTCTAACCCTTGTCCAAATGCTTTCAAGAAGCTAAATCCGAATGTGATGGCTCTATTGATATCTGGATCTTTTAACACTTTAAAGAAGTCCATCACTTTTGTTTTTTTACCACTCTTTAATTCATCTGTTGCAAATTGCAATCCAGTGACTAAACTCGATGTGATTTGCTTTGTTACTTCTGGGTCAACTGAGGACAGTGCTTCCCCCGCCCCCATCATGTTGTTAAGTGCATTTTTAACTGGTTCACGATTTAATTGCTCCACAGCGATTTTTGAAACATCTTCCTTAGCAGCAAGTAAACTAATCGCCGCATCTAATATTCCAGCCTTCTGTAACTGCGCTAACAGCTGCATCGTTTCTTCTACTGCTTCACGATTATTAGATAGCTCATTTAGAAGTTCATCTGCTACTTGCTGTTTCTGTTCTTCCTCTGTTACAACTTTCTTTTTAATTAAAGTAATCTCTTTCGCCACTATCTCCGCCCCCTAGTCCACGAGTGATACGTATTGTTTTCTTTGCCATTTTTGCTCGATTTCAACACCATTTTGCGGATTACGCTTTTTATCTCGCGGGTTTGAAGATGGTAACGGACGATTTCCTTTTTCACGTAATACACGCATTTTCACCATCGTTTGTTTGTACGCCGGTGTACACGTATAAAGGTCTGTTGCCGTCCCAGTTAAAATATTGATCGCTTCTTCATTTATCGTTGCATGCATCGGTAAGTATAGCTCTTTCCCCGTTACACGCTCAGTAATAAGCGCTTGTACTTTAATTTTGCCAAATGGTGATGCTAATTCTACAAGACCACCATCTTTCACATTGCGCTCTATAGCAAGCTCAGGTGAAATTTCAACGAACACTTCAGATACTTTAGATAAAATACCAGCCGACTTATTCGTCATATTCCCTTCATGGAAATGTTCTAGCATACGTCCATTATTTAAAAGTAAATCATACTCATCTGGCGCTACAACTGGTGGTATCCATTCATCTAATGATAAACGAGCTAGTTTATCTGGGAAGTTAAATCCGTCTACATATAATAGCGGTGTATCACTACCATCATGACTACCCCAACATAAACTATTCCATCCTTCTAGACGATCGTACGTTGCTTGAGAGTATAACGGTGCAAGCGATGCGATTTCGTCCATAATTTCACTTGGACTTTCGTAATTCCAATCCCCGCCGAGTGCACGAGCAACTTTTTGTAAAATCCACCAATCTGGTTTTGAATCACCTAGTGGTTTTAATACTTCATATAATCTTTGAATACGTCGCTCTGTATTCGTAAACGTTCCTTCTTTTTCTAAGCTTGGTGCCGCTGGTAAAATAACATCAGCAAAACGAGCTGTTTTTGATAAGAACATATCTTGAACAACGAGGAAGTCTAAATTCGCTAAAATATGTTGCACATGGTTCGCATTGGAATCGACTAAAGCCATTTCTTCCCCCATGACATACATACCACGTAGTTTTCCTTCTTCTGCCGCAAGTAACATTGCGATATTATTTAATCCTGGTGCTTTCGGAATCGTTGTGCCGTATGCTTTTTCAAACTTAGCACGAAGCGTATCATCCGATACTGCTTGATAACCTGGAAGCCAGTTTGGTAATGTCGCCATATCACAAGCACCTTGTACATTATTATGACCTCGTAATGGATATGCGCCTGCACCAGGACGACGATAGTTCCCCGTAACAAGCAGTAAATTGGAAATGGCAGCAGATGTTGTACTTCCTCCTGTATTTTGCGTTACACCCATTCCCCAAAGTATACAAGTTCCATCTGCTTCATATACCATACGAGCCATTTCTTTCAGGTTTTCTTTCGAAATTCCCGTAATTTCTTCTGTATAATCAAGCGTATACTTTTCTAACATTGTGCTATATTCATCAAAGTTCTTCACATTTTCAGCTATGAACTTTTTATCATGCCAATCTTGATCAATAATATATTTCGTAATACCAGCAAGCCATACGTAATCTGTACCTTGGCGCGGATGAATAAATAAATCCGCACGCTCTGCCATTTCATGTTTACGAAGATCTGCTACAATCAGTTTTTGCTCGTGTAATTTATGAGCACGTTTTACACGCGTCGCGAGTACAGGATGTCCTTCTGTTGGATTCGCACCAACGATAATGACAAGGCCTGCTTCAGCTATATCTTTCACTGTTCCAGCATCGCCGCCCATACCGACAGTTTTAAATAAACCATCTGTTGCTGGAGATTGGCAATAACGCGAACAATTGTCTACATTATTCGTTCCATATATTTGTCGAGCTAGTTTTTGCATAAGGTAATTTTCTTCATTCGTTACTTTGGATGAAGAAATGAATCCAAATGCATCGCTGCCGTATTCTGATTTAATATGTTGCATGTTAGAAGCAACAACTTCTAACGCTTCTTCCCATGAAGCTTCAACAAACATATCTCCTTGGCGAATTAATGGCTTCGTAATTCGATCTTCACTATTTACAAAGTCCCATCCAAATTTACCTTTTACACATGTGGAAATACCATTAACCGGTGCATCTGAAACAGGTTGCACTTTTAATATATGGCGATCTTTCGTCCATACTTCGAATGAACAACCGACACCACAAAATGTACAAACTGTTTTTGTTTTATTCACTTTCGTCTTACGCATCGCAGCCTCTACTTCTGAAACCGCTAAAATACTACTATATCCAGGCTCTACATCCTTTACAAAATCAATCATCGGATCTAACACATCTGGTTTTAACCCTGTCATGAATCCAGCTTCACCTAACATTGATTTTTCCATTAACGCATTACATGGACATACTGTTACACACTGCCCGCAACTTACACAAGATGAGTCATTTATACTTACACCATGATCCCATATAACACGCGGACGATCTAAGCTCCAGTCTATCGATATCGTTTCATTAACCTGTAGGTTTTGACATACTTCTACACACTGTCCACAAGCAATACATTGATTTGGATCATACCGATAAAACGGATGTGACATATCCACTTCACAAGCACTTACTTTCGGCTCATACGGATATTTCTGTTCTTCAATTCCCATCATATGTACTGTATTATGAACCTTACAATTACCGTTATTGTTATCACATACGGTACAATACAATAAATGATTCTCTAATATTCGATCCATCGCCTCAGTCTGCGCCTCTTTCGCACGCTGTGACTGTCTTTCAATATGCATACCATTCTCTATTTGCGTTGAACAAGCACGCATTAACTTCCCATCTACTTCTACAATACACGTATCACAAGTTTGAATTGGATCTACTTCTGGTACATGACAAATTTGAGGATGTTCCAAATTACTCTCGTTAAATAATTGTAGTATCGTCTTTTCACCTGATGCTGAAAATTCTTTACCATCTACGGTTACACGGACTGTCTGTTCTGCCATAGTTTCCCCTCTCCTTACAACCAACTGTACAACACATTTGTGAATCCGTTTTCATAAATGAATTACTGTACATATTTTTGAAACGCCCTGCCTAAATACTTTTCTTATGAAGTCGATTCTAGATGTTTATAAGGTATCACTACGAAAGCTTGAAAATTTCACTATTCTACATTTCTATTATATCGTATATATACAATAATAACCAAAATAATCTGATACCTTCCTTCTAATAGATGTTTTTATTTTTTCAATGTTTTATGATGAATGTGGGAGAAAATACATATAAAAGGGGAATTTCATATGGGACCTACGCAAGAGAGTTATACAATTGTACGCTATCACTCTGGTACATTTTCAAAACAAACTGATGAGATTGTTACAGAATCTCCTATTACTATTAAATTGAATGGTGAAGAATATGTAACAGTCGTATGTACACCAAATTATATTGAAGATATGGTAATTGGTTTTTTAATTTCTGAGGGGATTATTTCTTCCTATAAAGATATTGAAGAACTATGGGTTCAAAAAGATAACGGAATTGTCCATGTAACATCATCAAAAATAAATCCGCTCTATCAAAATTTATATAATAAACGATACATCACTTCCTGCTGCGGAAAAGGTAGACAAGGTTTTATTTTCGCTAACGATGCAGCAAAAGCAAAAGATTTACATGATATACATGTAAAAATTACTCCTGAAGAATGCTTTTACTTAATGAATACTTTACAACAATCTTCTACTACCTTTCGCCAAACCGGCGGTGTTCACAATACCGCGCTATGTGATCGAAACAATATCCTCCTATCAAGAATGGATATTGGAAGACATAATGCATTAGATAAAATATATGGACATTGTTTACGCAACGATATATCTGTTAAAGGAAAAATCATTGCATTTAGTGGGCGTATTTCATCCGAAATTTTACTCAAAGTTTCAAAAATCGGATGTGAAATTGTTCTATCTAAATCCGCTCCAACAAAACTAGCATTGCAACTCGCTCACGATTTAGGCATTACAGTCGTAGGATTTATTAGAAATGACTCTTGTAATATTTACACGCATCCACATCGAATTGATGGTTATCAATCGAATAACTAAAATAACTCCTCAATCGAGGAGTTATTTTAGTTATAAAAATGTAATATATTAAACACTTGAATAGTTAATAAAGTTAATATATAATTTCATTACATATTAAAAAACAAAACATTGTAGCATATATCTTTTCATTCTTTTACAAATTAAAAGAGACTGCTCACAAAACACATACACAATCTTATAAAAGGTTCACTTTATTTGAAATCAACCAAGGAGGTTACAACGATGGAAATTCGCTTATTAACGACAGAGGACGCAGAAATATATTTAAAAGTTTGTATGGAAGGTTTAACGAAGAACCCGGAAGCTTTTAGCTCTTCTTATGAAGATGTTCTGAAACATGAGGATCCTGTAGCTGCTATGGCAAAACGATTAAGCAATCCGGATAAGTATACTCTAGGTGTCTTCAAAGATAACGATTTAATCGGCATTGCTACTTTAGAAACAAAGCCTTTCATTAAACAAGAACATAAAGCAAAAATCGGTTCCGTTTTTGTTTCCCCTAAAGCACGTGGCCTTGGAGCAGGACGAGCTCTTATTAAAGCAATTATTGAAAATGCCGATAAATTACATGTAGAACAACTTATGCTCGATGTTGTAGTTGGTAACGATGCAGCAAAAAAATTATATGAGTCATTAGGTTTCCAAACTTACGGCGTACAAGAGCGTTCATTAAAACATAACGGTCAATATTGGGACGAAGAACATATGGTTCTATTCTTAAATGATTAATACTTCAATCTAGTTTTCCAAAAGCATCTTTTTATTAAGAAAGATGCTTTTTTCATTACAACAATGTAATCTTCATGTCACCTTTATCGATCGTACCAAACCTTTCCATTCATTATACTAAAAATATAAAGTGAAACTTTACTCAGTGGGGAACTACATCCCACGCTGATCGCATGTACTTGATATGTAGAGGAGAATGTGACATGAAACAAAACAAACGAGCTATGCTTTTAATATTTACTACAGCAATTGTAACTTCTGGATTAGCAATTTTACCTTGGTTTATTATATAAAAATACTCCCCCTAACAACGAAAAAAGCTTATTGCTTCTTAAGAAGCAATAAGCTTTTTTTATATTATAAAATCCCCAAAATTTTATTTACACAACTTATAATAATAACCATAGATACGGCAACGCACATGACAACCGTATTACGATCTTGCTTTTCTTTTTTTGAAATTTCTTCTTTTGGATTCATGTGTATGATCTCCTTTTAAAAAAAGTGTGAGATAGGAAATTTTTCTTATCCGATGCGAGGTGAATACGAAAACCCTCTCTATCTCACATACACAATAGAATGGAATTGTCATTTTATAAATAAAATGACATGACGTTATGTCGCAACATAGGGTATTTTGTGTCGCTACGTTTTCTATTATAAAAAATAGTTGTGCAAAACTAGTGCATTTTTTATGTCAATTACTCTGAGCGAGAAATCACTCTTCCACTCAATCACATAAAAAGAGTTTTTTATCATTTTCATGTAAACTATACAAGTAGAATGAACAGTTTGGGGTGCACAAGATTATGGTGAAAATTTTATTAGTAGACGATGAAGAACGTATGTTACGATTATTAGATCTGTTCTTAAGTCCTCGTGGCTATTTTTGTATGAAAGCTACCTCTGGCCTTGAAGCACTAAAGTTAATAGAACAAAAAGACTTCGATATTGTTTTGTTAGATGTAATGATGCCAAATATGGATGGATGGGATACTTGCTATCAAATCCGTCAAATTTCCAACGTTCCAATCATTATGCTAACAGCTCGTAATCAAAATTACGATATGGTAAAAGGCCTTACGATCGGCGCAGATGACTATATTACAAAACCATTTAATGAGCATGTATTAGTTGCACGAATTGAGGCTATATTACGCCGTACAAAGAAAGATGGATTTGTTAGCTTCAATGGTATTGAGTGGGATAAAACGAAACATACTGTCACAGTGTATGATGAAAAAATCTCACTGACTCCTATCGAATTTTCGTTACTTGGACTATTTTTACAAAATACAAACCGTGCTTATAGCCGAGATGATTTAATCGAAAAAATTTGGGGTTATGAAACAGACATTGAATATAGAACAATCGATTCACATATTCGCAATATCCGTGATAAATTACGTAAAAAAGGATTTCCAGTTGAAAATTACTTAGAAACTGTTTATAAGGTCGGATATAAATGGAAAAGTGAATAATTACTTCGGTCAGTGGAAACTAGTATACCACTGACCCTTTATTATGAATAAGGTATGGTGAGAAAATGAGTAAACTTTCACTTAAAATCGGGACATACTTTTTAATATTAGCTTTATGCATTGAAACAATTGCTTTCGTATCTTTTTACAAAAGTATTTCTAAAATGCGCATTGAAGAGGAAACACTCGCTCTTTTAGAAAAAGGTAATCGCTATAGTAACAAAATTACACAACGCGCAAAGTGGAGTGCATTTGCTAAAGAAAAGAAACACGGCGAACGTGCTGAATACAATAAAAATCCTAACCGTCCTATATACCCAGAGTTCGATATCGCGGATGAGGCTGAACACTTAGTTGAATCCGAATCAATTGCTAACTCTGATATAGCTATCATTATAACGGACAATAATGGAAAAATCATTTCCACTTCAGAACCTGTAACAAAAGCAATGCAAAAACAGCTTACATGTAAAACAGAACCTATTCCAGCAAACGGATTGGTTGTCGAAAAGAACTGGAAAAAATCAAAATTCATCACAACTGTAAGCTCACTTAATACAGCAGAGTTTCAAGGAAAGTTATATATGTTACTAAAAACATCTTTCTTAGAAAATATGTTACTTAAACTCATGAACCAATTTCTTATCATTAGTGTTTTGACTGTTATTTTAACGACTATTTCTGTCTTTGTTTTTTCTCGTGTTATTACAGAACCGCTTATAAAAATGAAGAGGGCAACAGAAAAAATGTCAAAATTAAATACGCCAATTCAATTAGGTATTAAACGGAATGATGAACTTGGAAGCTTAGCAAAAACGATTGAAGATTTGTCCAGTGAACTAACTTATATGAAAAAAGAACGCAATGAATTTCTTGCTAGTGTCGCCCATGAACTATTAACTCCATTGACCTATATGAAAGGTTATGCGAAAGTAGCAAAGAGAGACACTTTAACGAAAGAAGAGCGAGAAGAATACTTGCAAATCATCGAGGATGAAACAGATAGTGTAACTGACCTCGTCCAAGATTTATTTATGCTTGTACAATTAGAACAACACCAATTTGTTATAAAAAAACAAAAAGTACTTCTTAGACCATTTTTAGAACGAATGGTTGAAAAAACAAAAACAACATTAACAAATAAACAAATGCAACTTCATGTATATTGCAAAGATGATTTAGAAGTTTGCATAGACGAAAGACGTATGGAACAAGTTATGTTAAATTTATTACACAATGCTTATCAACACTCACTAGAAAACACTACTATTACGATACGCGTACTCGCTGAAACAAATTCTTTTACAATAAGTGTACAAGATGAAGGTGAAGGTATTCCTGAAGAAGATATTCCGCATATTTTCGATCGTTTTTATCGTGTTGATAAATCTAGAACGAGAGCTACTGGGGGAAAAGGTATCGGGCTAGCTGTTGCTAAAGAAATTGTGGAATTGCATAACGGTGCCATTCTAGTAACAAGCAAATTAGGGGTAGGAACTACCTTTATAATTGAGCTACCTTTTGAATAATATGTGTGTGAAAACACCAGTAATAGTAAAAACTACTGGTGTTATTTTGTTCATAAAATCAGCTTATATAAGCTAAGCTTTTGAAATTATTCTTATTTCAATATAAAATAAAGATACATTTGTCAAAGATTTGGAGGGTGATATAATTGGATATCCATGTATTAACAAAAGATGAAGCGGAAATTTACTTAGAACTTCGTGTAGAAGGTTTAAAGCAAAACCCTGAAGCTTTCAGCTCTTCTTATGAAGATATTATTAATAAAGAGTGTGCGATTGAATATAAAGCACAAAAATTAGCACAAGATGAAAACTATACGCTAGGCGCATTCAAAGATGGAAAATTAATCGGGGTTGCAACACTGGAAACGAAACCATATGTAAAACAAGAACATAAAGCTAAAATCGGTTCTGTATATGTATCTCCAAAAGCACGCGGACTTGGAGCAGGGAAAGCACTTATTAAAGAATGTCTTGAGCTTGCTAAATCTTTAGAGGTGGAACAAGTTATGCTTGATGTTGTTGTTGGCAACGATGGAGCAAAAAAACTTTATGAATCATTAGGATTTAAAACATTCGGTGTACAAGAACGTTCATTAAAATATAACGGACAATATTGGGACGAAGAGCATATGGTCTTATTCTTAGACGAAAATAAATAATAAAAAACATCCTCTCATGTATGAGGATGTTTTTTTACTTTTTTCTAAACCACGCTGTATTTAATAGTTGAATCGCTTTCGCAATTTCTTCTTCTGATAAGATCGCAAACCCAAGTAAAACGACATTTTCAGGTGCAGTACCGTCTTTATAGTACGTAGAAACAGGATATATTTTAATACTATATTTTGCAGCTTCTTGAATGAGTTCTTCTTCTCGCATTCCATTATGTACTTTTAATAAAATGTGTAATCCCGAATCTTCTCCTATCACTTCAACATGATTAGAGAAATACTTCTCTATTTCAAAAACAAGTCGATCCCTCTTTTTCCGGTAGACGACACGCATTTTATGAATATGTTTTTCCCAATAACCTTCATGTAAAAACTTTCTAATCACTTCTTGATCCATTCTTGAAACACTTTGTGTATAAAATAAATATTCTTTTTGATACTTTTTAATTAAATTCTTCGGTAATACTATATAGCTCATCCGTAATGAGGGCAACAAAGCTTTTGATAACGTCCCCATATAAATAACTTTCCCATCTGTATCTAACCCTTGTAGTGCCGGAATTGGCTTTCCTGAATAACGAAATTCACTATCGTAATCATCTTCAATAATATACCTATCTTCTTCTTTCTTTGCCCATTGTAAAAGCTGCGTCCTTCTCGTAATAGGCATAATCATTCCATATGGAAACTGATGAGAAGGAGTTACAAATACAACATTTGCAGTGCTATTTTCTAAATCTGCCATACAAATGCCGTCCCTATCTAAAGACAACATTTGAACCTTCTTTTCTCCCTGTTCAAAAACGACCATTTTCCTATGGTACCCTGGATTTTCAACAGCGTAATTACTTCCCTTCAACAATTGAAAAAGTAACTTCACTAATATTTGTGTTCCCGCACCTAATACAATTTGACTAGCTGAACAACGTACACCTCTAGATTCATACAAATAGTTCGCAATTTCCTCTCGTAAGCTTAATTCTCCTTGAGGGTGTCCAAGAAAAAGTAAATCATTATTACGCGGCTGCCATACATCATTTATAAGCTTGCGGTACATAGTGAACGGAAAAGTTTTTGTATCAACCCCTGTTTGTGTGAAATCAAATGTATAGTTCTCCTCCCGAAACGATACTTCTTCTACTTTCGCTTCGCTTCCTTCTACATCCATCATTTGTTCAAATTTACATACAAAATAACCTTTTCTTGATATCGACTCAATGTAACCTTCTGCAAGTAATTGCTCGTAAGCCGCTTCTATTGTATTCTTACTCACTTGTAAATAGCTCGCCAGCTTTCTCTTTGCGGGTAATTTTGTAAAAGCGGAAATCGTTCCATCCTTAATCTCTTTTTTTATATACTCATACAATTGCACGTACAATGCCTTTTTACTATTCATATTTAAATTAGGCGTTAATTCTAACATAATATCTGACCCCTTAATAAAACTAAAATCTGATACTTTTTACAGTACCAGAAGTTATATATAATTCCTTTTATCATGTCACACATAAAAAATCAAATACTCGAGAGGAGATGCATGATTATGAACAATAGTAGACGGATTGGACTCATTATGATTATTACAGGAGCTACCTTATGGGGATTATCTGGTCCGATGATTCAGTGGCTATTTCAACATACTAACGTATCATCAATTGATTTTTTAACAATTCGCTTGTTGCTTGCGGGATTATTTATTTTATCTTTTTTACTTATAAAGAAACAAAACATATTTCAAATTTGGAAACACTCTAGACATTCTATACAACTTATTATTTTCTCTATTCTCGGCATGCTCGGTGCGCAATATGCCTTTATCGAAACAGTTCATATTAGTAATGCGGTCACAGCGACATTATTTCAATTTCTAGGTCCTGTTTTTATTACCATTTATGTCGCATTTGGACAAAGAAAATTCCCTGCTTCTATGCAACTACTCGCAATTATTACTGCACTAACGGGAACGTACTTTATTATTACAAACGGTTCAATTGAAAATATTGTTTTATCGAAAGAAGCCATTATTTTTGGCCTATTAACAGCAATTGGATTTGCATTTTATACCCTCCATCCAGCTTCTCTTATTAAAGAATGCGGAACAACTGTAGTAATTGGCTGGGGAATGTTAATTGGCGGCATTGCCCTGCTTATTTGTAATCGCTCGTTTGAATGGAATCAGCTTTCACAAACTTTTACACCAAAAACTTTTTCTATGCTTATTCTTATCATCATAAGTGGCACTCTTTCTTTCCTTCTTTATATTGGCAGTCTTAAATATTTAGCTGCAACAGAAACTAGTATTTTATCTAGCATTGAACCACTTGTAGCAGCCATCGTTTCAATCGCTTGGCTAAATGAATCATTTGGAGCGTATCAATTACTGGGCGGCGTATGTATCGTTCTTTCTGTTATTTTCTTAACGATGCCTCAAAAAGAACGAGAACCAACCTTTTCAACTGAACAAATATAAAAAATGTCAAAAGAGGTCGTACAAAACTTACGACCTCTTTTTATACTTTAAAGGAATTGTCCCTCTTTCTGGCAAATACAATTACACTAACAGTAAAAATTAGGAGTGTGACACCATGAAAAAAATTGGAACTATGCTACTTTTCTCCTTTCTCATCACTGGATGCTCGCAATTGCAGCCTGATTCAGAAGCACCTAAAAAAGAAGCTATCGCCACGTCATCCACCCAAGTTAATGCACCTTCCTTCTTTCATCTTAGCGTTTTAAAAGATGTAAATTGGGAAGAAACACCCTCCTTCATACAAGAAAAAACACCTTTAAAAGGTATCGAAGAAAAAATCGCAATGGCTGATAGCCCTATTATCGCAAATGAAAAAAATGAAATGATGTGGTACTTTTTAGATCCTGAAATGCCAACTGGAAAACTATCTATTATTGCACTAAAACAAGGATCAGTAACTCCAACACCCGTACTCTTTCAACAAGAAACTTCTAAACCAACTTGGACTACTTCAAATACAATTGATTCTACTACAACCGAACTCCCACTCACTATGTCACTACCTTCATCTGGATTATGGGTATTAAATATATACGTGAATGAAAAATATTATGATCAGTTTGTAATCAATGCCACAGAAAATAAATAAAAGGAAGGAGGCTGAAACAGCCTCCTTCCTTTTATTTACCCATCTTATATGTAACTAATCGCCTGACTCCCCATTTGCACCCATGCCTTTTCAAAACTTTCTCTCGGTACTTTTACATCTAAACTATCACTTAGAGGATCTCGAATATATACAAATTCCTTATCATATCCAATAAGTACTACACAATGTTCATTATACGTAATAGAAACATCTCCACTATTTGTTTCCCATGTAGTAAATTCATCTTTATCTAATGGCGCAAATGTTGCATTTGTAATCATGACTACCGGTTGCCCTGATTTTACACTCTTATAAAGCTCTTCTATACTCTTCCCTGTTAAGTCCACAGCTTTATTAGGTAAATACTTTTTCGCTAATTGAAAAAGTGGTCCATGATATACACCATATCCTGATTCAGAAAAGGTATAAATATTTCCTACAAATCCTTCATTCGGATTCCCACGTACACCATCGTTCATAAAATCAACTTTCTTTATTTCGTTTGCTAATTTCATCTTATCCACTGTAATACCTGCGTATTGTAACATCATCGCTAAGCTCGTCACTTCACAGCCTCTATCTAACTCTGGTAATTGCTGAATGAAAGGTACATTTGATAAAATGACCTTTTCACCATTATTACTAAACTCCGCTTCTTTTTCACTTTGTATATTGAAGAATGTTAACGTTTCCATATACTTTGTAATTCCATTTGTATATACATTCCATACCGCTATAGCTAGTAATGCTATACATATATACCACTTAAACCTTCGTATCACTCTCACGCCTTTCTTAGTTCGTTAAATAAGAATAAAACGCGTCAGCATCCGTGCGAATTACCGGTACAAAATTTAGTTCTTTTCCTTTTTCAGGCTGATCTTTTTTTATTTTTTCTGCTAGTTCTTGAGTGTTCATATTCGTTTTATCGATATTAAGCTTATCTGCCATTTGTAACACTTTTTGTTCATTAATTTCACTTAATACTTGATATATATCTTTCCCATACAAATCGATATGATATTCTTTTGCTTCTTCCTGTACTTTTTGTTCGTATACTTCTTGCGCTAACACTTCTATCTCTTTTCCTTTTGGTGAAATACCTAACTTGCCTGCTTCCTCTCTTACTTTCGTTCCATAGATTTCTTCTGCAATGTCCTCTATTTCTTTTCCATTTGTCGAAATACCTAATTTATCCGCTTCATCGTTAATTTTAATCGTATTAATTTGAGTAATCAAATTTACAATTGATGTATTTTCTATTGATATGCCTAGCTTTAACGCTTCTTGCTTCACTTTTGTTTCATAGATTTCTTCTGAAAGAGTTCCAACATCTTTTCCTTCAATCGAAATTCCTAACTGTTCTGCTTCTCTTCCTACTTCCGTCTCATGGATTTCTTTTTCTAGCGTAATTTGTTCTTTCCCTGCCGTTTCAATCCCTAAATTCTCCGCCTTTTCTTCTGTATGCACAGCATGTATCTTTCCATTGTTTAATTGTTCTTTGCTGCGCTGTGTGTAATCTGTCTTTCCTTTTGATGTTTCAGAAGGAGAGGCACCCCCTAATATACTTAAACTCATTACTCCAATAGTGAATACCATCATCATTTTCTTTTTCAAAATTAATTCCTCCCTCTTACACTTTCTTTTCCATCATTCCCTATTCATAATCGAAATAACATTATGATCGATATAATCTACTCAAATACCTTTTTATAATCGCTTCTTTTTATAGGGCGAACTTTTCTGTATATAATACATGTTAAAAATAGTTTCTTAACTTTCCCTTAAAAAAAGACGACCTTGTAAAAACAAGATCGTCTTCTCACTTATATTCTTTGGTGTTTAGGGAAAATCACTTCAAAACAAGTGCCCTCTTCCCATTTGCTCTCTACTGATATTTTTCCGTAATGTTTTTCTACAATCCAATTTGCGATTGAAAGACCTAATCCAGCTCCTTCTGACGTACTTCTTGCTTTATCCCCTTGATAAAAACGATCAAATAATTTCGGAATATCTTCTTCTTTCACTCCTATCCCGTCATCTTTCACTTGTATACGAATTGAACTACTCGTTTGCGTGCAATTGATTTGAATATGACCGCCTTCGTTCGTATACTTCATCGCATTATCTAACAGTATGACCATCATTTGATGAATCCGCTCTCTATCACCCATAAAAGATACGCCACGTTCTACTTTTAATATCATTTCTTTTTCTTGATAAGAAGCAATCTCCTTATATGGAGCTACTATTTCTTCTAACAATTTATCGAGTTCAAATGTTTTCTTATCCATCTCAATTTGATTAGAATCAGAGCGTGCTAGCAATAATAAATTACTAACGAGTTTTGATAACCGCCTACATTCTTTTGAAATTGTAGAAATATCCATCGCTTTTTCTTCTATCGTAGCGGATGGTGACTGGAATAAAACATCTGTTTTTGATTGAATAACTGCAAGCGGTGTCCTTAGTTCATGTGATGCATCAGAAACGAATTGCTGCTGTTTTTCCCATGAATTTTGAATAGGTACGAGTGCCCTACCAGCTAGGAAAAAGCCGATACCGATTGCACAGAGGCTTCCTATGCTACAACCTATCACAAGAATTAAAAATAAAGTATTTAACATTTCTTCTTCAGCTGTTATATCGCGTACGATTTGAACTATTTTTCCATCTTGTTGAAATGCAAACGTCCTAAAATATAGTCCTTGCACTTCTATATCTTGCAAAATTCCTAATTTCTTTGGCGAAAACTTTTCCAAATTGTCTTCAAAGATAATACGACGTTTACCGTTTTCAACACCTATCTCCACTGTGTTTCCTATCCAAGTTAACTCCATTATCCTTGGATCCCCAATTGGAGGATATCCCCTAATTTTTTTAGGGAATTTTTTATCATCTGCATTTTTTCTATGTTGAACGGCTTTTTCTATCGATTCATTTACTCCACTATAAATACGCTTATATGTGTAAGAATAAATGATACTACCTAATACGCCTATCAAAATGATAAATACTAATGAATTCAATATAGTCAATCGAATACGCGTCTTCTGAAACATGCTTCCCTTTTTCATTGTTCTTTTAATATATATCCAATACCTCGAACGGTTTGAATATCTTTCTGATAACCGAATGGCTCTAATTTTTTACGTAAATGATGTACATATACTTCTACAATCGCTACTGTCGTATCTGAATCAAATCCCCAGACGCGATCAAAAATTTGTTCCCTCATTAAAATCTTTCCGCTATTTTGAACAAGGTACTCTAGAAGCTCATATTGTTTTAATGTTAGCTTCATACTTTGTCCATCTACTTGAACATCTTTATCTTTTCCGAACAATTCAATTCCTTTATAGCGAATGGTCTGCTTTGTTGTTAAACTACCACTTCTGCGTAGTAAAGCACGAATTCTCGCTTTTAATTCAGGGGCCTGAAATGGCTTAACGATATAGTCATCTCCGCCAAAATCCAACCCTTTCACCCGATCTTCTAAAGAATCTCTCGCTGTTAAAAACAGGACTGGTGTTTCAATCTTTTCATCACGTATTCTTTGAATTACTTCAAAACCATCCATCTCTGGCATCATCACATCAAGCAAAATTGCATCATATATATTTTGTAACGCTAGAAATAATCCCTCTTCTCCATTCAATGCTGTATCTACTTCAAATTCATCACACAAAATTTGTACGATAGACTCTAATAACGAAGCATTATCTTCTACTACGAGTAAGCGCATATTCTCACCTTCCACCATATCGTTCGATTCTATTTATAATCACATTCCTGCTTTTCCTAACAAAAGAATATCATTATATTCTGTAACTTCATTTTTAATTCGTTCTTTCTACACTTTTTCTTGATACAGAATTTTAAAGATTAATTATAAAGACTCTTTCTTAAATTTAGCTTAATAAAAAATTGAAAGAAATAAGATTTCCCTTATCTCTTTCAATTTTTTACTACATATACCTTTTTACTTGGCAATTCCAAACAATTTAGCTGACCACCATACACAGCCCCGCCATCAATTCCAATAATTCGATTACTACCAAAATACACGCCACAATTCTCACTACCGTGAAGCGTTTTTGTTTCCGTATGGCCAAATACAACAACCTTTTCGCCACTATATCCATTATGAAACTCATTACGGATCCACATTAACGTATATGGTTCACATTCAGAAACTCGTTTCATAGGCTCAACACCAGCATGTACAAATATGTACTCTTCTGTTTCAATGTAATGATCTAATTCTTGAATAAACTTTACATGATCTTCTAAAACATGCGATTGTAAAATTGGTTTTTGGAAGTCTTCCTCATTAACTACAATATCTTCTTCTACAAATCCATAGCTATATAATGTCTTATCTCCACCATTCCTTTTTACCCAATGGTTCCATGAACGTTCCTCATCAGTCGTTAACGCCTTAATCATCATATCTTCATGATTTCCCTTTAGAACGAGGGCTCCATCTTCTTTTAACTCTTTTACCCTTTCAATTACTGCACGTGCATTTGGACCACGATCTACATAATCCCCTAATAAAATTAGTTGATCCTTTTTTGCATCGTATTGAGCTTCTTCTAATAACTGTTCGAACTTTTCTATTTCGCCATGAATATCACTAATAACAAGAATTCTTTTCATATTATCACCCCTCTTTCTAATTATAATTCAAAACGACAGAAACTTCAGAATTGTATTTTAAAACCGTATTTATTACAGATACAACGATTATCCTTACAACAATGTAAGTCTCTTGTCATTCAATTCGATAGTTGCAATTGCTATATTTCCTTATACTAAAAGTAAGAAATGAAACAAAAAACAAGGAGAGATGAGAAATGAAAAAAGTGATGGAAGTTTTAGTAGCAGTGGCAGAGGTTTTCGTAAATGGTAAACAAGTTGCAATGGAGTTAAACAAATAATGAAAAGGACAAGATTCATTCTAGACCCTTTACTCATATAAAAGAGATAAGACTTCTTCATTTTTTTGATCCCTTATCTCCTAAAGAAAGCCGTATCCTTTTTCGGATACGGCTTTCTCTTATTTTTGACTCGTACGAGCTGAAATGCTAATTGCTCTATCTGTCGCTTTGGCGGCTTCATCTAACGCTTCTTTACTATTCTTTCCGTCATACATTGCTTCTAATGCTTTTACAACTGCATCTCGTGATTCTGGGAATACACTAATTAAAGCACCTTGTGTTGCTGGAGATTGTTTCGTCGCTTGCAATTGATCTACTGTTACTTTTAACTGTGGATATTTTTCATATTGCTCTTTTACTAATGGTTCATTATATGCATCTGGATTAATAGAGAAATAACCTGTTGCAGTATGCCATTTTGCTTGTACGTCTGACTTCGTTAAATATTTCATAAAGTCCCAAGCACCTTGTTGTGTTTCTTCTGAAACCATATTCGTCATCCATAATGATGCTCCACCAATAACAACACCATTTTGTTTCGAATCCTCTGGATATGGAATATATGACACGCCTACATTAAACTTAGATGCATCAATTAAGTCGCGAACACCAGCTGAAGAATCTAAATACATAGCAACTTGTCCAGACTGGAACGCGGCACGAATATCATCCCAACTTGCTCCATACTTTCCTAGTGCACCAGCTTTATTTAACTCATCTAGCATCCCAAATACTTTCTGTCCTTCTTTACCGTTAAATACAGCTTTCTTTGCAGCATCTTTACGACCATTTTCATTATCTACATATAAAGCGCCTTGTGTCGCTAACAATTCTTCAAAGAACCAACCATAATTCAGCATTGAAAATCCATATTGTTTTACATTTCCGCCTTCTTTAATCGTTAACTTTTTCGCTGCTTCTTGCAATTCCGCATATGTTTTTGGAGCTTTCTCTGGATCTAAGCCCGCCTTTGCGAAAGCATCTTTATTATAAATTAATACTGGTGTAGATGAATTAAATGGCATAGAATACATTTTTCCATCAACTGAATAATAATTTGTAATTGCTTTTTCCAGCTTTGAAGTATCGTACTTATCTTTTTTTATCCAACTATCAATTGGCGTAATCTTTTTACTATCAATCATATATTTTGTTGTAATTTCACTCGACTGAACAAGAGCTGGCGCTTCTTTCGTAGCAGACATCGTTTTAAATTTCGTTAAAGACTCTTCATATGTCCCTTGGAACTCTGCCTTTATCTCATATTTATTTTGTGACTTATTATAGTCTGCAACAAGCCCATCTAGTACACCTTGTGTTTTTCCACCCATCGCATGCCAAAAACGAATTACAGTTTTATCACCATTTTTTTCAACTGGTGCTACTTTTGCCTGTGCTTCAGGTTTTCCCTCTGTTTTACTATTTGAACAAGCAGCACTAGATAATGCCATTGTTGCTACCATTAATAGAGCAGCACCTTTTTTAACTAGACTCATTTTAATCTCACCTTCTCTTAGTTATTTAATTGCACCTTTTGTTAATCCTTGTTGTAATTGCTTTTGTCCTAAAAATAATAGAATCAATGTTGGTATAACGATAACCGTAACGCCAGCCATTACGCTTCCCCAATCAGTTGCAACTTCTTGAGATTGAAGCTGCTTCACACCAATTTGAACTGTTCTTACCTTTTCATCAGTGGTCACTAAAAGTGGCCATAAGTACATATTCCATGTTGTTAAAAAACTATATACGCCAAGCGTAATAAAACTCGTTTTACAATACGGAATTACAACGCTGAACAAAAATCTTACATTTCCAATCCCTTCAATGAAAGCAGCTTCTTTCAGTTCATTCGGAAGTGTCATAAAATGTTGGCGTAACAAGAAAATACCGAAAGCTGTTGCAAAAAACGGCACTGTCATCCCAGCGAAACTATTGATCCAGCCAAAGTTTTGAATCGTTAAAAAGTTAGGTACCATCGTCGCTTCCCACGGAATAAGCATCGTTGAAATAAACAGGAAAAAAATAAGATTTCTTCCCTTAAACTGAAGAAAGACGAAAGCATACGCCGCTAAGCTTGACACAATAAGTTGTCCAATCATAACAACTGTCGATACAACTAAGCTGTTATATAAATATGTAAAAAGTGGTACTTTCTGAAAAATATTAATGAAATTATCAAAAGTAAATTGAGTTGGAAATATCCTTCTCATTTGAATATCGTCTGGTGTCATAAAGCTTATTAAAAACGCATACAGCACAGGAAAAAATACCATTACTGCACTAATTATGAGCAGCATGTATAGCAGGAAATTTTGTTTCCACTGTTTAACGATCATTTATAATGCACCTTTCTCTCAGCAAACTTAAATTGAAGTAATGTAGCAATGAAAATGAAAACAAATAGTACCATCGCTTGTGCACTTGCTGTCCCAAATTGATGATTCACAAATGCCTCTTTATAAATCGAATATACAATTAAATTTGTTGCATCATTTGGTCCACCGTGCGTTAAAATATCAATCTGTCCAAAGCTTTGGAACGCACTAATTAACGTTACTGTCACGATAAAGAATAAAGTTGGTGATAGCATCGGTAATGTAACACGACGAAGCTTATATAAATAGCTAGCACCATCTATAGATGCACTCTCATATAAAGACGTATCAATATTTTGTAAACCACCTAATATAACTAAAAATGCAAATCCTGTATTCACCCAAACCGTTGTAACTGATACAGAGAATAGTGCCCAGTCCGGACTCGTTAACCATGCAATTGCAGGAAGATTCATAGAAGCTAATATATTATTGAATAACCCGACACTTGGATGAAATAAAAATAACCAAATCACTGCACTAGCAGCTACTGATATTCCCATTGTCGAAGAAAACAGAACTCGAAATAACCCAATACCTCTTACCTTTCCGTTTGCAATCAATGCAAGAAATAAAGCGAGTATAATACTCGTAGGCACTGTATATACAACAAATAATAAAGTTGACTTTATGCTTTTGTAGAAAGCAGGATCAGAAAATAAGTATTGATAATTTTCTAAGCCAACGAAAAGATTAGCTTCTCCGTGTATATCTGTTAAATAAAAGCTATAGTAAATCGTCCTAAATAATGGATAAAAAAGAAAAATCGAGAACAATAAAATAGATGGCGCTAAAAATAATAATCCTATTCTTAAATCTTTCGTTCTACTCCATAAATTCTTCTTTTTTGCCACCTTTGCTTGGGCTGGTAACTTGCCTACTTCAATCATTATTTCGCCACCACTTTCAACTCTTCTTCAGCTACCACTTTTAATCGTTCATTCGTATTTTGATGAAAGAAGCATAACTTATCTTGTGAGAATAATAATTTTACTTTGTCACCTTTGTTCAGGATTAACTGTCCAATGACTTTTGCACTCCAAGTTGTTCCATTTATTGCGAAGTTTAATATAGATTCGTTGCCTAATACTTCTACAGATTGTAGCGTAACTTCTTGTCCTTCCTCAGACAGGGCAATATGCTCAGGACGCATGCCTATGCGAATTATTCCTTCTGGTAATTGCTTTAACTGTCCAATAGATAACGGAATTTGCAATTGCCCTATATGTAATACACCTTTTTCTTTGTTTACTTCTCCATCATTTATATTCATCGAAGGAGACCCTATAAAACTTGCAACAAATTCATTTGCTGGTTCGTTATAGATGTCAAGCGGTGTTCCAACTTGCTGTATGCTTCCTTTATTTAAAACCATGATGCGATCTCCCATAGTCATCGCCTCTATTTGATCATGAGTAACGTAAATCATTGTAATTCCTAAACGCTGCTGAATTTCTCTAATTTCAATTCTCATTTGCGCACGTAATTTCGCGTCTAAATTCGAAAGTGGTTCATCCATTAAACAAATCGGTGCTTGGCTCACAATCGCTCTAGCAAGCGCAACACGCTGTCTTTGTCCACCTGATAATTGACCTGGTTTCATTTTCACATACTCTTTCAGCCCTACCATTTCAATAGCTTCCATTAATCTCTTTTGCCGCTCTTCTTTTTGTACTTTCCTTACCTTAAGTCCAAATAAAATATTTTCTTCTACAGATAAGTGTGGGTATAGTGCATAATTTTGAAATACCATTGATAGATTACGATCTTTCGGCTCTAAATCATTTGCAACACGTTCATTAATAATTAAATCCCCCGAAGAAATTTCTTCTAGGCCAGCGATCATTCGTAATAATGTGCTTTTCCCACATCCTGAAGG
Source organism: Bacillus cereus group sp. MYBKT111-2 (assembly GCF_051915205.1). Lineage (NCBI taxonomy): Bacteria > Bacillati > Bacillota > Bacilli > Caryophanales > Bacillaceae > Bacillus > Bacillus cereus group sp. MYBKT111-2. The sequence continues at coordinate 114,504 of NZ_JBQAEG010000011.1, forward strand.
CCCAACTAAAACAAAAAACTCACCCTTTTTAATGTGAACCGATACCCCCTTAACCGCTGTCTCTTCTGCATTTTTATATACCTTTGAAACATTTTTCAATTCAATCACAAAGTTGCACTCCTTTTTTCTTCTTGTATCCATACTTCATAATGACTCGTTGAAATTGCACTTGCGCCTGCACGAATAGCAATTTCCGCATCTTCTCGTGTTTGAATCAGTCCGCCTGCAATGATAGGAAATTCTATTTCCTCTGCTAACTGCTTAATAATGGAAGGCATAATACCAGGCATAATCTCTACTGCATTCGGTTTAGTCGTTTTACAATTTTCAATTGATTTTGTAAGAGATAAAGTATCGACAATAAAAATACGTTGGATCGTTTTTAATCCAATTTTATTGGCATTTCGAATTGTCGATCCTTTTGTTGAAATAATACCTTGTGCTCCGATAACGTCTTGAATATACAAAAGTGCTTCCTCTGTATTCGTATTTAAACCTTGTATAAAATCACAATGAAGAAAGACATCATGTCCATGTTTCTGTAATTCATATACACGCTCTGGTAACTCCAGCATTGAACCCGTCATAAGAAAAACTGTTTTCGGTAATTTTTTGTATGTGTTGTATCCTTTCCAATCCTTTATCATCGCAATATAAGGTTCTTTAAACATTCATTCCACCTAGCTTTTCTGTTTTTATCCAAACTAAAAACACCTACTTACATAGAACACCTTTCTCCTTATTTGAACTCTAGGGAATAGAGCACACCTAAGAAAGTGGCACGTTATATGTAAGCGGGTGTTCTCAAATGTTCTCTACCCTAGTTATTTTGTTACCTTTACTATAGTATGCATTTATTAAGTCAGTTTTGATAGATTGTTAATTAGCTGTTAATCGAATGTTAATATTCACCATATTTTCTTAACATTAATCTAGATATACGAATAACCCCCAACAGCAAACAACTATCTTTAAAATTTAAGTAATATGCAAATTCATTCCATAGTTAATCAATTTTAGTTTTCTCGCAACTTCTTGTGAGGCATAATTATCCCAAGAAGTACTATAAAGTGAAATGCGGTTTTCTTCTTGTATTGATATCGCCCAGGCTGTAACAACATCAGTACCATACCCATTCCCTTGAAACTCCGCTAAAGTTTCCACACTCGCCTCAGCAGCTACAGGTGTACTCCTAGCACTGCAACATATAGAAACTACCTTTTCATTTTTTACAATTGCAAAGTAAGGTTGCCTCCACTCCATCTGTTCTATTAGATTAGGAAAATTTTCTCGCAAAAGCTCTTTATTCTTCTCTGTTATCTGTATTGTTCTAGTTGGCTTATGTAAATTATTAGAGAACATGAAAGCAGGGCCCATCCAAATATTTTTTACTGTTCTTTCTTCATTTAATACATGGATAATCTTTGCTATCTCTATATGATTTGAAGGTTCTCGAATTAATTTCTCAATCTTACCTACCGTTTCATCATCCAGATCACAATGATATCTCGTTATACTCCCTTTACGAGTTCTGCCAAGAAAACAGCGTGGTGCTTTCGGATTTCCTTGTTCATTTACATATTTCATTTTTCCTACTTGATTATGAACAAATAAAACCTCTACCTGAATTGCTATTAAATCAAGTTCTGAGAGCCTCATTTATATTCTCCTTAGTTACTCCATATACCATTCATAATCTATTTTTCATGCCCAAAACAAAAATCCCATTCAAATACACATTACTGAATCCATCATACTCAATGACTTCTTCATTCTGTCTATCTAAATGGGATTATTTCATACTTGTTATTCTACCGGTTGCGGTTGTGGCTGTACTACTTCATTCGCTCCAGCTACCCTCAACATATTTGCAATATCTTTAAAACCTCTTTTTTCAGCATATTGCAGTGGCGTAATATTTTCCTTATTGGCCATATTTACATCTGCCCCGTGGTCAATAAGCATTTGAATTACTTTCTTGTGATTTTCACTACCATTTCCTAATACAATTGCTTCTACTAAAGCTGTTCCACCACGAGCATTTTTATAATTGACATCAATATCTGTATGCTCTAACAATTCTTTTACGACCTCTACATGGCCACGCTCAGATGCAGAAATAAGTGCTGTTCCACCTGACTTAGTCGTTTCTTTCGTATTAACTCCTGCATTAATTAATACTTTTACAATATCCGTATAGCCTTCTCTACTCGCATAAAGAAGTGGATTACTTTGTTTCTCATCTTTAATTTCAATATTAGCACCTGCACCAATTAATGCTTTCACTGTCTCTACATGATTTTGGTACGTTGCTGCAAGGACAGGTGTTTCTCCGTTGTCACCTTCTACATTTATATTCGCTCCATCTTGGATCAACTTCATAGCTGTTTCTGTATCTCCAAGAGTTGCAGAAAGTAGCAACTGTTTGTCCATTAAATTTATACTTTTTTCTTCTTTAGATTCTTCCTGTTCTTTATGCTTCTCTTTTTTCTTTTCGTTTTTCACATGAACCGGTTTCGATTCTGGCTCTTCTTGCTTATCGCAAGCTACTACCGTCATTAAAAGTCCTAATAACATACATAATAAAATTTTTTGTTTTCTCACAACTACAGCTCCTATGAAAGATAATGTTTTCTTAACCATTCCTCCATCACATACAATAACTCTTCTTGAGTACATTTATCCATAAGCACTTTATATTCCTTCTTTAATTGGATTATCTTAAACTTATATGATGTTTCTCAACCTATTGGAATGATACGCCTGATGGCCTCATCATTAGCATTATGAAGCAATTAGTTTAGCACGTTTTCACCGCATTTGTATACATTTCTAAAAAGTACATACATGGTTGCTTTAGGTCACTACATTCCATTGTAACCGTTCTTCTAAAAATTTTACACCTTTTCTATATTTGCACCTGAATAATACTAGAAAAAGACAACTATGCAGTTGTCTTTTTCTAGTATTAATGATGCCCACCGTGATTTCCCTTTTTCGTGTTCCCCATCATTTCTTTATTCATTTCCCATTTATGCTCTGCTAGCTCTTTATACGAGAGAACTTTCCCCTTATAGTTAGATACAAAGCTCTTTGCATCTTTTTTGTTTTTAAATGAAATGACATTATAAGCCATTGGTGTTGTAATTGTTTTATCATATACATAAGTAGCGTCTTCTAACGAAACCCAATCTTTCGAATCATAATCTCGAACAAATTTTTCTTTCGTCTTTTCACCTGGATTAATCTCCATCCATTTATACATACAACCGATATCATCAAACTTTAATGCTTTTCCATTTTCTAAAATGATTTCTGTTGCAAATTGATTATCCATTACCCCAATTTGGCAAATATCACACTTATCATGCTTCTCATCAATTGCCACAGCCTCTGCTTGTTTCTTACCACATCCTACAATTGTAAAGACAAAGAATAAGCATATAGCAAGCATCACATACTTTGTTCTCATTGTATTTCCTCCCTAACCGTATCTTCTACAAGGAGCATATCAAAAACTTGTGTGCGATTTGTGAAAAAATGATGTGTCTTTTGTAATATATGGAACAAAAAAGATGTGTAGTCCTCTCTACACACCTCTCATCATTCACAACCTGTAATTACTAAATCATCTTCTATTTTAATTAATAATGTATCTGTATGAATTTGCTGCCCAACAACTACATTTACTAATCTTATATTTCCACTGATGCCGACTGCAACCTTTTCAAGTTCACCGTTATTTTTTCGGATCATCATTAATTTTTCCCACTCATATACGTAAGAAGATTCATTAACAAAAATCTCTTCTACTTTTCCTTCATAAGAACTACAAATCTCTTCCATTCTTGTTTTCATATAAAATCTACTCCCTATTTCACACTTCAATATTTTCATCTTATTCTACCATTCTTATGGAGAGCAGCTTACTTTTTAAAAATTCAAATTAACTACCGTGAACAAAATGACCAAAATAAAAATTATGCTTCTAATGATGTTATTTTTCAAATTATTTACCATTCGAATGAATGCTTTTATGATAAACAAAAAAACTTTTTTCTGAATTTTTATTTCATTTTGAAAGCGCAATCATTTTTGAGGGGGAGATTACATGTTAGCACTACTTGGATTTGCGATGGTATTTGTCTTTATGTTTTTAATTATGACGAAACGTATGTCAGCACTAGTAGCATTAATATTAATTCCAATTACGTTCGCATTAATTGGAGGCTTTTATGCAAACATGGGACCTATGATGTTAGAGGGCATTCAAAAACTAGCACCTACTGGTATTATGCTTATGTTTGCTATTTTATATTTTGGAATTATGATTGATAGCGGTTTATTTGATCCTGTCATTAGTAGGATTTTGAAATTTGTAAAAGGAGATCCTTTAAAAATTGTTGTTGGTACAGCGATTCTTACAATTATCGTTTCATTAGATGGGGATGGAACGACAACGTATATGATTACTGTTTCCGCAATGTACCCACTATATAAACGCCTTGGAATGAATCCACTTATATTAGCTGGGGTTGTTATGTTAGGTGCAGGCGTGACAAATCTTACACCGTGGGGTGGACCGACAGCTCGTGTTATGAGTGCACTTGGACTAGACGCATCAGAGCTCTTTACACCACTTATACCAGGAATGATTGCTGGTGCACTTTGGGTAGTTTTCGTTGCTTACTATCTTGGAAAAAAAGAAAGAAAACGTTTAGGAATTATGGATATACAATATTTAAAACAAATGCAAACAACAGATGAGCAAGCTGCAACAGTAGAAGCTGCTGTTCATAAGCGCCCTAAACTTCTATGGATTAACTTTTTATTAACTGCTACCTTACTTGTCTGTCTTATACTAGAAGTTATGCCATTACCTGTTTTATTTACAATCGCTTTCGCTATTGCTGTTATGATTAACTATCCGAACTTAGAGCAACAGAAAGAGCGTATTGCTTCTCACGCAGGAAACGTATTAGCAGTTGTTTCTCTCGTATTTGCCGCTGGGATTTTCACTGGAATTTTATCAGGAACAAAAATGGTAGATGCAATGGCTAAAAGTGTAGTAACTCTTATACCAGACGCTCTTGGCCCACAACTACCAATTATTACAGCTCTTCTTAGTATGCCATTCACATTCTTCATGTCCAATGATGCATTTTACTTCGGAGTATTACCTATTTTAACAAAAGCTGCTGCTACCTATGGAATTAGTGCAGCTGAAATGGGACGCGCTTCCTTACTCGGGCAACCTGTTCACTTATTAAGCCCTCTTGTTGCATCCACTTATTTATTAGTTGGGATGGCAAAGGTTGATTTTGGTGAACATCAACGTTTTACTTTATTGTGGGCAGTTGGAACGACAATGGTCATGTTGATTACTGGAATTTTAATTGGGGTTATTCCAATATAAAATAAAAAAACAGTAGCGGACATATATCCTCTACTGTTTTTTATTATGAAGGAATAAGAAAATATCTTCTTTCTGGTCTCCCAACACTCCCATATATAAGCTCCGCATGAACTTTCTTTCCTGATATTAAATATTCTAAATAACGCCTCGCTGTCGATCTGCTTACTCCGACCATTGAGCTTAGCACTTCCGCAGTAATACCTTCTTCATTCACTGTTAACATATGCTTTTTTATTTTTGCTAAAGTTAAGGGGTCTATACCTTTCGGGGCATATTCTATTTCATTTCCCTTTACGCCTCTTTGAGACCATAAATGTTCTATTTGTTCGATAGATAATTGGTTATTTTTCTTTAACTGCACAAGCTTTTTTTGGTAATTTTCCAAACTTGCTTTAAATCGGTCAAACATAAGTGGCTTTACGATATAATCTGTTACTCCGCCCCGCAGGGCGTGTCTCACTACATCTGTTTCCGATGCAGCTGTAATCATAATAATATCTGTATCATGCAAGTTATGCCTAATATATGTGACAAGTTCCGTTCCTTGCATATCAGGTAAGTACACGTCTAATAAAACGAGCTGTGGCTTCACAAGATCTAGCCATTCTTTCGCTTGTTCCCCAGTCGTCGCTGTTCCAATTACTTTAAATCCCTTAATCTTTTCAGTAAAACGACGATGAATATCTGCAATTCGAATATCATCTTCTACAATCAATACTTCAATCTCCTCACCCATTACAATTCGCCTCTCTCTTTTGGTAATGCAATAATAAACAATGCACCACCTAAATCCCCTTTTTCGATTGCGATACTTCCATTTAAATCTTCTACTAACTCTTTCACTTTTGCTAATCCATACCCTCGCTTCTCGCCTTCTTTCGTCGAGAAACCTTTATAGAATATGCTAGTAATGACCTCATCATGAATCCCTTGTCCTGAGTCTTCCACTTCAATGACTATTTCTTCTCCGATATCAGTTACAAACATTCTTACTTTCTTATCATGTTCTTCATTTCTTTCAATCGCTTCAAATGCATTCGTAATTAAATTTCCTAAAATAGAAACGACATAATTACTCTCAATATGCGGGCTTAATTTGTCTAAGCTACTCTCTCTATCTAGCATAAACTCAATCTTCAACTCTCTTGCTCTATTATAGAATCCAATTAAAATCCCTCCTAACCATGGATTTTGAATTCGTTTCATAATAAATTGAACAAAATCTTGATATACCGCTGTTTCCTTATGAATAAGCTCCAAAGCATCTTCATATAATTCTAGCTGGATAAGACCTGAAAGCGTATACAACAAATTGTTATATTCATGCGTTTGCGCTCGTAATGCCTCTGTATATTGCTTCGTCTGAGATAATTCTGCTGTTAACTGATCCATTTCAGATTTCAAACGTAAGCTCGATACAACGCCAGTTACTTTATTCTTTACTTTAATGGGTAGACGGTTCGCAATAACAGCCTGCCCTTTTATATTTAATTGGCGGTCAAACTGTTCTTCACCAGTTTGAAGTACATCTAATATCGTTGAATTAGGAATTATATCTAAAATAAATTCTCCAATAATATTTCGTTGTTCATCTAGCGAAAGAATATCATAGGCTGCTTGATTAACTAAACTAATTATGCCATGTTGATCAATGACAATAATCCCCTCACGTACAGATTGAATCACTGTACTATGCTCTTCATATAAAGATGAAATTTCTTCTGGCTCCATCCCAAACATCATTCTTTTTATACTGCCAGCTAAATATATAGAGCCGATTACTCCAATTAATAGACCTATTATTGTAATCCAAAACACACGCTTTCCATACACTTCTACCGCTCCATGAATATCATCCATTGAAAATCCAACAGATACCACACCAATGATTTCATTTTCCTGATTATGGATTGGAACTTTTCCGCGTAATGAAGGGCCTAATGATCCAGTTGCTTTCGAAACGTAAGATTTCCCTTCTAATAAAACTCCTTTGTTATCTCCACCAACCATTGCTTCTCCTATTTTATCTTTCCTAGGATGTGCATAACGAATCCCTTCTTTATTTCCAACTACAATAAAATCAGCATCTGTATCAATTCGAATTTTTTCCGCAATCGGTTGAATAATAGAAGCTGGATTTTCTGTTTGAAAAGCTTCCTTGATTTCTGGTATAGCAGCAACTGTTTTCGCAACATGCAAAGCTCTTTTGCCAATTTGCTCTTCTACCGTTTCAGATAATATGTAATAAAATAAATAACTCGTTAGCATAAGTACAACAAGAATAAGTGTACTAATAGTTAATGTGATTCTCGGTTGGAGTTTTAATTTTTTAAATTTCAAAACCATTCCCCTAACATGATTAAAGATAGAATTTAAAGAATATACAGTCTCTTTAATTATACTTAATCATAACACGGTTACTCTATATTTCTTTCTTTTTCTCTTCATAAAAAAAGAAACGAAGTAAAATTATTACCCCGTTTCTTAACAATCATTATTACACTTTAAACTTACCAATCATCTCTTGTAATTCTTCTGCCATTTGCGATAAATGAACTGCTGCTGCATTTATTTCATCTACTGAAGCTAATTGTTCTTCAGAGGAACCAGCAATATTTTGAACGCTTGCTGCATTTTCTTCAATCGTAGCTGCAATTTCATTAATAGATGCACTTACTTGTCTGGCATCTACCGTCATTTGCTTCGCTACACCTACCATGTTATCAATTTGTACTACTGTATCATCCGTAGATTTCAATATTTCAGCAAAGCTTTGCTTCGTTTCATTTGCAACTACAAGCCCTGATTGTACTTCTGTCCCAACTAGCTTCATAGAACTTACCGTTTCCTTGATATCAAATTGGATCTCTTTCACTAGTTTTCCAATTTCCGTAGAAGACTGTCCTGATTGCTCAGCTAATTTTCGTACTTCATCTGCTACAATTGCAAATCCTCTTCCTTGCTCTCCAGCTCTCGCAGCCTCAATTGCCGCATTTAACGCTAATAAATTTGTCTGTTCTGCAATATGTTGAATCACCTCAAGGATTGCTCCAATTTGTTTTGATTTATCATCTAACAAAACAATAACTTTATCTGATTGTGAAACAGACTCATGGATTAATTGCATTTGATTCACAGTTTGTTCAACTAACTTTCCACCATCTTCAGCCTTTTTCTTCGTATACATCGATGCTGTGGATACTAATGAAGAACTATCTGCAACACGCTGAATTCCTTCTGTAACTTCTTCTAATAATGTTGCACCTTCTTCAACTTCTTTCGTTTGTATTTCAGCCCCGCTCGACACTTGCTCTATTGCTTGTGTAATTTGTTCCGTCGCTTCACTTGTCTGCTTCATACTAGCTGTTAATTCTTCTGAAGATGCCGCCACATGACTTGCTGAAGTATTTATATTAGAAATGACCTGATGTAATGATGTCGCCATCTCGTTAAAACTTTCTCCTAGCTGTCCAATTTCATCTTTAGAATGAACTGTAATTGTTTCTGTTAAATCGCCTTCACTAATCTTTTTCGATGATATAACAAGTTGTTTTAACGGACTAATGATAGAAGCAATTATGAAGTAAATTAAAATCCCACCAATTATTAATGAAATACCAATAACAGTTAGCGTTTTATAGAAAATAGGATTAGCTGCTTCAATAATTTCTTTTGAAGGCATAATTCCTGCTATTTTCCATCCAGTCTGCTTATTTGTTATAAAGGTAATATTGCGATCATCACCATCGAGTTTGAATTTAAAATCACCTGTTTCCTGTTTGTACAATTCCTTCTCCAGTTTTTCTTCTATTTTGTCACCCGGTTTCATCGTCGGATGTGCTATTACATGTTTAGATTGGTCGAAGATTGCTACATATCCTTTTTTGCCGATATTGACCATTTTTGAAGTATTTACAATATCATTAATAATTAAATCAATACCGAGAACACCGCTCTTATCCTCATTTTGTTTTGCTATTGTAATAACAATATTCCCTGTTGTACTTGACTTATATGGGGCTGTGATAACCACTTCTCCGCTTTTTTTCGCTGCTTCTTTATACCAATCTCTTTCGGTAGGATTATACCCATCTGGCATTTGAATAGACGGTGATTGAATAAATTGTCCCGTACTAGCCCCCGTATAAATTGCTTCTATTTCTGGATGTAACTTATTATATTCTTCTAATTTATTTTGCACATTTTGAAGCTGATCAGTTCCGTAACTTACTCCATTAAATAACTTTGTAAAATATACTGCGTCTACCTTTTTACTGTCTATCTCTTTATTAATAACATTATTTAAAATCTTTACGTTATCTTCCGCTGATTGTAAAATTGTTTCATTAAAATTTGTCTTCGCTTGTTGATAAGACGTCCAACCAATTACAATACTTGGAAGAATTAAAACAATAACAAATGATACAAGTAACTTTGCTTTTAAACTAGTTCTCCTTAATTTCCCTTGAAGCATATTTCTACCCCTCCATACCGTTTTAAATGTAATTACCTTACATTTAATTTCTTTATATAAATTATACGATTAAAATGTATCAACTCTTTATCTCTTTTTCTATTAAAGAATTAATACATACCCTTTTCATTCTATATAAATTAAATAATTAAAACAATATATTAAAATGTACATTATTCGAATAATTCACAGAAGAACCTCTAGTATCTCACTTACTAGAGGTTCTTCCCACTATACTATTCTTTATCTTTTTCTACTTCGTTTTTCTCATCTTCTACTACAGATACAACCGGTTTATCGTTTGATAATTGTTGTACTGCTCCTTTTCCAGCAAACCCTTCTAATAACTCTTTTAAATCAATACCAGAAGAAGCTTTTAATGTTTCTTGCATCGTTGCCATTAAATCAGTCGCATAGCCTGCAACTTTTCCAGCGCCGCTATTTTTACCACCGCCGCCTGTATCGACAACTGTAATTTTATCAATGTTGCTAAGTGGACTGGCAACTTCCTTCGCATAACTTGGAAGCATTTTAAGTACCATATCCATAATTGCCGCTTGGCCATATAACTCAAATGCCTCTGCAATTTTTTGTTTCGCTTCTGCTTCTGCTAAACCTTTTAACCTAATAACATCTGCTTCCGCCGTACCTTGTGCTTTTTGTACTTCCGCTTTTGCTTGACCTTGCGCTTTTTCGATTTCCGCCTTCGCTAAACCTTCCACACGTACTTCTTCCGCACGTGCTCTCGCTTCAGCTTCAATCTTATATTGATCCGCATCTGCCTTTTTAATTTGTTTTACTTTTTCTGCTTCCGCTGATTGCTCAACAGCATAGCGATCTGCATCTGCTTTTTTCTTTACTTCTGCATCGTATTGCTTTTCACGACGCGCAATCTCTTTTTCTTCTAATTCAATTTGTTTCTCACGCTCAATGATTTTAACGCGCATTTGCTCTTCTGTAACACCTTGTTGCGCTTTCGCTTGTTGTAATTCGTAAGAAAGATCCGCATCTGCACGAGCTTGTTCTTGCTCTCTCTTATAAGATTGTACTTTTAATTCTTTATGTTTTTCAGCTTCAGCGATTTGGGCATCACGTTGGTATTCAGCTTCTTTCGCTTCTTTCTCAGCACGAGCTTTTTCAATACGAGCTTCCTTTTCACGCTCTGCATTTGCAATTGTTGCATCACGCTTAACCGTCGCAATTTGTGGCTGACCAAGTGCATCTAAGTAACCGTTCTTATCCATAATTTCTTTAATTGTAAAGGAAACGATGCGAAGACCCATTTTCTTTAAATCTGTAGAAGCTACTTCATGCACCTTTTGAGCAAATTGCTCTCTATTACTATACGCATCTTCTACTGTCATAGAAGATAAAATCGCACGTAAATGACCTTCTAAAACTTCTTTCGCTTCTACTTTTAACTCTTCTGTTTCTTTTCCTAAATATTGCTCAGCTGCTGTCGATACTTCTTCAATTGTAGAACCTACTTTAATAATAGAAACACCATTTACTGTAACTGGAACACCTTGCTTCGTATACGTATCGCGTGTGCCCACTTCTAACTTGTAATTTAGTAAGCTTAAAGGTTCTGCTCTTTGCATGATTGGCACTACGAATGTACCGCCACCGCGAATAATCTTAATCTTCTTTCCATCATCAGTGGTCACTACATTTTTCCCACCACCAAGCCAGTTCCCTGTCACAATTAACGCTTCATCTGGTCCAACTGTTCGATACTTCGTAATGAATACTAAAATGAGTAGAATTAAAATTGCGAGTAAAACTCCACCAATAATTAATGGAATCGTCATGTGAATTCCCCCTTATAATTTTGGTTTTTTTAAAGAATAAGCGATGTTTTGTACAAGCAAAACACCATCTTGGACTCCCTCAATAATAACTTCAGTTCCTTGTGAAATATCTTTTTTCCCAATTGTTTTAGCTGGAATTGCATTACTTCCAAATTGGGAGGATATTAATACTTCACCAAATCCTTCTGTAGGAATTGTCGTAATGACTTCTCCCTTGCAACCAATGAATTCATCCATACGTTGCACAGTATTTTGTTCTGCTTCTGCAATCGGTTTTAAAATTAATATTTTCATTATGAATACACCAATAAAGGATATAGCAAATGCAGCCACGAAAATAAGAATACTATTAAAGGAAAATAAATATTCTCCTATATAACTAAGTCCACATAACATAGCGAAAAAACTAAGTAATAAAGTAACAACGGATACAGATCCGCCTCCAAAACTAAATATGGATTCAAATATATCCCCAAAAAAGATATAAATCACAGTGAGTATAGTAGCAATAATAAATCCGTATAAATAAATTGTCTCAAGTGGATAACCAAACAAAACCATTTCTTATCCCCCTCTCTTAAACAATCCCTTTTTTGTTATGTGTATGCCCCACCTCTTTCAAAGATTATTGTTCTTAATTTTCAGTTATTTATTCTTTAAAGAAAAGCCTGCAGTACAGGCCTCTAAAAAAGAACAGGAGAAGCCTATTGTGACAGGCTCCTCCTAGAAAATAACCGATATATTATATATCTATATAATATACTATTTTCCACAAAAAGTAAAGTTAAACATACATTGGAAAGGCACTTATTTTACTGATAATTCGTATGTTCCATCGCCATTATCATATTTATATACATACAAGTAATATTTACCTGGTTTTGCATTAAAGTTTGCCTCTATATGATTTCCATTTGCTTGACCGTAAGCAGCATAATTTTGCATATCTGATTCATGGTGAAGTACCCATGTCATCCCGATTCCATACTCATTTAAAACGGAAATATCAATATTTTTCGCTGATGCTACATTAAATGTATAAACATCAGTGTGATCCCCGCCGATAAGGCTACCTTTTATAGTAGTGTTTAGTCCAATACGATTTGCTTCCTCTGGGCGATTATTTGGTTCTGATTCTGTTAAACTTCCATCTTTAACCGTAACCGTTGTTTCGCTTTTGCTCTCTTTTCCTTTATCATCTTTTACTATTAACGCTACTTTATATGAACCTTCTCTTTCATATACATGTACCGGATTTACTTCTGCACTTGTGCTTCCATCTCCAAAGTCCCATAAATAAGAAACGATTTTTCCATCTTCATCTTTTGAGCCGTCACTTTTAAATTGAATCCCTTCTTTTACAAGTCCATTATAAGGGCCATTTATATTAACTGTTGGAGCTTTATTTTCTCCGTCATCTTTTGCGATACCGTGGAAGACTACATCATATTCAAATTGATTTGAGCTATTTATACGGTAATTGACGAAGTATGCTGTAACAGTTTTGTAGCCACTCCATTCTTTTTGCGCAAGTTGTTCTAAAGCTTCGTTTACTTTCTTACTCATTGCGTTCCAATCTTCTGATTCACCTTTTGTTACACTACCTGTATACGTACCTTCTAATGTAAATGTATTAAAGAATTGGGAGCTATGTTTTGTCATTTTTGCATCTCTCATCGGCAACATTTCAGTCATTTCTTTCTCTACTGCTGTTAATGATTTTGGGGCATGTTCAGCTAAATAATCATCTGCTACTGCCGGTACATTATATTTATCTTGATTATCGATTAGCTGCTGCATATACTCTTGATACTCTTTATTTAACTTAGGATCTTTACTTAGATTTTCACGATATGCATCATAATTTTTTACGTCATTCGCACGAATCAAATCTTGAATTTTATCAAATGTTTCAAACTGATGCGTATATAAGTAAGACTGCAATGCGAACGAGTAATTATAGAAATCCCAAGAACCGTATTTAGCAAATAATGTACGCTCTGCTGTATAACGGCTTGCAGGATCAGATGATAATCCACTAATGATGCTCTTTCTCGGCACTACATTATTTGTTCGAGTAGACCCTGCGAAAAACTCTGCATTGCCTTCTTGGAACCAAGTTAACCTTTCATTTTGATACATATCTCCTCTTCCGAATAAACCTGGCACTTCATATCTCCCTTGAAGATAATGAGTAAACTCATGACGGAATAACTCTTCTAAACTATAAATGCTTTGTTCTGGCGTGCGCTCATATGTAAAGAATGTTCCTGTTTCTTCAATATAAATTCCACCGTTGTTCGTTTCATATCCATACAGTTGTCTATTTAACTGGTACTCTTCTGGGCTGTTATAAATTACGATCGTTAATATATCATCTGCATTGCCCGGCTCTAACGCTTTATCATTCCCAATTACACGATGATACTGTGCTTTTACTTCCTTTGCAGCCCAGTATAGTCTCTTAATTTTTTCTTCCGATACTTTATCTCCTGTTTTAAATACGATAGATCCATCATCAAATGTATACGTTTTTGGTAAGTACTGCTCTTTTCCTTCTTTACGTATTTTCTCTAAATCTACTGTATTCCCGCTATAATCTTTTCCATTATAATTTGTTGTAATTTGTTCTACTGCGACAAAGTACGGCTCACTTAAGCGCGGATACATATGCATTGCCTGTGTAACAACTTCTAAACCTTTATTTGGATTGCTATGAAACTTCCCTAAACGACTCGCAAAGTAAATTCCATTATTAACGAGCCACTTATTTTCTGGTGTTACTTCATTTAGAAGAGCAATACGATTTATTTCATTAATAAACCCATCTACTTTTCCATACCACATCGTTTCATTCGCTTCTTTACGAGCCTCAATTAAGTAAGACTGTATATCATAGTCAATCCCTTGCATAATATCGTATACAGCTTGTCCTTTCATACGATCGTCTACATACGTATGAAGATTATCATTATATTGTTTTAAAATATTAGCTGCGTATTGAACCGTTTCAACATCACTTGAAGCGTTACTAATCAATTTTCCGTATGCAGATACGACTGTATCTTGTTCAGCTGTACCAAGCTTAAAGTTTGGATTTTTTGCGATAGATTTTAAAGCAGGTAAACATTTGTCCTGGAAACTTCTTTCATTTAATTCACTTAATTCGTTATTATAAAATGCCAGATAAAAAGCTGAACGTAGCACTTCCGTAAACGTTTGAATTCCTTTTGAATCATCTTTCGTAAATGTACTACCCCGATGAGCTAATTCATCTATAACGACTTGCATTTTCCCTTTATCTTTATAAAAAGCTTTTGCATCTTCATTAAACTGGAATAAGTCTGTAATTTGGTGCCACTTAATACTACCTAACGTTTCGACTAATTCTTGATCATTCATTTTGTTTAAATCAGCCATTGAATAGCTTTCTTTAACTTGCTTTACTGCCGCTTTGTTCGGAATAGATGCTGGTCGTTGTGAAAAGTCTCCTACTTTTAACCGTTCTTGAAACGATAATATTTCCTCCGCTTTAGAAACGTGTCCAATCTCATCTACTGGCTTTTCAATTCCTACTGGTTTCGAATGCAATACATTATATGGCACCTTTTCTTCTGCTGATGCATGAGTTTGAATTGCCCCCAGCGATAGAGCCATTGTACTAATGCTAAGCATCACTTTATTGATCTTTGATTTCTTGTTCATATCTTTGCCCCCTATTTTAATATTCCATCCAAGAATTTAACATAAAATCTAGATGCAACAATATAAAATGCAATATTTCATATTATTTCTTCTTACATTTTGTACATATCGTGAACAATCTCCCCACTATCTAGCCGCCAATAGTTATGAATCTTTAGCGATTAAACAGTCCTTTTACACATGTTAAAAATCGAATTTTTTGACAATTACCCTTTCAATTGTTATGATTAATATAATTGTTAACTTTATTAAACAAGGGTGGGATTCTATGATAAAAAAAGAAAACAGTGTATTCTATATCTCCATCTTGCTAACAACATTATTCATCATATGGGGAATTACCCCAGCAAGTTGGATACAAGGCTATGATTTACAAAGCGTTACATCTTCTTTAAACTCATTTATCCTCAATAAATTTGGATGGTTTTACTCTCTACTTATGACTGCAATGATTATTTTAGCCGCTTATTTAGCATTTTCTAAGTACGGTTCTATTCGTCTTGGTAAAGATGGAGAAAAACCAAAGTATAGTTATCCATCTTGGCTATCCATGTTATTTGGGGCAGGAATGGGAATTGGACTCCTCTTTTATGGAATCGCTGAACCGATTTCACACTTTACAGATCCACTAACAGGAAAAGCAGGTACAGAGGAAAGCGCCAAGCTCGCTATGCAATATTCATTTTTCCACTGGGGTCTCTTTCCATGGTCACTATACGCAATGGTTGCTTTAACAATTGCATATTTCACATTCCGCAAACAAAAAGGTAGCACAATTGGGGCTACAGTTACTCCATTATTTAATCGATCGAAAAATTCTCCTATCGGAAAAACAGTCGATATTTTAGCTGTTTTAGCCACAGTATTTGGTATTGTGCCCTCTGTTGGGATTGGTGCTCAACAAATTGCTGGAGGATTAAGCTATTTATTCCCTTCTATTCATAACACTTTACTTACACAGCTCGTACTTATCGCTATCTTCGCTGTTTTATATTTAACAAGTGCACAAACAGGCTTAGATCGTGGGATTAAATATTTGAGTAACTTAAATTTCTCTCTTGCAGGTATATTACTCGTCTCCTTCTTACTTTTAGGACCAACTGTATTTATTATGAAATATTTCACATCTACACTCGGTTCTTATATTGGAGCTTTACCTAGTATGGGATTAAATTTAGGAGCATTTAATGAAAAATCTTCTTCTTGGATAGAAAATTGGACTATTTTCTATTGGGGATGGTGGATCTCTTGGTCCCCATTCGTCGGTACATTCATCGCCCGTATTTCTAAAGGACGCACAATAAAAGAATTTATTTTTGGAGTTGTATTAGTCCCAACTCTCATCTGCACATTTTGGTTTGCAGTATTTGGCGGTACCGCTATCCATATGGAAATGTTCCAATCGCTTGGTATAGCTGATGAAATCGCAAAAAATGGTACAGAGATTGGATTATTTGCTGTTATTTCACATCTACCGTTCTCTACATTTTTAACAATTATCGGGTTAATTTTAGTAGCCACATTTTTCGTTACTTCTGCTGACTCGGCAACATTTGTCGTTTCTATGCAAACGAGTAACGGAAGCTTATCACCAAAAAATAGTTTAAAACTTATATGGGGATTAACAATCGCGATCATCGCAGCTATTTTATTACAAGCTGGAGGATTAAATGCACTGCAAATTGCAGCGATCATCGCAGCACTACCATTTTCTATCGTAGTCGTCCTTATGGTTACTTCACTCTTTAAAGAGCTACGAAAAGAAGATGTTAATTTGCAAACGAAAGAAGTTCCGCAAAAAATAAAAAAGGTTATGTAACGATTGGCACCTCAAATCATTTCTAAATCCATGATAAATGAGGAAAAAAGTAAATTAAAAAACCCCATTCGTATGAAATATAATTTTCATACGAATAGGGTTTTTCACTCTATTATATAGTGTTGTAAACATGCCTTCTCCTCAAAACCTACTTTCTTGTACAACTTCATCGCACGATCATAATTCGTATTCAAACATAGTTCTATCTCTCTCATCCCTTGGAAGGAGAAAATATATTGAATTGAAGCTTGTAATAACCGCTCTCCGACACCTTTTCCATTTATCTCCTTCTAAAAAAGACATCATCATAAGTATATTTCAAAATGAAATCGCCATGATAATGTCTTCTTAAAAACTCATATAATCATATTACGTTATAATAAAATAAAACGTTTTTTATTTCTTAAATAATCTCTTTCTAAATACAAACATACTCAATGCTGAAAGAACTAACGCTATGCCTGAAAGTAATGTTGAGGTATTCTCTTGTCCACCTGTTGCTCCTAATGATTTCTTACTTTCTTCTTGCTTATTAACAACTGGTTTATTTTCTTTCACAACTTGATTATTCACGTTTTGTTCTTGGACTACTGTGGATTGATTTACTGCGTCTTTTGAACCTTCAATTTCTTTTCCTGTTCCTTTTATCTCAGCTTTCGCCTCTTCAACTTCTTTTATTGGCTCTTTTACTTCCTCTTGCTCTTCTTCAACTTCTTTTATTGACTCTTTTACTTCCTCTTGCTCTTCTTCAACTTCTTTTATCGTTTCTTTCACTTCTTCTTTTGTTTCTTCAACTTCTTTTTCCGGCTCTTTTACTTCCTCCTGCTCTTCTTCAACTTCTTTTATCGTTTCTTTCACTTCTTCTTTTGTTTCTTCAACTTCTTTTTCCGGCTCTTTTACTTCTTCTTGCTCTTCTTCAACTTCTTTTATCGTTTCTTTCACTTCTTCTTTTGTTTCTTCAACTTCTTTTTCCGGCTCTTTTACTTCTTCTTTCGGTATTAATTTTTCTACTATATTCTGCATGACGATGCCACTATATAATATGCCCGTCTCATAATGATCTGCATCCAAGTCAAATTCATATATTTTTTCTCCTAGAGTACTCCAAATGATTCCCTCATCAGTAAGCATTCCACCTGCACTCTTTAACGTAATCTTTTCAATTCGTTCCCCTTCTAAATCATATACAGGTATTTTCACTTCTTTATTTATTTCTGCATCATCCAAAATGACCTTTTGCCTTCTAACATCAATTGTTCCCCACTGGCCTAATTGTATTAACGGCCTTACATCACGAATCTCATTTTCAGCTAATTTTAAACTAAGTAAGTCTAACATTGATCCAAGAACTGACACATCTTTAATACGATTATCTGTAAGATTTAACCATTGTAAATTTTTTAATGAAGATAATGGAGTAGTATCTTCAATTTGATTATGAGATACATTCAAATTGTTCAATTGTTTCATGTTTAAGATGAACTCAATATTTTTCAGACCTACTCCTTCCAAAGTGAGTTTTTCTAAGTTCATCATGTATTCTAAGCCTGTTATATCTTTTATCTCTTTTCCTTTTTCTTTAAGGATCTCTAATTTTTTAATCTGTAATAAATCTTCTTTTGTGATAGGAGCGTTTAAATTCTCTCTACCTAAATTCTCTTTATTAATATGTTGTTGTAAAGTTTTATCGAGAATTACATTTTCCTTTTGTTCATTATCCTCTTTTATTTCATCTAACCTTTCAACAACATTTTGAATTACTGTTCCATTAAACTTAATACGATTTTCTTCTGGCTTTATATCTAATATAAATTCGTATGTTTTTTCACCGGTAGTACTCCATTTAACAGAACCATTATTAACTATTCCATCTCCATTCTTTAATTGAATAGTATCGAGTGGCTCGCCTTGTAAATTATAGATAGGTATTTTAACTTCCTTATCTTTTTCTACATCATCTAAAAAGATTTTTTGTCTTTGAACGTCAATGTACATTCTTTTTCCTAACTCTTGAACCGGTCTAACATCACGAATTTCATTTGACGCTAGCTTTAAATCATATAAACTTGTTAATTGACTAAGTGGTGTTATATCTGAAATATAGTTTTCTTCTAAATTAAGTGATTGTACAGTAGACATTCTTGATAAAGGTTCGATGTTTTCTAATTCATTTTTAGAAAGGTCTAACTCTACTAATTTTTTCATTGTTGTAATATGTTCAATATTAGTAAGTCCATTGTTACTTAAAGATAAACTCTTCACATTCTTCAGTTGCTCAATCCCAGCAAGATTAGCATTACTAATTTGATTATTTGCTACAGTCAAAGTCCTTAAAGATTTCGCTGTAAATAATGGTTTAATATCTTTTATATAATTACTATTTAAATCTAGCAATTTAATCTTCTTCATTTGACTTAGTGGGCTTAAATCTGAAATTTTATTATTTCTCAAGCTTAAACTCTCAATATGTTCTAACTCAGCCAAAGGTCCAATATCTTCAAGTTCGCCATAGGTTATACTTAATGATTTCAATTGCCTCAAATTCGAGATAAATTTTATATTTTCTAACTTAACTTCTTCCAACGTTAAGTTTTCTAAGTTCTTCATATATTCTAGACCGCTTACGTCTTTTATTCCTTTACTTTTAGCTTCAACGACTATTAAAGATTTAACTTTTAATAAATCTTCCTTAGTTATTGGGGTATCTAAATTTTCTCTATTCAAGTTATATTTATTAATATGCTTTTGTAATTGCTTATCTAATATTACATTTCCATTTTCATCTTGTTGATCCACTTTATCCTCTTTATTTTCCTTTTGTGCTTCTGGAACATTATTTTCTAAATTCAATGTATTTACTTCAAATTGTACTTGATACTTATTATCATAGGCTATTGTCGGAATATAAATATGCATTTGCATATTATACCTTTTTCCTAATTCCCCTACTTCAAACTGAATCACTTTCGTTCCATTTTTCTTTTTATCTACTGATATTACTTTCACATCATGAAACACACCTGGAGTATGTATATCCTCTGTTTTCAAGTATTGAAAGAAATCACTATCACTTAACGTTGCTGTTACAATTTTCTTTCCGTTCTCAACTGTTAATTTCGGATTTTTTATATAAACAGCTGCCATAGACTCTTCATTTGTTTTATCTTTATACGCTTTAATAACAGCGTCATATGTACCATCTTCTAAACCTTGTCCCGTTTTATTCGCCTCAATTGCTACTGCCGCTAAAGCAGGTGTTGAATAAACAGCAAACGGAAGTGATAACGTCGCCGCTATAATCATTGCATTTATATGTTTTCTTTTATTTCTTTTCAACTTTACATCTCCTCCAAAATATATAATTCAAAATGTAATCATTTCTCGAATAAATGATAATGATTTTCATTATCATTGTCAACTAAAAAAATAAAAAGTTTACAAAAAAATAACCCCTCAAAAAGGGGTTATGCCATTTTCTCTCCTGATTCTTCTCTAAAGAAGCTCTTCATCGCATGAAATACGTCTGCTTTTTGCTTTAAAATATAATATCTGAAGTTTTCATCTTTAATATTTTTATAGGCTGACATAAGTGTACTGTGGCGATTGTACTGATTCACTTCCCCATATCCAAACATATTACACTTCTTCATTAATTCTTCAACAAGTTTTACACATCTAGCATTATCTGATGTTAAATTATCACCGTCTGAAAAATGGAATGGATAAATATTATAGCGGTCTGGTGAATATTTATTATCAATTAGCTCAAGTGCTTTTTTGTATACAGAAGAACAAATTGTTCCGCCACTTTCTCCTTTTGAGAAAAACTCTTCTTCTGGAACTACTTTTGCCTCCGTATGATGGGCAATAAATTCAATATCTACTGTTTCATACTTTGTACGTAGAAATCTCGTCATCCAGAAAAAGAAACTACGTGCCATATATTTCTCCCATATGCCCATCGATCCACTCGTATCCATCATCGCTAATACAACAGCTTTTGAATCTGGCTTTAATACTTCATTCCAAGTGCGGAACTTTAAATCTTCTTGATGAATTGGATGGAAAGATGCTTTACCACGCATCGCATTTCGTTTATATGCGGATATCATCGTTCTTTTCTTATCGATGTTGCCCCATAATCCCGTTTTTCTAATATCATTAAATTCAACATGTTCAATCTTGTTTTCATCCATTTCTTTTCTCTTTAAATTAGGTAATTCTAATTCTTTGAAAAATGCTTGCTCTAATTCCAAAATAGAGACTTCAGCTTCATAATAATCTTCTCCAGCCGCATCCCCTGCTCCTTGCCCTTTTCCTGGTCCTTTTTGCTTTTGACCACCTGATCCATCTCTCGCAACGACATCACCAACTTTGCTGTCACCATTTCCTTGCCCAACGTGTTTGTTCTTATCATAATTGTACCTAATCTTATATTCATCTAAAGAACGAATTGGTATTTTTACAACATCCTTACCATTAGACATAACAATGCTTTCTTCTGTTACAAGATCGGGTAAATTATTCTTAATTGCCTCTTGTACTTTCTCTTGATGGCGTTGTTGGTCGTCATATCCTTTGCGATGGAGGGACCAGTTTTCCTGTGAAATCGTATAATTTGGTTGGTTTTCTTCACCCATTTCTTTCCCTCCTTACTGTAATTGTCTTCCTATATGAACAGCAAGCTAGAAATTTTGTTTTATACTGTACCAGCTAGAATGAAAGGTAACTGCCCATCGAAAATCATCCCATAAACATATATAACGTTTTTCATATAATACTCCGAGCATCCTAAACAAAATTTTGCCACTCACATACTAGAAAAGAATCATTCAGCCTTTGATAAGAAAGAAACACAATGCATAGTTGCACACATTTACACTTTGCAACATATTGTATTGTGTTGGCTTTTTTCGTATGAATGGTTGGTTACTCTATCATATGCATATTGTAAAAATAATTGACAATAAATTCATAAAATTGCATCTTAATTTATTACATTTGGACAAGGTATGACACTTTACACATATGACTGGATAATAAAACGCTGTCCCGCAAAATACAAGAGACAGCGTTTTGTTATCAAACTATCGATTTAGCAGGCTACCTACATAGCGTAATAATTCATTTGCTGAAGAAGAATTATAGCCGTGCTCATCAATTAAACGTGCAACAACATCATTAATTTTCTTCAGCTGATTTTCGTCTGGTGTTTTCGTTGATGTTGTAATTTTCACTATATCTTTTAAATCAGCAAATAGCTTCTTCTGAATCGCTTCACGAAGACGTTCGTGCGAATTATAGTCGAAGCGTTTTCCTTTACGTGCATAAGCAGAGATGCGAATTAATATTTCTTCCCGGAATGCTTTTTTAGCATTTTCTGAAATTCCAATTTGCTCCTCAATCGAGCGCATTAACTTTTCATCTGGGCTCATTTCTTCACCTGTTAACGGATCACGTAATTTCGACTTATTGCAGTACGCCTCAACGTTGTCTAAGTAATTATCCATAAGTGTCTTCGCTGATTCTTCATATGAATACACGAATGCTTTTTGTACTTCTTTCTTTGCAATCTCATCGTATTCTTTTCTCGCTAATGAGATGAAATTCATATAACGCTCTCGGTCTTCATTACTAATCGATGGATGCTGATCTAATCCATCTTTTAAAGAGCGAAGTACATCTAATGCATTAATAGATGGTACCTCTTTTCGAATAATTGTAGAAGAAATTCGGTTAATAACGTAACGAGGGTCAATACCTTTCATACCTTCATCTTGATATTCTCGTTGCAGCTCCTCTACGTCAATCGCATTATAACCTTCTACTGTTTCTCCATCATACAAACGCATCTTTTTAATTAAATCAATATCCGGACGCTTCGGATCCTTTAAACGAGTTAAAATCGTAAACATTGCTGCAACTCGAAGTGTGTGTGGTGCAATGTGAACATTGGACACATCACTTTCACGAATCATTTTTTCATAAATATGTTCTTCTTCACTAACCCTTAAATTGTATGGGACCGGCATTACGATAATACGTGAATGTAATGCTTCATTTTTCTTATTTGCTATGAAAGAGCGATACTCCGTTTCATTCGTATGCGCTACAATTAATTCATCTGCTGAAATAAGAGCAAATCTTCCCGCTTTGAAATTCCCTTCTTGCGTAAGCGATAATAAATGCCATAAAAACTTCTCGTCGCATTTTAACATCTCTTGGAATTCCATCATCCCACGGTTTGCCTTATTTAATTCCCCATCGAAGCGATACGCTCGTGGATCTGATTCTGAACCATATTCTGCGATTGTGGAAAAGTCCAGGCTGCCTGTTAAATCAGCAATATCTTGTGATTTAGGATCAGACGGGCTAAATGTACCAATCCCTGTACGGCGATCTTCCGAGAAGAAAATACGCTCTACAACTACATCCTCAATTCTTGAACCATATTCTTGTTCTAGACGCATAACATTGAGTGGTGATAAATTCCCTTCAATTCTAACCCCATACTCATCAAAGAAATCATCTCGTAAATGATGCGGAATTAAATGAAGTGGATCTTCATGCATTGGGCATCCTTTAATTGCAAAAATTGCTCCTCGATCTGTTCGTGAATATGTTTCTAATCCTCGTTTCAACATCGTAACTAATGTTGATTTCCCTCCACTAACAGGACCCATTAATAATAAAATACGTTTTCTAACATCTAATCGTTTTGCAGACGGATGAAAATATTCCTCTACAAGACGTTCTAAAGCATCCTCTAACCCAAATAGCTGATTACTAAAGAAGTTATACTTTCTTCTACCATCAACTTCTTCAATTCCAGCATCCTTTATCATATTGTAAATGCGAGAGTGTGCTGTTTGAGCCACCCATGGTCTTTCCTTCACAAGCTCCAAATACTCCGCAAACGTACCTTCCCATTGTAAGCGTTCTTCTGCTTCTCGATGCTGTTCAATTTTTTTTAGAATATCCATTATAGCTCCTCCCCCATCTCCTTGTTCAATCGGATTATTATAAAAGGTATGCTAGGATGTCCTTAAACATTCTTTAAATCAAAATGAAATATACAGTAGTGTTATAAAATTCTCTCCAAAATTCAAAGAAAATTCTGTATAATATAGGTATTAAAGTTTTTACACCTCTATTCACTTTAAATAAATTCTTTTCTTCCAAGAACATTACATACATTTCGATTCATATTTCAGATTCGTAAACTGAAAAAATAGGAGGGATATTAGTATGAAATTATTATTAATTTTA
Source organism: Bacillus cereus group sp. MYBKT111-2 (assembly GCF_051915205.1). Classification (NCBI taxonomy): domain Bacteria; kingdom Bacillati; phylum Bacillota; class Bacilli; order Caryophanales; family Bacillaceae; genus Bacillus; species Bacillus cereus group sp. MYBKT111-2. Next base: position 138,998 of record NZ_JBQAEG010000011.1, read on the forward strand.
GGTGTATCACTCACATTTCTTACAGCTATTTTTACATCTGGTTACAATGATAAACCCGGTACACATAAAAAGTGATGTGCTTCTTAGCACATCACTTTTTTTATCGATTATTTATAATACACATTTTCCACATCATATTTTGATAAAGGGCGGCTATAATAATAACCTTGTACAAACTTCACATTCTTTTCCTTCAAAAATTGTATTTGTTCCGCTTTTTCTACCCCTTCTGCAATTACATTCAATTCCAACGTATGAGCTAGATGAATAATTGCAGCCGTAATATTCGTATCGCGTTCATCTACATGTATACCTTCCATAAAAGAACGATCAATTTTCAAAGTATCAATTGGATACGTTTTTAAATAACTCAAAGATGAATACCCTGTACCAAAATCATCTAAATGAATCTTTAAATTTTGTTCTTTTAATTGTAGCAATACTCTTTTCGATATATCTTTATGTATAAGGGCTCCTTCTGTAACCTCTATCGCTAATAAATGAGCTGGTACATTGTACTTATGTAAAGCTCGTGTAATCATCTCTATTAATGTAATAGAGCGAAAATGCCTGGCTGAAATATTAACTGCAATTGGGACAACTTCATATCCTTTATTTAACCATTCGCGTATTTGTCGACACACTTCATTTACTACCCATTCATCAAGCTTAATAATAAATCCTGTTCTTTCTGCTAGCGGAATAAATTGATTGGGAGAGACAAATCCTAATTCTTTATTCTCCCACCTTATTAAAGCCTCCATACTAGCTATTTTTTTCGTTTCAATATTAATTTGCGGCTGATAATATAAGAAGAATTCATTTTTTTCTATAGCACGATGTAATTGGTTTTCTATTATAAATCTTTGTTCACGCTCACAATCTAACCCACTGCAATAAAAATGATAATGCCCTTTTCCTTTTTCTTTTGCTTTTTCCAAAGCAGCATCAACTCTTTGGAATAATATCTTTTCATCTTCTCCATCTGTTGGAGCCATTACAATTCCGATTGAAGCACTTAAATACACGTCCTCTTCTTCGATTACAAAATGTTCACTAATCCTTTTCAGTATGTTTTTGGAAACTCCCTCTACACGTTCTTTCGTTATATTTTCTATTAACATAACAAATTGATCATCGTGTTCTCTAAATAAGTGTATACCGGGTATTTGAAAACTGCTTAAACATTCTGTAACTTTTTGTAACACTTTATCTCCTTCTTTATGACCAAACGTATCATTAATAAGGTGAAATTCATCTAAATCTATAAAGATAAACGCAAAAGCTACCTTCTCATTTAAAAAATCATTTAACTTATTTGTACATGAAATTCTATTCATTAATCCTGTTAGCTGATCATAATAAGCTAAATATTCCGTTCTCATTTCATTTAATATTTGCTTTGTAACATCCCTTGTAACAATATATACTCCAACAATTTCACCATTTACAATAATCGGGATAGTTCTCAAGGAAATATAGAGCTCGTACCCTTCTTTATGAACATATTTCTTTGAAACAATTTGCTTTGCCCTTCCTTGCATGGCTTCTTTAAATATAATTTGAAAATCTTTTTCATATTCTTTATTAATAAATTCAAAAATAAACTTATTATTTAATTCTTCAAATCGGTATCCAAATATTTCATACGTTGCTGGATTTGCATATGTAATTCTTCCTATAGAATCTATAGATATGATGGAGTCATTATTATATTCTAGTAATGACTTAAACAGCATTTGTTTTTCCTCTATCTCCATCTTCTCCTCTATTTGAGCTGTGATATCCCTTGTAATACAAATAATAAACTGACATACTCCTTCTTCATCAAATACAGGATTAAGTGAAGATTCATAATGTAAATTACCAGTTGGTAAACTAACTACATCACAAAAGGTATGTGCTTTCGCTTCGCTCGCTACTTTTGCATATTGCACTTGCAATATTTCCGCCGTATCTTCCGGTAATACTTCTGCAAAAGTTTTTCCATAACATTCTTCACTTAGCTTCGCATAATCCATACCTAACTTATTTACATAAATATATGTAAATGTTTCATCATCAATAACTTTAACAATAAATACTAAATCTTGAATAGCATGTAATAATCCTCTTCTTATTAAATCCATATCTATCATACTTAAAAAGGTATTTTGATTACTATATTGTTCCTTCATATTTATCTCAACCCGTCTGATCTATTTTTATTCATATATCCCATTTTATATGAATATGTATCCTTTTTTAAATGTATGATTACATATTATTTTTATTTTTAGAAAAAAAGTCGCCATATGGCGACTTTTAATAAACAATTTCTAAATCTAATCCTGGATAATTTTGTTGACGGAATGCTTCATAAATTAAAATAGCTGCTGTATTAGATAAATTTAATGAACGCACTTTATCAGTCATTGGAATACGTAAACAATGATCGAAATTTTCTTCGATTACATTAGCTGGTAAGCCGTTCGTTTCTCTTCCAAATACAAAATAGTAATCCTTCTCACGTTTGCTATAATCAAACGCTGTATGAGCTTTCTCGCCATACTTTGTTAAATAGAAGAATTCACCGTCTTTATTTTTCTCATAAAACTCTTCAATTGAATCATAATACGTAATTTTCACGTGCTGCCAATAATCTAATCCTGCACGCTTTAACATTTTATCATCCGTTGAAAATCCAAGCGGTCTAATCAAATGTAATTCTGTTCCAGTTGCTGCACAAGTACGAGCAATATTCCCTGTATTTGCTGGAATTTCTGGTTGATATAAAACAACATGTACTCCCACGCGATATTCACCTCTGTTTTTTGTCTACTACGTATTATACCACTTGAGCGAAAAATCTCTACCCATTAATAATATGAAAGAATTTATATTTCATTTGTGGTGTATATTTACTAGAATCTTCATAGTTCCAATAACGCCGACGGCTATTCGCTGAATGTGCATTTACAAGTGGCATACCATCTGCGTCTTTTGCTACTACAATCGTCGTATGGTTCCACCTACCATCATCCTCGAAATCATAAGCGATGACATCACCAAGAATAAGGTCCTCTGGCCTTTCTACAGCTTCAGCTCGAAGTCCTGATGTAGCACCTGACAAATACCAATAAAAAGAGTGTGCAACAGCCCAGCTCCAACTCCACTGATTCTCCCTTTGCCACCATCCTTTACGAATATTAGGATATCCATTCATTGGTACTTCTCCAGTATGAAGACATTGAGAAATAAAATTCGTACAATTATCAGGGAAATTACGATATGCAGGGTTTCGATCATCCCACCAACGCTCTGCATATTTAACTGCCTCTAAACGGTTGTACTGATAGGAACCGTACTTCTCTTTTGTAACTTCCCTTTCTAATGTCTCACTCATTCCAACTGCTTCTGGCACTTCAATAGCATAATCACCTATTATCCGGCTATTATTTAAACAAACTCTTCGTTTTAATTGTTCCTCTTCAATATAAAATAATTCTTTATGCTTAATTAAATATTTAAAATGTATTTGATAATCAATTTCTTGATGATTGCTATTATTTAATTGCCTCATAAAAGAAACATCCGCAGTTGCTTTTACTATCTCTGCATTACGCTTTTGAAATAATTGTTTCTTTCTCTTTGCTATTTGTAATAAATCTTCAGCAATACCATCTACATTTGTTCGTTTCTCTGTTATATATGCTAAAAATTGTTGGACTTGCTTTTCAATATTTATTTTTACAACCATTTCTTCTCCCTCCCATATTACAATATGAAAAAGGGAGATATTATCTACTCTTTTTTCTGCGCTAACAATTCAAGTCCGCGATTCATTTCATGAAGAACCTCTTCGTCTTTCTCACGTTGCATCGCTTTTTCAATAGCTTCGCCGACGCCGTCTCCACCAATTTTCCCAAGCGCCCACGCTGCTGTTCCGCGAAGTACTGGTCTTGGATCATCTTTCATAACACCTATTAAATCTGGAATTGCTGATGCTTCTTTAAAATGTGCAAGTGCTAAAATCGCATTTCGTTGCAACGGTTTTTTACCTCTCCATGAACCAGACATAATTCCATATTTCTCTTTAAAATCACGATTACTAATTGTTAAAAGCGGTGTTAATAACGGCTTAACTAACTCAGGATCTGGTTCCATCTCAGGATGATTATGAAAATCCATTCCTTTATTTTTCGGACAAACTGTCTGACACGTATCACATCCATAAATACGATTTCCTATTTTGTCGCGATATTCTTCCGGTAGGAATCCTTTCGTCTGTGTTAAAAATGCAATACATTTCTTCGAATCTAACTGTCCTCCTTGTATTAAAGCACCTGTAGGACAAATATCAATACATTTTGTACAGCTTCCGCATTGATCTTCTATCGGCTGGTCTGGTGGGAATGGAACATTTGTAATCATTTCTCCTAAATATACATACGAACCAAATTCTGGTGTAATAATAGAGCAATTCTTACCACTCCATCCAATACCGGCGCGCTCCGAAACAGCTCGATCACTTAATTCACCTGTATCAACCATGGACTTAACTTCTATATCTGGAAGTTTTTCAATTAAATATGCTTCTAATTTTTGCAAACGATCTCGTAAAACGAGATGATAATCTTGTCCCCAAGAGGCACGACAAAAAATCCCGCGGCGTTCTCCGCGTTTACTTAATGGTGCATTTTTTAATTTTGAAGGATACGCTAATGCAATCGCAATAATTGATTTTGCACCAGGTAATAGAAGCTGTGGGTTCGTTCTCTTTTCTATATCAGGCTCTTCAAATCCAGATTGATAATTTAATTGTTGCTGCTGGATTAACCGCTGCTTTAATTCTTCAAATGGTGAAGCACTAGCAAAGCCTATTTTATCTATACCAATCGTTTTACTATACGCAATAACATCTTGCTTTAATTGTTCAAAATCCATTCCTAATCGCCTCCTCAGATGAATCCATCCTTTATGTAACGATCTATTAGTTAGCAATTCACTTTCGGAATACTATTCTTTACTTCTATTTTCGCATACAATTACGTTTTCCAAACATTAAAAAACGCAATGCCTCGTTTATCTCGGAAACGAAACACTGCGTTGATCACAATTTATAGAAAAACATTTAATAAAATTTGGAGCGGGTGAAGAGAATCGAACTCTCGACCAGAGCTTGGAAGGCTCTTGTTTTACCACTAAACTACACCCGCAAATATGAAATACATATAAGATATTAGAATAACTTATGTAAAGTAGTATAGCATGTAAAAAAAGCGGAAGCAAGAATTTTATCGAAAAAAGTCGAAAAAGTGATGAGTAGCTCATCACTTTTTCAATTCTTTATCAATCGCCTTCTTCATACTATCGAAATCAGGGTTTGCAAGATTTCCGTTTATATATACTGAAGGAGCACCTTGAACTTTTAATTTTTGAGCACGATCTGAATCTTTACGTACTTTTTCTTTTATTTCTTTACTGTGTAAATCTTTCTTAAATTGATCTACATCAACTTTCGGAAGCTTCTCTTTCACAATGTTAAGAAGTAATTCTTCTGTAATCCATTCTTCCGTATCTTTCTTTTGACTTTGATAAATCTCATCATAGAAAGTCCAGAATGAATCTTTATCTTGTTTATAAATTGCTTCACCAGCTGCTGCACCTAAATCAGAGTCTTTCCCAATAAACGGAAAATTAATAAAGTATAACTGCACTTTACCTTTATCAATATACTCTTCTTTTAATCGTGGCAATACTGTTACATCCCAAGTACGACAAGCGGGACATTTGAAGTCTCCAAATTCAACTACCTTAACCGGAGCATCATCTTTCCCTAAAGATTGTTGTGTGGAATAAGCAAACATCTCATTCCCTTTATCTTTTTTGTCATTTATGATGCTATACGCAATCGTTCCGATCACAATCAATACTGCAATGGAAAAAACTATACCAAGAGCCATGAGTTTGTTCGATGATTTCATATACATTCCTCTTTAATTTCATATTCTGTATACAGCATTGTACACAATACACATAATATCAATACTTATATCTGTCACGCAATGAACACGCTCACATAAATTACAAAAATACAACAATTGTGACGATATTGTGTCACAATTTGTCACAATTTATTCAAAAAAAGAAGCTCCTATGTAGGAACTTCCTTTAGCTTACTGCTTTTTCACGAGCACTATTTAACATTGACTGCTCTGTTTTTATATCATGCCGAATGACTAACTTCTCACTAACTGCTTGCACATACTCATCATGATTGATATAGCCTTCTTTCTCCATCAATCTCAAAACGACATTTCGTCTCTCTACGGCCTTATCATAATTTTGTGCAGGTGAGTAATAAGCAGGTGCCTTTACTACAGCAGCCATCATTGCACTTTCAGCCAACGTTAATTGGCTTACCTTTTTACCGAAGTATAGGTTTGCTGCTTTTTCAATTCCCCATGCTCCTTCTCCGTAATAAATATTACTTACATACAATTTTAAAATTTCATCCTTCGTAAATGTACGTTCAATTTTTTTCGTATAGAAAATCTCTTTCCACTTACGAGAAAATGTACGTTCATTCGTTAAAAAAGCATTTTTGGATAACTGTTGTGTAATTGTACTTCCACCTTGCACAACACCACCAGCTTTTATATTCTCAACAGACGCTCTGACAATTGCTATATAATCTAAACCGTTATGATGATAAAACCTTTTATCTTCTGTCGCAATAAATGCATGTGTTAATGATTCTGGCACCTCTAACTTAGCTGGTACATGCAATTTACTAATATCACTTTGCTCGATCATTACATTTCCAATGAATAATAACGTAAAACTTAACAATAATAATAAAATAATGGCTTTATAAAAAAACTTAGTCATTGGATTTAATGCAACTTTTTGATGGTAGTTCACCCTAGATAATACTCGTTCTTTCATCTTGAACACCTCTTTTCCACACAGCGTATAACTCTTACTTTAAGAATACCTTGTCGTAAAAAAATATCCCATCGATTTCTCTTACATGTACCTTACATCATTGTAAGGTATAAATTGAAACTTTCATCAGACCCCACCAATCTGGCTGCCCGGCAAATAGCGGGATAAAAAAGTATTGTATCACAGTCCTTTTTTATCTACTATTCATCTGAAATATTGAATATAGATTATATTAAACCCATAACAGGTTACACCTTAAGGCTATTATACTTTCTCTATTAAAGTGCTCTATTTTCATTATATCATCTACAAATATATATAATTTTGAGTATCTAGTAATCTAAATGTACATAATATATCATATATTATACAGAACAAACGTTCTTTAAATCAATACTAACGCTATTATTATTTTGACCTTTTTCTTAAACAGTATACAAAAAAGAGTAGTGATTTGATTATGTCTCAAATCGACTACTCTTTTCTTTACAATCTTCCTATTAAGTTATACGGCTGCACTTCCCACGTTTCATACGGAATAAAATGTGTTGCTCTCATCGCATCAAGCGTTCTGGATTTCATATGAGGACGCGTTATATACTCATCTATGTTCTCTTCATTTAAAGCAACAAATTTAGCCTCTTGTATTTCTTCAGGTTGAATTTTTATTTCACCGCTCACATATGCCACTTTAAAAACGACAGCTAGAATGTTCATGGAAGCATTATAATAAACTCCTGTAATACCGATAGGCTTCACCGTTAATCCTGTTTCCTCTTTTATTTCCCTACAAACTGCTTGATCGAGCGCTTCTCCTTCTTCTACCTGTCCTCCTGGTAACTCCCATGTATCCGATCGCCAATGTACTTTAGCTAATAACACTTCCTCTTTTTCATTTGTTAAATAACCTGCTACAGCAACAATATGCTTTGGTGTTTTATGTTCCATATTACGCCTCCTAGAAATAATGAATATTTCATATATCCCTATAAGCATATTCCCTGTCTACACCAAAATACCTTTACTAATTCCTCACCTTAATTATATTCATAAAAAAGCCCCTATTCGTTAAACGAACAGGGACTTCTATCGTATTATTCTCCTAAGTCTACGTTGTGGTAAACTTGTTGTACATCTTCTAAATCTTCTAATGCATCAACCATTTTTTCAAATTGTACTTGAGCATCTTCAGGAAGTTCTACATCATTTTGTGCAAGCATTGTTAATTCTGCAACTGTGAATTCTTCAACACCCGCATCTTTAAGTGCAGATTGTACTGCATGGAATTGATCAGGTTCCGCATACACGATAACAGCATCTTCTTCTTCAAGAATGTCACGTGCATCCACATCTGCTTCCATTAAAATCTCAAGAACTTCATCTGATGTTTTCCCTTCAAGGCCGATAACAGCTGTCGCATCAAACATGTAAGCTACAGAACCGTTTACACCCATGTTACCACTGTTTTTGCTAAATGCAGCTCGTACATCAGCTGCAGTACGGTTTACGTTGTTTGTAAGTGTATCTACAATTACCATAGCTCCATTTGGTCCAAACCCTTCATAACGAAGCTCGTCATAATTTTCTTCTGAACCACCTTTTGCTTTTTCAACTGCACGATCGATAATTGTTCTTGGAACATTGTATGTTTTCGCACGTTCTAATACCACTCTAAGCGCTTGGTTTGATTCCGGATCTGGCTCGCCTTGTTTTGCCGCTACATAAATTTCACGTCCAAATTTCGCGTATATACGGCTAGTATTTGCATCTTTTGATGCTTTTTTATCTTTAATATTATTCCATTTACGACCCATACTTTCCACTCTCTTTCCGGTTTTAAATCTACATAAAAATATTAATATGAAATATCATGTGTGTTCAACACATTTTTTAAAGAAATATAAAAAGTTCATTTTTGATTCATATTACAGACATAATATAAATCACTATCATTTTGTTCTTTCGACAAGTTATATTATACATGAATTGCTACGTTTATTACGAATTTTAGAATCATATAACATAATTTAGCAAAAAAATTCTACCATTTCACCAACACACTATTTATGCTTATTTTGTAGTGTGATGAAAATATAAAAAGACTCTACACATTTGGTGTAGAGTCTTTTTATTACGCCGTTCGTGATACCGATGGTCGGGGTCGAACCGACACTCCCGAAGGAACACGATTTTGAGTCGTGCGCGTCTGCCAATTCCGCCACATCGGCACAAAAGAAAAGGCGGCAACCGGATTTGAACCGGTGATAAAGGTTTTGCAGACCTCTGCCTTACCACTTGGCTATGCCGCCATATAAAATTTTACTGGAGCGGAAGACGGGATTCGAACCCGCGACCCCAACCTTGGCAAGGTTGTATTCTACCACTGAACTACTTCCGCAAAAATGGCTGGGCTAGCTGGATTCGAACCAGCGCATGACGGAGTCAAAGTCCGTTGCCTTACCGCTTGGCTATAGCCCATCGAATTCTTACTTAATTATATGTAAGCATCCATTAGATTATTTATAATTTTTAAAATAAAAATGGGGCGACTGATGGGAATCGAACCCACGAATGCCGGAGCCACAATCCGGTGCGTTAACCACTTCGCCACAACCGCCATGTTGTGTAAATATATTTGGCAGGGGCAGTAGGAATCGAACCCACACTGGAGGTTTTGGAGACCTCAGTTCTACCTTTAAACTATGCCCCTATGTAAATGGTGGAGGGGGGCAGATTCGAACTGCCGAACCCGAAGGAGCGGATTTACAGTCCGCCGCGTTTAGCCACTTCGCTACCCCTCCGAAACTTACATGGTGCCGGCTAGAGGACTTGAACCCCCAACCTACTGATTACAAGTCAGTTGCTCTACCAATTGAGCTAAGCCGGCGTATTTTATTAAAGTAAATGGTGGCTCGGGACGGAATCGAACCGCCGACACGAGGATTTTCAGTCCTCTGCTCTACCGACTGAGCTACCGAGCCTTATTAAAATGGCGGTCCCGACCGGGGTCGAACCGGCGATCTCCTGCGTGACAGGCAGGCATGTTAACCACTACACCACGGGACCATTTGGTTGCGGGGACAGGATTTGAACCTGC